>CAIPYC010000205.1 GCA_903869185.1 uncultured cyanobacterium | reverse complement strand
TAACATTTTCTCCAAAATATCCACTATTATTGGAAATTCTCTCAACTATGGATCATCATCGATAACATTTTTAAAATCTGACTGAGATAAACTACGAAAGAACAAGGCTTTCAGGGATTGCTTATCCCGAACTCAGGTTAAACTAGAAGAAAACTTCACCGCATTTAATCGATACCAATCCCCCCGACTGGTAAAGGTTGGCAGATTTCTACTATAAAAATTGTCTGGTGGCAATGGATGGGGACTTAACAGCTCTTCAGGCTGGATTTGGTTCGCCATAACAAGCAGCAGCACTAATTACAGCATCAATATTTCCAGCAACCAAACATTCTAAAGGAGTGCGATTATTTAACCGCAAATCTCCAGTTTTAATAAACATTAACTGCGTCCAAGCATCGAACCTAGCCAACGCTGCCAATAACAATTTGAGTCTCTCTAAAACACCCCCATCTTTAAACTGCCACAGAGGATAAAAATAACCCCGTTTTCTCAATGAAACAGCCAAAAGTTGTCCCTTACTCCGGCGTTTATCTACAGCTTGTCGAGAAATTCCCAGCAATTGAGCGACTTCCTCGCTCCGTAAGGGTTGTCCATCGCTGTATAGCAGTTCGTGCTTGACTTTCATCCCTCTCGATCGCGCCCCTGCCAATGGATATCTGTCGGTGCGAGTTCTGCGAGTGGTTCGGGAGCAGTCAAAGCCGAGGTCGTCAACTCACAACTGTTGGCGTGAGAATGCGCAGTCTTCCAAGCCCTATTTCTAGGCTTATACTTTTTTAGAGAACTATCAAAGTTACTAGAAGCAATATCTAGTTCAATTGTCAGTGCTTTCTTTCTCAGTCGGAGACGGTTTTGGAATTCTTCTATAGATACTGTGCCTTTAGATGACTTACTTTCGGTATTTGTCATGGTATTTATCATACCCAATTCATACCCAAATTATAGCGAAAAAGCCCAAAAAATGCCCCAACTATACCCTACAAAGGGGGAGAACTCACAGACTGATTATTTGGCTGAAACCCTTATCCAGAGCTTATTTTATTAAATCGGAGCGGCGGGATTTGAACCCACGACCCCCACTACCCCAAAGTGGTGCGCTACCAAGCTGCGCTACGCCCCGAATTCCGACAATTCCTAATCTTAATTCCCTTTTTGCCCACTTGTCAAGAAATTGATCAGAGCCTCATTGAGCTGTGTTACTGCAACAGCGCTCCAGTTACCTTCAGCACGCCGCCCCTGGCTGAGTATAACTCTTAAAGAATAGGAATCAGGATAGCCATCAGTAGAAAGGTAGACAAGATCGCTTTCTAGCTCACAATTGATTTTTTCCTCATCCATCAGCTCGTTTTGCAAGGTTTCTATAGTATCTACCAATTGTCTAAACAGACGACAAAAATCTTCAAATTCTTTATCTGTCAGTTCCATTGCCCAATCTTCCCCGCCGAGCATTCCCCGATACAACTGAGCGTGGCGATTCCAGCCGATCCGCCAACCAATACCCTTTTGTAAAAAATTATCAGCGCTCATTGCATCAGCAGTTTGGCATCCCCAGGTTTAGAAAGTCCTGGTTTAGTTGGAATATCGGACTTAGTGGAACCATCCTTAGAAGGTATATCCTTGTGCACCTGTTCGACGGGGGCATAGACCGTAACAAGAAAATCCAATAAAGCTCTTCTTTGAAATCTACTGAGAGAGCGGATTATTTTGATATCATCCTTCATAGGATTGACTTGCAAGGTCGAATAACCTGGATATTGTCCCTCCTTGATTGGTTCATTGACACCCAAATAGTCAGACATAGTCAATAGCCAATCAATCCTATACCCGGTTGGCCGTTTCTTTACATCCTGGTGATAACGGATCAAACGACTAATCAATGTGCTTTCAGAATTGATTTTCCCGTTTTCTACCCTTTTATATTCATTGTTCTTGGGTAGATCGGGAAAAGCCCGATATACCTTGTCAGATGATGATTCCGGATGCAAGGTGGAACTCTGAGTCAGACCGGATTGAGGAGTCAAAGTCAACAATAGGGCCACTAAGCAGGCCAGCAGAGAGTAAAGGATTGATCTGCGTTGCATATTACCCCGGACTATTCGCCAATGATCTCTGGTTGAGTCAACTCGTCCGACATTTCGATGATCGCCAAAATTGTGGGTTTCATGTAATAGTTGTCCTCAAAATAACCTTCATAACGGCGACGTTTGGCACGATTGGCAACTTGTACAGTAATTTTATAGCGGTTGGAAGCGGCATGCATGAGCTCTTCCGAACGATACATGATTTGAGTTGAATCAAAATTGTTCTTTCTTTGCATTGACTATCTGTTTTTTATGTGTGCTCTAGTTAATTATAAGGGATTGATTGGCTGCAATATTTCTAGTTAGTTCTCAGGGTGCCTGAATTGGGATAAACTAAATCTTGACTCATCAAAATATACTTAATCTATTAAAAAATGGAAATCGGACAAAAAGTTAAGGTGTTTCGTATTCGCGATCGTGTTTCAAAGAATTTTGTTGATAAACTTGGTAGGATTGGAGTGATCACAGGTTACAAGATGACCGATGGCAGTGGCGTAGGTGCTGTTGTCGAATTTGAGGATCACACCACTAATTGGTTTTTTGATGACGAATTAAAACTGCTAGACTAGTACCAAATACAACCCATTTTTAGAAAACTATGACTCTCATACTGACACTTTTGGGCAATGAGGGAAGTGGGCGGACTGTCTTGGCGATCGCCGCTGCCAAGAAGCTAGCTAACTCCGGCGCAAAAGTTCTCCTGGTTAGTGATGTAAGCAACATCTCACTGATCAATAGTCTCGGTATTACCCCGTCAACTGAACCCACTCCAGTTGCCAATAATCTTTCTGCTGTGCAATTGAGCACTAT
>CAIPYC010000204.1 GCA_903869185.1 uncultured cyanobacterium | reverse complement strand
TCTCTCATAAGTGTGGGCCCCGAAATAGTCGCGCTGCGCCTGAGTCAGATTTTGTGGAAGTCTTTCTTTTCGATAACTATCAAAATAACTCAAGGATGCACTAAAAGCCGGAAGTGGTATTCCCAGATTATTACCAAAAGAAACAACTTCACGCCAAGATTGCTGACGATCTAGGATGCTCTGTTTAAATTCAGGTGCCAAGAGTAAGTTAGCCAAATGGGGATCATCTTGGAAAGCTTTTTTAATCTTATCCAAGAAGCCCGCTCTGATAATACAACCCCCCTTCCATATCCTGGAAACCTCAGGCAACTTGATATCATAATTGAAATCATGGGAAGCTTTGGCAATCAGGGCCATACCTTGAGCATAAGAACATATTTTAGAACAATAGAGGGCATCTCTGACTTTAGGGATAAAGGAGCGTGGATCTCCCTCAAATTTGATACTTGGTCCTGTCAACTCTTTTGATGCAGCCACACGTTCATCCCTGATAGAGGATATATTTCTAGCATAGACTGCAGCATACATAGTGGGTATAGGTACGCCTAGCTTTAATGAGTTGATTATGGTCCATAAACCAGTTCCCTTCTGACCGGCTGCGTCAACGATAAGATCGATCAATGGCTTTTGGGTTTGTGGATCTATATAGCTGAAAATATCGGCGGTGATCTCAATGAGAAAGGAATTGAGCTCTTCGGTCTGATTCCATTCCAGAAATACCTCATGCAGTTGTTGATTATTTAATCCCAGTCCATTGCGCAGAACATCATAGGCTTCAGCTATCAGCTGCATGTCGCCATATTCAATGCCATTGTGTACCATTTTTACATAGTGACCAGCACCACCAGGACCAATAAACGTAACACAAGGTCCATCATCAACCTGCGCTGCAATCTTGGTCAAGATTGGTTCTAGCTCATGATAAGCGCTTTTTGTGCCTCCTGGCATTAGGCTTGGTCCATGCAGTGCACCTTCTTCACCGCCACTAACTCCCATCCCAACAAAGCCAAGTCCAGTTGCCTCTAGCTCCTTAGTACGTCTTTCGGTATCTTCATAGAGTGAATTTCCACCGTCAATTATCATATCACCGGGATCTAAAAGAGGCTTGAGCTCTTGAATAACTCCATCTACTGGAGCACCGGCTTTGACCATCACTAGAATTTTACGTGGACGCTCTAGGATCCCAACAAACTCTTCTAAAGTGGAGGCAGCCTTGATATCCTTGCCAGATCCCTTCGACTGCATGAATGATTCTGTTTTCGCAAAAGTTCTGTTATAGACAGCAATAGGAAAGCCACGGCTTTCGACATTCAAAGCTAGATTTTCGCCCATTACTGCCAAGCCAATTACACCGAAAGTTCTCTTAGTCATAGTTATTTTGCCTTTGATTGATACCTTCACTTCTAGGTTAGTTGCTTAAAACCAATCTTGTTCTAAAGAAAATCTAAAATATTTTTATTCTTTTGATCTAAGTCCAATTGCTATTTTACTGTGCTTTTCAATTTGAGATAGAACCTCCTTGGCTCTGGCGATTACCTGAGTTGGTAAACCCGCCAATCTACCTGCTTCAATACCATAGGATCTATCAGCCCCGCCTGGCCGCACCAAATGGAGAAACACTATCTCATTGGGATATTCTTGAACAGTTACCTGATAATTGGCTACTCTGGGTAAAATTGAGGCCAATTCGTTCATTTCATGGTAATGTGTAGCAAAAATAGTACGTGATTGAATATTTGTAGCTAGGTATTCAGCAACAGACCAAGCGATGGAGAGTCCATCAAAAGTGGCGGTGCCTCTACCAATTTCATCCAATAGAACTAAGGATTTATCGCTGGCATGGTTAAGAATATTAGCTGTTTCATTCATTTCCACCATGAAGGTAGATTGCCCTGTTGCTAGATCATCAACCGCACCAACTCTGGTAAAAACACGATCACAGATAGAAAGTCTGGCTGATTTGGCCGGCACAAAACTCCCTATTTGAGCTAAAAGCTGAATCAGTCCCACCTGTCTGAGATAACAACTTTTGCCGCTGGCATTGGGACCAGTGAGAATGATTAAATCAGGATATGAATCTCCTCCAAGGTAAGTGGAATTGGGTACAAAGAATCCGCAGCTCAATATCTTTTCCACCACAGGATGCCTGCCTTCAACTATTTCCATTGTCCTACCAGAGACAATTTCTGGACAGCAATATCCTTGATGAATAGCCACTTCAGCCAAGGAAGATAGTACATCGACAGCTGCGATACTTTCGGCAACAACTCTTATTTCTTGAGCTCTTTGGGCTACTTCACTTCTCAATTCAACAAAAATATCATACTCCAAGCGATTGAGATCATCTCTAGAAGTTAGTATACGAGTTTCTCTCTCTTTCAGCTCTGGGGTGATGTAGCGCTCTTCATTGACTAGAGTCTGCTTTCTAATATAATTTTCCGGAGCTTGGCTTGCTTTACTGCGTGGAATACTCAGATAATAGCCAAAGGTCTTGTTGTACCCTACCTTGAGTGCCGTGATCCCGGATCTTTTTCTCTCAGTAACCTCAAGGTTAGCTAGCCATTGTCCGTCCTCTTCTTGATAACCTCTGAGCTCATCAAGACGACTGTCAATTCCTGATCTGATGATACCTCCTTCTTTTAATTGAAGTGGAGGGCTTTCGACCAAATAACTCATGACCTTGCTGCCCAATTGCTCTAATGATGGGGATATATTTTGCAAAGCTTCGAGATAGTGAGATTTGGAATTTTGTCCGAGCAAGCAAAGATCTTTTGTGCGCACTAAAGAATTGGCCAGCCAAAAAAGTTCCCGAGCATTGGCCGTACCAGAGCCAACTCTACCTGATAGTCTTTCAATATCGTAAAATTGCTTTAAAAGTTGTCTGAGGTTTTGCCTGAGTTGAGTATTGTTAATAAGCTCAGCGATAGTACTTTGGCGAATGATGATTTTTTCAAGTTCTAGCAAAGGTTGCAATAACCAGCGGCGCAACGCTCTACTACCCATCGCCGTACATGTTTTATCTAAAGCCCACAACAAAGATCCCTGCAACTTACCATCTCTGACTGTTTGGGTAATCTCTAGATTGCGTCTGGTTTGCTGATCCAAGATCAGATAATCAACCAGAGAATAAGTTCGCAAAGGCTGTAGAGTTACTGGATTAGACCTTTGTGTATCTTCTATATACTCCAATAGACCACCGGCAGCCCTCACACCAAGAGGCAAATCAGCACATCCCAAGCCTTCTAAAGAGCGTAGATGAAAATTTTCCAAAATGCGCTCTTTGGCAATATTAAAATTGAAGGGATTTTGAGGACGTAGATTGTAGCAAAGATCTTCAGGCAAGCCAGGAGGAACTTCAGGGCTCCTTTGTCCTGGTCGCATTAATCCAAATCTCTCTGGCGAAAAACTTGGCAGGAGTGTCTCTGCTGGCTGTAGACGATTCAACTCTAGATTAAGATCGGCTAATCTTGTCCCAGAAGTTGTAAAAAATTCCCCGGTAGAGATATCGGCATGAGCTAGTCCCCAATTTTGATTCGATAGGACAATAGCCGCTAAAAAGTTATTGCGACTAGAAACCAGCATCTCCTCTTGAGTAACAGTACCTGGAGTCAGTAAACGAGTAATTTGGCGTTCTACCAATCTTCCTGCTGCCTCAGCAGAGTCCTCTACTTGATCGCAAATTGCAATGGCATAGCCCTTCTCTATCAAAAGTTTGGCATAGCGATCTAGTGCGTGATGTGGAACTCCCGTCATGGCGACACGCCCAATCTCTCTTCCACCTTCTTTACTGGTGATTACCAACTCCAATTCTTGGGCAATAGAGATGGCATCTTGAAAGAAACATTCAAAAAAATCGCCCACTCTGTATAACAACAAGGTGTTGGGATTTTGTTCTTTTACTTGCACGTAATGTTGATACATAGGACTAAGCTGATCTCTTAGTAATCCCCGATAGTCTTTATGTGGGTTTTTACTAGTTCCTAATTCAGTACTTTCTGTATTGCCCATAAAACAATTAGCTTGCAAGTTTCATTCTTAAAGAGAAAAAAAAGACCCACCTTGGCTATAAGCACATTGTGGGCCAAGCGATAATGGTATTTCTGGATTAATAAGCTAATCCCATACTGCGAGTAGTTTCAGCGCCCAGATAGACGCGAATGCTCAGGAAGTCAGTCGGACAAGCTGTTTCACAGCGTTTGCAACCGACACAATCTTCTGTTCTGGGAGAAGATGCTATCTGTTCAGCTTTACAGCCATTCCAGGGAACCATCTCTAGAACATCCAAAGGACAAGCGCGCACACACTGAGTACAACCTATACAGGTATCGTAAATTTTTACACTATGAGACATTTAATATCAACTCCATTGACAGGTAGTTCTCTTGCTCGATAACGAAAGAGCTAAATTTACTTCTCGCTGCACTATTTTGGAAGAGCAAAAAGTTAAAAATAGCATCATGGCTTAGTTTACCGCACTGTTACTTTATACCGACTCAAAACTGTTGATAACTTCAAATTCTGTAACATTATGAAGTGCTTTAAAATGTTGCTCTAACTGATAATATTGATAGTGGGGACGTCTCTGTTGAATCACAGGTGAAATTATAGAGACGAAAAGCTTCAAATGTGAGTCCGACAGGATAAACAATTAGTATTCGTTGTATATCTGCTCATTACTCTCTACAGCATTATTAAGTAAAACCAAGGATTGCATTACATGGATTTTTCGATCGCTACGCTTTTATCTTATCTAAATGACGATAAATCAGTTACTGCTAAAATTCTCAAAGAAAAATTAGGTTGCGATGATCAAGGAAATCAAGAAAGGCTGGATATCGCTCTTGACGCCCTAGAAAGGATCGGACTATTAGTCAGGGATAAAGGAAAATTTCGCATTTCCAAAGAAACAAATGTTCTAGAGGCAAAGTTAAGATGCTCTAGTAAGGGCTTTTGTTTTGCCATTCAGGATATGGAAGATGCTGATGATATTTATATCAGAGAGAGTCATCTCAGTCATGCCTGGAATGGGGATAGGGTTTTGGTGAAGATCATTAAAGAAGGTAGCCGCAGACGTTCACCCGAAGGTGAAGTGATAGTTATCTTAGAAAGAGCCAATCCATCCCTTTTGGCCCAAGTTAAATCTCAAGGCGGACAATACCTTGCTGTCCCACTTGATGATCGTCTTTTGTTCGAATTGGAGCTTGAGGAAAACGATCAAGACTTACAACAAGCGGTAGATAACTTGGTTCATGTTTCTGTGGTACGTTATCCCATTGCTCAATATGGATCTTTGGGCAAAGTCACCCGTATTTTAGGCAGTGATGCCGAAGCCGCAGCTGATACTGACATAGTCTGCTGCAAACATGATCTCAGTCTTGATTTTCCGGAAAATATCTTAAGATTTGTTGAACAGTTGCCCACAGCAAACAACTATCAGTCTTGGCATGGATTTAAGGATTTGCGCGCTCTCTTTACCCTTACGATAGAAGATGAAAACAGTCCTTTTGTGGAGAATGCCCTTACCATAGATTGCTCTGGGGATGGAAGATGGCAGATTATGATCCATATAAGCAATGTTGCTCAATATGTTCCTGCTAATTCCTTACTCGATAGAGCTGCCAAAAGAAGGGGAACAACCGTATATCTACAAGAGAAGATTTCTCCTTTACTCCCGGAAGAAATTACAAAACGCTGCTCTTTGTCTCCCGGAGAAGACCGCTTCGTTATTTCAGTGGCTATGAACTTTGACTCAGATGGGAAGCTGGAAAATTATGAAATATTCCCAGCCCTAATCCAGGTTGACCAAGAGCTGACCTATCAGCAAGTTCAAAAAACTTTGGCCGAGTCTGAGGATACTGATGAAAAAAAACAGCTCGCCAACAAACTTGAGTATCTTTTCTTTAGCCTCAGTCCTCTGCTAAAAGCCAGGAGAATAGAAAGGGGCAGTTTTGAAATAGAATCGGAAACCGAATGCAAGTACAAAGATGAAGGGCGTCTTGGTGTAATTCTGGTATCTTCAGAAGTTCCAGTTCGCTCTATGTTGAGTGAGGTGATGTTAATTGTCGGAGAAGTTATCGGACTTCATCTGCAATCACTTGGACTCCCGGTGATCTATTGCGGCCAGCCTGAACCAGATCCTGGTGAGTTAGAAGATTTGATAAAACTAGGACAGAATCTCGATTTACCAGTGACTCTTGAAACTGAAGAAGAGATCACTCCCCAGAAATACCAAGACATCAGCCGTGTATTCGGCAATAGTGAGAGATCGGCAAAAGTCCTCAACTATCTTCTTGAGTGTACTTTAAAGCCAATCAAGTACAGCAGCCATCCGATTGACCATTTTGGACTGGCCTTCAAGGGAGCATATACTCATTGTCTTTCTCCTGGCAGACGTTACGGTGATTTGTTTGTTCAACGTGTACTGAATGAACTCTTTGAACATGGAAAAGATCGCCATAGTGGCCGCTCCAAAACCGGAGTCAATCTGGGCAGCAACAGTTGTTTTGAACTGATCAAGTGGAAAGTCTTGCCAAACAATATTCAAGAAGATCTCGAAGAGCAACTTCATACCTTGATCAATCACCTCAACGAAAGAGAGAAACTCAGCGAAGATGCCGAAAGGGATCTCAAGGGACTTAAAAAAGCTGAGCAAATGAAGGAAAGAACTGGACAAGTCTTTCGCGGACTGATAACCGGAGTACAATCCTATGGATTCTTTGTAGAATTAGCAGATCTTTTGGTAGAAGGATTGGTTCATGTAAGTTCCCTCAAGGATGATTGGTATGAGTATAGAGCTCGTCATAGCTGTCTAGTTGGGCGAAAAAACAAAATATTCTATCGTCTAGGCAGTGAAGTTGAGGTACAAGTAAAGAGCGTTGACTATTACCGTCAGCAAATCGACCTGGTGACTGTATCGCCTGGTTCCCCAGATGAAGATGAAACATATCCTGAAGATAATTGAATGTAATGGGAGAAAAAGATGCGAATTCTTAGCGCTCTGTTGCTAGTTATAATGGTTTTCTTAAGTGGTTGTGTGCGTTACGATGTCGGCATTGACTTTCAAAATCAACATCGAGGGGAAATCATCCAAAATATCAGCCTGGCTCCGCAACTCAATAGACTATCTCAAAAGGAAGTACAACAATGGATTGATAACTTGCAGCAGCGTGCTCTCAATCTCAATGGAAGACTGGAAAATGTCTCTGAAAATAGTTATCGTGTGATCATACCCTTTAGTCGTGGTAAGGAACTTTCAGATAAGTTCAATCAACTCTATCACCAGGAAACCCGAAGAAAAAACAATCTAAGTGACAAAATAGATCTAGTGAACTTAGATGCTCAAATGTCAATCAAACAGACCAATTTGCTCTTGGTTGAGCGCAATCTGATGAACTTTACTGTCGATCTGCGGGGACTGGCAATGGTCTCTCAAGAAGGTAATATTATCCTTAGCTCAGGTTCGCTTCTCGATCTCAATTTATTCATCACCAGCCCATTGACAACCCGACTCATCCAACAAAATGCGCAGATCTCCAGAAAGAATCGTGATCTAATCTGGCACCTGCAACCCGGACAGGTTAATCACCTAGAAGTGGTATGTTGGGTACCAAGCTATTTGGGTATTGGTGGATTGCTGATTGTCATACTATTTTTTGCAGGCTACTATTTAAGATACAAACGCATTCCAGGCACCGCCGACCTCAACCCTTAATAAATTCTATTTGTAAGCATAGATCCTGCTTACATCTCTTTCGAGGGCGTTGTAGGACTGGTTATAGCCAATGATGGCTTGCAAGAACTGGCTTCGGGCTGTAGTCAAACTACGCTGAGAGTTGATAACATCGGTTTGGGTGCCAACACCGGCTTGAAATCTTAAACG
>CAIPYC010000203.1 GCA_903869185.1 uncultured cyanobacterium | reverse complement strand
CTGCTTTGATTGAAGCCAATAGTGGTAAAGTGATTTATACGCCACCTGAAACAGAGTCAGTTTTGCAAGAAAAACTAACCAACTGGGAGAAATTTATCCATCAAGCAACAGAATTTGATCCACTAGTGCGACTTGCGGTTATGCACTATCAATTTGAGGCAATCCATCCTTTTACAGATGGCAATGGACGAACGGGTCGTATTCTCAATATCCTGTTTTTAGTAGATATGGGGTTGTTAGAGATTCCTGTACTTTATCTTAGTCGTTATATCATTCAACATCGACAAGAGTATTATCACTATTTATATCAAGTCACGGCTCAAGGAGACTGGCAAAGTTGGATTATGTTTATGCTCAATGCCGTTCTAGAAACTTCTGTCTGGACAACCCAAAAGATTCAGGCTATTCGTCAATTAATGGAAATTACTTCAGATTATGTAAGAAAAACTCGACCTAAAATTTATAATCGTGACTTAATAGATCTAATTTTTATCCAACCTTATTGTCGTATTGCTAATGTTGTTGATGCGTCCATTGCTCATCGACAGACTGCGGCAAATTATTTAAAAGAACTATGTGATATTGGAGTATTACAAGAAATTAAAAGCGGACGTGAAAAACTATTTATTCATCCGCATTTTCTCCAATTGCTAACGGCTGAAAGTCATAATGTTCCTTCTTATCCGCCTTCGAGTAGCATTGGATACTGATGAATTAGGCACATTTTACACGGATGAAGATTTTCAAGCTTTATTTGCTTTAGAAGGACATCTCTCTAGACCCCCTTGGCAGTTGGCATTAGTCAATGTTATGCAGTACACAGAAGGGTTGACAGACAGACAAGCAGCAGAAGCAGTACGAAGTCGTATCGATTGGAAATATGCTTTAGGAATGCAACTAACCCATTTTGGTTTTGACTTTTCTGTTTTAAGTAAGTTCCGTTCTCGTCTCCTTAATGGAGAAGTTGTTCAACTTCTTTTAGATAAATTTTTAGAACAATGTTCGGGTAGATTCAGAAAAGTTGACTAAGCAATCCTCTCACGAGAACTGCTCGTCTACAAAACCGGACTTGAGACGTTAACCTCATCCGGCTCCTCAAAGATCTTGACCTCTAATTCTACGTCCATCCTCTAGTGTTATAGTTTGACCGTTCTTGAGTTTGCCGTAGAGTGGTCCCGGGGAGATGCCAAGTGATTTGGCCTGCTCAACCCTAAAACGACCAGGCCTATCTTTTTCTTTT
Source organism: uncultured cyanobacterium (assembly GCA_903869185.1). Taxonomy (GTDB): domain Bacteria; phylum Cyanobacteriota; class Cyanobacteriia; order Cyanobacteriales; family Microcystaceae; genus CAISPN01. Next base: position 7,217 of record CAIPYC010000203.1, on the reverse strand, counting down.
ACTGCGTAGCCGAAAGCAGGTATGCGGTGCTTGAGTGGTAGGCATCTTACGGAATATTCCTCATCTTCATAAAGTAGCCCCGGACCCGATACATGGATCTTAAGACGATGACTAAAGTGGGTATGGGAATAACGGGTACAGGCCTTAAGATAGTCTTCCAAGCCAGGTGGGCCATAAATCTCTATATACTGACCGCTTCCTGCCAATCCACAACTAGCAAGCAAACCCATCAATCCAAAAATATGATCCCCGTGCATATGAGTGATAAAAATCTTGCTCAATTGCGATACCTTAACCTCAGAGCGGAGGATTTGGTGCTGCGTTCCCTCTCCGCAATCAAATAACCAGACCTCGGCTCTTTGAGACAAGCGCAAGGCCAAACTAGAAACATTGCGAGCTCTTGTGGGTACTCCTGAACTTGTACCTAAGAATGTGATTTCCACCTTATTATCTAAACCGTCAGAAATCTTTTGCCGAGTTATTATTCTTTACCACTATACAGTCATTTCCTCTCTAAGGTCCAAAAAGGGAAAGTTTGGCTGAGGTTACCTTAGCATCACCACATGAATGCTCAAAGTTTCTGTTTCCTTGTGAGATAGCGAATTGACGTTAGTTAAAGAGACAAAATAGCCCCAAGTAGTTTCCTTTTTTTAGATGGTCCTAGGACCGGCCCTAGAAAAAATCAGGACCAACTGGGACTTGTCAAAATTGATAAACATGTTGTGACCTGAAAATTTCTATAGAGACTCAATTTGTTTAATTTTGTCAGCTCAACAATGCTAACATATATTTACTATAATACAAACAAAAAAAATACACTCTCCATCGCCGCTATCCTACTCGGTAGTCTTGCTCTTTCTGCCCCGGCTCATGCACTCTCATGGAACTGGTCGTATACTAATAGTCTCGGTGACCACGCTGTAGGGACGTTTACAACCGACGGTATTTCCAGCAACAACACAAATATATATACAATATCGGCTATCACCGGAACGTATACACCTCTTGACGATTTGCCACAGACAATTACTGGTTTATCAAATTTTATGGGTTCATCGCAAACCATCATGTGGGGTGGAACAATTAGCTTACCGATATTGGTCAACTACAAAGGGTTTGCTTACGCGACAGGATCTAACGATTACAATATTTATTCTAACAATGGAGGTAGCTCAGGATCGCAGAGACCGTACCATGCAGCAGATCAAATTTATACAGGAAATGGCATAACAACCTCCAGCTTAACCCCACAAAAATCCCAGAACGCCCCCTTCGAATTTTCCCCGGAACAGGGCTTCATGTTGGGTATACCACTGTTTATTGGTTTGAGATATCTCAAGAAAAAAAGAGCTTAAACACTTTACTTTAAGTCCCGGATCCCACAAAGGGTGAGGGGCTTAGAAAAATGTTAGCAGCTAACTACCTCATCTATTATGTGATCAGTGGCAATCAGTTCTATCAATAGGCTGTCCTCTGTTGGCGACTAATTTTAGGATAGAGTTCCTTATCTGCAATTCTTTTGAGATGCTGAAGCTTACGAATAAAAAAAGAAGAATCAAGACGGCAAGCATCATGAAATTTGGCTATATTTAGGCTAATAGACCAAGACCAGATGTGAGCAATGCGGGTAAAACAGTTGAGGCTGGAAATCTCTAGATTACCGAGGAGTTGTTGACTTTGATAACCAGATAAAAAAGCAGAACGTATAGAAGAACTTAGTCCACTTTGTAGGCTAACTTGCCAAAATTTAGCAATATCAAAGAGGCGATAACCATAACCACATTGATCAAAATCAAACAAAGTAGGAGATTGATCTTCGCTAAAATGGACATTACCGCTGTGGGGATCTCCCCAACATACTGTCCAGTAAGGTTCTTCCTCAAGAAGATCAGGAATCTGTCTGAGTAGTTCATGATGTATTAAGTACAAATCAACCCGCAGATCTCCTAGAAAAGGAATGATCTCTGAGACTGAATTCTCCAAAATCGATCTTGGATCTAGTGGTGGACGCAAATAACTAGATTGAAAATCCTGCCCACTCTGATGCAATCTAGCCAGAGTAGATCCTAAAATATAGCCTTGTTGAGGGTTAAGATCACCGATGGCAACATTTCCAGGAGCACGGATAAAAAGAGAAGCATATCTTAACCCTTCTGGGGCTTCGATTTCCAGAGTATCGTTTCCGGCTACAGTACAAATAGGATGAGATACGGGGATACCTTTGTCTTTTAGGTGGGATAGAAGTTGAAGCTCAAAACCAATATTTTCTCTATTGCGCTGACGATAATGGTAGATCTTTAGAAAATATTGAGATAGTCCAGCGGTTTCGAGAAGATAAACATCACTATTACCTCTATGCCAAAACTGACAAGAAGCTATATCTAGTTGATATTGTGCGCTAACTAGAGCTGCAACGGCATCAGCTGAAAGTAAAGAACAAAAGACTGGAAACACTGCCAATATGATATCATTTCCTCTAGATTACGGTAATCCGGAACCGTCATTGTGTATAAACTACTACAACAATTTTTTTTATGGTTAGTTTAGCCCTGTGCATGGTTGTAAAAGACGAACAAGCCAATTTATCCAAAACCTTAGAAAGTGTAAAAGGTTTGGTAGATGAGATAGTAGTCTTGGATACCGGCTCAACAGATAATACGGTACAAATAGCCGAGAATTTTGGTGCCAAGGTTGAGACTACTTTTTCCTGGAATGATGATTTTGCCTTAGCACGAAACAAAGCTCTCCAAATTGTACAGAGCGACTGGGTGCTTGTGCTTGATGCTGATGAAATCCTCAAGCATGAGGCTATTAGCAAAATAAAAAGCTTGATTGAAAAGCCTGGTATTTTGGTTGTCAACCTTATTCGGCATGAGATTGGAGCTAGTCAGTCGCCCTATTCCTTAGTATCGCGTCTTTTTCGCAAGCATAAGGCAATTGAGTTCACAAGACCTTACCATTCCATCATTGATGACAGTGTGAGCGATTTACTGATCAAAGAACCTAATTGGCAGATTCTTGAACTTGATGAGGTGGCTATATTGCACTATGGTTACCAACCTGATGTGATTGCCGCTGGAAACAAATTTGAAAGAGCCCAAAAGGCTATGGAGTCCTATCTGAGCCAAGAAGGAGCAGATCCCTATCTCTGTAGCAAGCTGGGTGCGCTCTATCTTGAAAGGGGCAGACACAAAGAAGGAATTAAGCTGCTCAAACGCGGACTAAAATCAAACAGAGCCAGCAATCCGGTCTTTTACGAACTACAGTATCATTTAGCCAATGCCTATGTTCGCGAGGATCGATTAGATTCTGCAATCAAACACTATAAAAGAGCGATTGAACTACCTTTGCAAGAGTCGCTCAAATTGGGAGCTTATAATAATCTTGCTGCTGTCTTGCTCTCTGCAGAAAAATGGGAGACAGCCGAGGAGCTGTACCATATAATACTCAAGATTGATTCTAGTTTTGCCATGGCTTATTACAACCTTGGATTGATTTATACACATACAAACAAATTCAAACAGGCTATTGAAGCTTATCAACAGGCCATAAATCTGCGCCGGGATTATGCCGAGGCTTATCAGAACATGGCCGTTGCTTGGCTCAAATATGGAAATCACCAAGAGAGCTTTGCTGCCTTTAAAAGGGCAATTGAGATTTATCTACTAAAAGATCCCAACAAAGCCAATCTTCTAATCAATGAAATTAAAGCCATCGGAATGAATTTTGGTGAACCAATAGAGTAAAGATTGAAATTTTCACAGTGTCAACAATAGGGTATATTCAAAATATAAGGCTTTAAAAGGAGACAGTTAAAGTGCTCACATTAAAAATAGCAGTATATATTGTAGTATTTTCTTTCATTGGATTATTTGTTTTTGGCTTGCTATCAAGTGATCCATCTCGTAACCCTGGACGGAAAAATCTTGAGTAACAGTTCTCCATTGAGAGATCTGAACTTTCAGCCGACGGGAACAATCCCGTCTTTTTTTGTTTCCTAGAGATAAAAAATCTCCAAGAGGTCTCTGTTTCCCAATTCTGTGATGACTGATGTTCCCATTTTTTTTATTAGCTCAACTTCAACTATTGCCCCATGCTGTAAATGACTCAGCAATACCTATAGCAGTAGAAATGCCGCCAGAAGCTGGCATACTGGGTCAGCCGATAACATTGGGTGGTAGTGAAATCGGAGGGCTCAGTTCAAACAAAACCAAATATCTACGAGCTCAAGATCGCTCTGGAAAAACCCAAAGCTTTTTGCTAACTCAAAGCAAGCCCGAAAATCAAAAGGATCCTCAACCAATCCAAGTCCTGGAATTGATTTCTGACCAGCAGGAATACAATAGCCAAGAACGTATCATTACAGCCAAAGGACATGTTCAGTTAAATTTTGGGGATGCGACTCTGATTGCCGATAGACTAAAAATCAATTTGATAGACAATCTCGCTGTAGCTCAAGGAGATGTAATCCTCAAAAGAGGCGACCAGATTTTAAGAGGCAAGCGTTTTGAGTACTATTTTTCCCAGGATCGTGGAGTAGTCTTTGAAGCTAATGGAGAAATTTATCAACCATCAACTAGTAAAGATCTAAGGGCAAATCTTCCTAATGCTACCAACTACGGCCTTTATTCTGGATTGAACCTAAACGATCGGCTATCTCTCAATCAACCATTGCAGAGCGTTGCCAATTCCGGAGGATTTCAATTTGTACAAGGGAGTACCCCTGGGGTTGAGCAACAGTCAACCGAAACAGCCAACAGATCTGGTATGACTCAAGGATCAATCAATCGTGTAAGATTTCAAGCAGAGCGGATAGATTTTGACGGAAAGGAGTGGACAGCCCAAAAGATACGTCTAACCAATGATCCTTTCTCACCGCCAGAGCTGGAAATTCAGGCAGATCGAGCTGATTTTAGTTCTTTAGATCCTCTAATGAGTGAACTACGCTTCACCAATTCGGTGGTTGTCCTTGATCAGTCCAATCCCCTGCCTCTTCTACAAAATATTCTAATCGTTGATCGCAAAGATCGAGAGCCTGGCTATTTATCCTTTGGCTTTGATGGAGAGAATCGAGGAGGCTTCTATGTTCAGGGAAATTTTGACCTCATCAATAATGATTCTGTCAGATTCACCCTAAGTCCCCAGTATTTGATCCAAAAGGCTCTATCTCCTTCTTCTTTTCCACAGTCTAATCCCACTAATAGTCCAGAATGTGCATTCTGTTCATCTGTTTTTGCATTACTGAGCAGTCTCAATGTCAAATTCAATGATCGTTTCAGCTTTAATGCAATCACTTTTCTTGATAGTCTAGAATTAAGCCAACTGGGTAATTACACTAGGAGCCAAATTGAACTTAAAGAATTGATTGGTGATCTTGGGCAGCCCTACGATTTGCGTGCGCAGTATTACTATCGCCAACAAGTTTTTAACGGCTCTCTGGGCTATCAAACCATCAACAATAGCTATGGACTCTTGCTCATCTCTCCCACAATTGCCTTAGGTAAGTCGGAGATTTATCTGAATTTCCAGGCTTCTGCTCAAGATATCCAAGCTCCTACAGATCGCATATATTTATTGCCAGCCAATGCAACCAATAATCTCCTGAATCTAGATCGCTACCAAGGCGTAATCACCCTTAATCGGACTTTTACACTGTGGCAAGGTCACTCTCTACCTCCCACTCAAGAAGGAGGACTCAAATATACTCCTGTCCCTGTTCAACCGTATGTCAAATTGAATTTGGCATTAACTGGTGTAGATAATCTCTATAGCAATGGAGACAATCAGCCATCTATAAGTAGCACTTTGAGACTATTCGGGCAATTTGGTCATTTTTCACGTCCTTACCTTGACTATACAGGCTTTGATATAAGCTTTACCCAGGGTTTTGTTGGCGATACTTCTCCCTTTTTCTTTGATCGCTATGCAGATACCCAAGTAGCAACTCTGGGTATTACTCAGCAGATATATGGACCGATTAGGGTGGGATTTCAAAGCTCTTATAGTCTCTCGGCAGGCAAAGAAATATCCACAGATTATTTTATAGAATATAGTCGTCGCACCTACAACATACTACTTCGCTATAATCCAATATTAGAACTGGGCTCTATTAATTTGAGGATTAGTGATTTTAATTGGAATGGAAATCCCGGAAAATTTGAAGGAACCGAAGTCCAACCAGTAATTCAGGGTGTAACGCGTTAGTAATAGTAAAAGATTGCTTCATCACTGTTTTTTGAATTAAAATTATTAAAAAAAGGTGATAATCCAATGGAAACATTATCTATTCTCCTTGATGGCAAAACTACAGTAGAAAAGGCTTCATCTCTCTTTGATAGTTTAGAAACAGTGGAGCTAGAGTTTATGATCGGACGTTGGCAGGGTCATGGACTGCATACTGGTCATCCGATGGACGGCTTATTAGAAGCATCAAATTGGTATGGAAAGGAGTTTGTGGATTTGGAAAATGTACATCCTTTATTATTTTCTAATCAACAGGGAGAGATTTTAAAAGTTGCACCTAATCCTATAGCTATGGACTGGGCTTTAAAATTACCAATACCCAAAGATAATTCTGTAAAACCTTTGCTAATGATGATTAATAATTGGCTTAAAACAGAAAAGAGCCAAGCTAGATTGAGAATGATGGAATATCGTTCTAAACTTAGCGCCACTATGATCTATGATTATTTGCCAATCAACGATTCCTTTCGCAAGTTAGATGAAAATACAGTATTGGGTATTATGGATTACAAGGCTATATCTCAACCTTTCTTTTTTGTACTTAAGAGGGTAAAGAATCATCCTTGAAAGAAACACTAATTTTTCTTACTAAAACTTTCCAAACTTTATTTTCAGCCTATTGGCCGCCCCTTTTTCTGTTATTCCTTATCCCGACCTGAGGTTAAATTAACTTTAATTAAAATTTATTACTATCTCAATCTACTTATATAGGAAATCAAATAGATTCTATAAATATCTGATTTCTTTAGCAAACAACAGTTTTCTCAGGTTATTTTAAATTAGTTTTGCTCGGTACGGGACAAAAAATGTAGAAAAGAGTTGTAATGATTACAGGAAAAGGGTTTGATAGAAAGTTATAGCAGTCGACAGACGGATTAAGACGTAACATAGTGGAAAAGTAGCAAACGAGAGTGGTAGTCTTAATGGCAAAACCCTACAGTTACGATCTGCGAGAAAAAGTCATTAACGCAGTT
>CAIPYC010000202.1 GCA_903869185.1 uncultured cyanobacterium | reverse complement strand
CTTGCTCATACCATAACTTAGAACCATCCTTTCGGCAATAGCGGTAGCTCTTTGGAGATCATCTGAAGCTCCGTTGGTTACGCTGTTAAAAACAATTTCCTCGGCAGATCTACCACCTAACAACATACAGATCTGTTCTTTAAATTCCTCCTCGTTCATCAAAAAACGATCCTCAGTGGGCATTTTCAATGTATAACCGAGGGCAGAGATTCCCCTTGGTACAATAGAGATTTTGGAAACCTTACCACCGCCAGGCATTACCGCTCCAATAAGAGCATGTCCAACCTCATGATAAGCCACAATTTTTTTCTCTCGATCGCTAAGTACTCTACTTCTTTTCTCTAGACCACCTATTATTCTCTCTATTGCTTCATCAAAGTCAGCTTGCTGGATCTCTTCGCATCGAGAGCGTGCAGCCAGAAGAGCGGCTTCATTCACCAAATTAGCTAAATCAGCAGGAGCAAAACCAGGAGTACGGGTTGCTACCTTTTTGAGATCAACTTCTTGGTTGATAATCACTCTCTTGGCATAGTGTTCGAGGATAAGATGACGGCCCGAAAGATCAGGGCGATCGACTAATACCTGACGATCGAAACGACCAGGTCGTAAAAGTGCTGAATCAAGCGTTTCAGGTCTATTGGTAGCAGCTAGGACTATTACAGTGGAATCACCAGCATTGAACCCATCCATTTCTGTAAGCAGTTGATTGAGCGTCTGTTCCCGTTCATCGTTTCCCCCACTGTGAAAATTACCTACAGAGCGAGATTTGCCTATGGCATCTAACTCATCAATAAAAATTATACAAGGAGCCTGTTTTTTGGCTTCATCAAAAAGATCCCTGACTCTAGCTGCTCCAGTGCCTACAAATAATTCTACAAATTCCGAAGCAGATATACTAAAAAAAGGAACCCCAGCTTCTCCAGCTACCGCTTTAGCCAGTAAGGTCTTACCAGTTCCGGGCGGACCTACTAACAATACTCCCCTAGGAATACGTGCACCTATCTTGGTAAAACGCCCTGGACTTTGAAGAAATTCCACTATTTCCTGTAGTTCAGTTTTGGCTTCTTCAACCGCAATCACGTCAGCAAAAGTAATCTTAGCTGATTCACCTTCTACATAAACCTTTGCTTTGCTCTTACTAAAAGAAAGTGAACGTCCGCTATCTCGGTTATTGTACTCAGAGAGAAATTGAAAAGCAGCCACTAGAATTACTGGTGGTACTATCCAAGCCAACAAAGAACTAATCCAACCGTTCTTAGATGGTGGAACAGCCTCAAAGGAGACTCCTTTTTTATTGAGTTTTTCGCTCAGCTGGGGATCTTCGACGACAACTGTAGATAGTATATTGTTCTGCCTAGCAATAGCAGACTGTCTTGGTTTAGTGAGATCATCATAGGATTTACCACCATAAAAAGGATTACTAGGAGTATTTTGGGAGGTTTGAACTTCTCCGGAAGAAGATGGGAGGGGAAAATCTTCGCTTGTTTTCAACTGATAAATGATCATCCGATCACCTATCATTGCTTGTGATACCTGTCCCTTTTCTACTTGATGAAGAAATTCACTATAGGGAACAACCGGAAGTTCAGAAGACTTGGAAAGATATAGATATGTAATAAATCCCGCTCCAGTAAGTAAAAGTAAAAAATTACCAACTAGAGAAAGACGAAACGGTTTTTGTTGTTGATTGATACCCATAGGGGGAGCAAAAAAATAAAGATCAAATAGTAGCAGATTAGGATCAGTTAACTGCTACTTTTTACTAGAGACTAAGCAGAGACGGTGATTCGTTCAACTGGTTTAATCTGATCCAATAGTTCTTGTAATTGATCCCCTTCAATAACTTCAGTTTCCAGGATTTTCTCAGCTATTTTCTCCAAAAGTTCGCGATTAGCATGAAGTATAGCTCGAGCTTGTCGGTGTCCGTTTTCCACTAGTTCCTTGACTTCATTATCTATTGCCTTAGCTGTCTCGTCACTGACCGAACGTCGCGGATTGAACATTGCATCGCCTAAAAAGGAGTTTTGCTGTCCTTTATCGTATGCCAAGGGTCCAAGTACTTTGCTCATGCCATAAGTTGTCACCATTCGCTCTGCAAGATCGGTAGCTCTTTGTAGGTCATTAGCCGCGCCAGTGGTGATGCTATCAAAAACCAATTCTTCAGCGGCTCTTCCACCTAGGAGCGTAGCGATTTGATCGTGCAGTTCCGATTCCTCCATCAAGAAGCGATCTTCAGTTGGCATCTGCAAGGTATAGCCAAGAGCTGCCATTCCTCTGGGCACTATCGAGATTTTAGAAACCTTGCCACCACCAGGCATCATTTTGCCGACTAAGGCATGACCCACCTCATGATAGGCAACTATTTTCTTCTCTTTATCATTGAGAACACGGCTTTTTTTCTCCAAGCCAGCGACAACTCTCTCGACTGCTTCATTAAAATCTTCCTGGGCTACTGTTGTCCTATTGTTACGGGCAGCGAGCAAAGCAGCCTCATTGACCAAGTTGGATAGATCTGCGCCAGCAAAACCAGGTGTACGCGTAGCAATAGTCTTGATATCTACCGAGGGATCTAGCTTAACTTTAGCAGCATAGATTTCCAGGATTTTCAATCGACCGGCCAAATCTGGTCGATCTACTAGTACCTGACGATCAAATCGACCTGGTCTGAGTAAAGCAGGATCCAATACTTCGGGTCTGTTAGTGGCAGCTAGAACTATCACAGTAGCATCACCAGCACTAAATCCATCCATCTCAGTTAGTAATTGATTTAGAGTCTGTTCTCTCTCGTCGTTACCACCAGCAAAATTACCGGAGGAACGAGATCTGCCAATGGCATCTAACTCATCAATGAAAATAATACAGGGTGCTTTTTTCTTTGCCTGTTCAAAAAGATCTCTAACCCTGGCCGCCCCAGCTCCTACAAATAACTCTACAAATTCAGAACCTGAAATACTAAAAAAAGGAACTTTGGCTTCACCAGCTACCGCTTTGGCTAGCATCGTCTTACCAGTACCTGGTGGGCCTATAAGAAGCACACCTTTGGGAATTCTGGCGCCTATTTGCAGAAAACGCTGAGGATTTTTAAGAAATTCAACTATTTCTTGTAGTTCGGTTTTAGCTTCTTCTACACCTGCTACATCGTTAAAATTAGTTTTGGTAGCGTCACCTTCTACATAGACCTTGGCTTTACTTTTGGTGATTGAGAGTGCCCCGGCCGGGCCGCCACCGCCTCTGTTAAGAAAAAATTGCCAGACTAGAACAAAGATCACTGGTGGTAATACCCAGCTGAGGATACTGCTTAGCCAGCTATTTCTAGCAGCCGGTGCTGCAGCAAACTCCACTCCCTTGGCTTCTAAACGTTTGGGCAATTCAAGATCAAAAATCGGTGTAGTGCTTAAAATTTGTCCAGGTTGATTTTCAGTACCTTTAACCTGATAGCGTATTTCTTCCTGACCCAGGGAAGCTTTGGTAACATTGCCATCTTCTACTTGTTCAATAAACAGACTATAGGGAACCCTGGGTATTGATGTCCCAAATAGTCCGGGCAAAAAGATATTGGCCAAAAGAAAAGCTGAAGCCAGAAGGATAAGAACGTTTCCTATCTGTTTGGTCCAGGATACTTGGGGTTTTATACTCATTATTGTTTGTAAAATTTATAAAATTACTAAATCCATATTCTTGATTGTATGACTTCTTTCTCGGTTGTGGTCGAGTGTATTTGCCGTATATATTGGTTCGGTTGGGCTAAAAACATTTAAAATTATTGGCAGAACATGCTTCATGATCATAAGTCAAAGGAAACAGCTTAGGTGGAATTAAAGCAAGTTATCATCGTTCATAAGGCAGACGACAAACAAAGTAAAACTTGGGCTGAGCAATGTGCCAGAGAGTTAGAAGCCTTAAACTGTAAGGTTTTATTGGGTCCTAGTGGATTCAAGGACAATCCATATCCGGTCTTTTTAGCCTCAGTCAGTGGAAAAATCAATCTAGCAATTGTTCTAGGCGGAGACGGTACAGTTTTAGCTGCCGCCAGACACCTTTCCCTTTATGAAATTCCCATTCTGGCGGTCAATGTCGGGGGACATTTAGGTTTTTTAACTGAGCCTTTTGAAATCTTCAAAGACACTCATCAACTCTGGCAAAGGCTCCAAGAAGATCGCTATGCGATGGAAACGAGGATGATGCTAGAAGCCTGGATAAGCGAAGGAGATCGCCTAGAGCCAAATATCGTAAGTGATCATTTTTGGTGCCTCAACGAGATGTGCGTAAAACCTGCCTCAATTGATCGGATGCTGACTGCAGTTTTGGAAATGGAAGTTGATGGCGAAATTGTAGATCAATACCAAGGAGATGGACTATTGGTATCCACCCCAACTGGTTCTACTTGCTATACTGCCTCAGCAAACGGACCAATTTTACATCCTGGTATGGAGGCTATTGCTGTTACCCCTATTTGCCCTCTTAGCCTATCGAGTCGTCCTATTATTCTTCCACCTGGTTGCCAAATTAGTATTTGGCCTCTAGGAGACTATGAAATGAATACAAAACTCTGGGCTGATGGTACACTGGCTTGCACTATCTGGCCTGGTCAAAGGGCTGAGATAAAAAGGTCTAATTGCTCTGCTAGGTTTATCCTGTTGCGAGAAAGCTACTCCTTTTTCCATACCCTCAGAGAAAAACTACTTTGGTCTGGTACTCGAATTCATTTTGAAAACAATTTTAATAATCATAACTAAACTTGACATATTCTCTCATTGAATGCAAAGAGTTATGTGCCAAGGTTATTTATAAATTGAGACTTTTCTTTAAAACTTTAGCAATTTTTACATGTACTATAGATTCCAAAAAATATGCTAAAGAAATTGATAAAATAACACCTAAGGCATTTAGTAATAAGATACATAATATGTTTGATGATTTTGGATTAAAGGTAATATTAATATGATTTAAAAAAACGAGAATAGGAAAATGTATTACATATAAAGCATATGAAAAATTTCCAATGTAGCTTGTTGTTTTAAAAAACCTAATAGGAATATTTCTTAAAAGGAATGACAAGAAAAATAATACAGTTAAAATTACAGTTAAAATTATTGATATTTTTGCTGGATTACCATTCTCAACAATTTTTAATAAGTTTGTTTTATGCTGAAAATGATAAATAAAAGTAGAAATACATAGAATTAGCAAGAAAAGTAATGAAAAATTATATAAAGGGATAATTTTTTTTGTGATTAAAGATGCAACAACAGAAGTTAGAGGAATTACCGCTAAAGCGCTACAGAAAATAGGAATTGGAAAAGAATGAGTTATTCCATATTTAATAATTAACATACCCACTATATTCTGTGCAAAAAACGCACTACACAAGATCAATGGTGACCAGAAATGAGTAGAAGAATAATCTTCATTAACAAGATTAATTTTATCTATATTTTGAGATAGCCAGAATCCCCCGAGCCAAAGTGTAAACAACCCTAATATTTCAAATATATGTAATGAAAAGATATTAGACAATAATGCGCAAAAAAGGGAAAAAACAATTGTAATATTTAAATTTAATTTGAATCTCCATATTAGTATGTATATGAGATAAAAAAAGAATTCGTAATGCAGAGACCACAATGGACCATTATTAGAGATTGTAGATACCAACCACTCTTGTAAAAAAAATAAATTGCCAAATATATCTTTAATTTTTAGTAGTTCAGTCGACAAAAAGCAGGAAAATAAAATTGCAAATAAATATATTGGATAGAGTCTTATTAGTCTTCTTAGAATATATTTTTTTGCTTCCTTTGGAGTATATTTTTCTGGTGTAGTATAACCTATAACGAATCCAGAAAGAACGAAAAAAATATAAACCGCAAGTCTACCTAAATTAGTAATAATTCCGAGTAGTGTTATAGGACAAATACTTTCCAAAACTCCTTCTGGTGAGAGCTGTATCATGTGATGAATAAGAACGACAATAGCACAAGCTCCTCTTAAACCATCTAATTGATCTATTCTTATTTTACCTAGACGTTCATATCTTGAGAGATTTGTCACTATTATTCTATAAATATTTTTCTACGCATTATAACACCAGAATAAGCCATCAAATTTAAACTGATCTGCCAAGGTTATTTATAAATTGAGACTTTTCTTTAAAACTTTAGCAATTTTTATATGCACTACGGATTCCAAAAAATATGCTAGAGAAATTGATAAAATGGCACCTAAGGCATTTAGTAATAAGATACATAATATGCTAACTAATTTTGAATTGACCGAAATAGGTATGTGATTTAAAAAGTTGACAATAGGATAGTGAACCACGTATAAGGCATATGAAAAAGAGCCAAGATAGCTAATTTTTTCAAAGAATACAACAGGTACCTTTTTTATTAAAAATGAAAATAAAAATAATAGAACTAAAATTGATAAACTCTGAGTATGATGATTAGATAAAAATGAAAAATTTTTCGCTTGCCAAAAATGGTAAATGTAGCTAACCAAAATTAAAGATAACAAAAAAAATACAGAAAATCTATAAAAAGGAATAGTTTTATTAGTAATTAAGGATGCAACAACAGCAGTTAAAATAACAACCAAAAGAGCACAAGTTAAAACAGGAATAGGTTGACTATTTGTTCCATACTTATAAATCATCATGCTTACAATATTTTGAACTATAAAAGCTGAGGATAATAATAAAGGAGACCAGAATCGAGTCGATTTCCAATTTCGGTTAATTAAATTAGAATTATCTACATTCTGTGATAACCATAGTCCAGCTAACCATAGTGTAAAATAACCTAATATTTTCAGGGGATGAAAGGGGATAAAACTGGATAATACAGCAGATACAAGACATAAAATCATCATATTTTTAATATTCAGATTAAATCTCCATATCAATAAGAATATGATATAAAAAATAAATTCATAGTGCAAAGACCATAGTGATATATTGCTTGAAAGCTCAGGAACAAACCAGCCCTGCATAAAAAGAATAGTACCTAGCAAATTTTTTGTACTCAATGAATGTTTTAAGAATAAGCAAGAGAAAAAAATAGCAAATAAATATATTGGATAGAGTCTTATTATTCTTCTTAGAACATATTTCTTTGCCTCCTCTGGGGTATATTTTTCTGGTGTAGTATAACCTATAACAAATCCGGAAAGAATAAAAAATATATCAACAGCAATGTGTCCAAAAACAGTAATCACTGAGAGCAGAACCAGAAGAAATGGACTTCCTAAAACTTCTTGTGGTGAAGTCTGTATCATGTGATGAATAAGAACGACAATAGCACAAACTCCTCTTAAACCATCCAATTGGTCTATTCTTATTTTACCCAGACGTTCATATCTTGATAAATTTTTCACTATTATTCGATAAATATTTTTCTACGCATTACAACACCAGAATAAGCCATCAAATTTAAACTATTGAAAGAAGAATGCCAACTGTTTTCAGCTTCACTTTTTAGCATCATTTCATGTTCATGATCAGAAAAATTCGCTAAAGTTAATTTATGATTTTCACTGCTGTTATTTAGAATAACATAGAGATTGCCACATTGATAGCCATAAATTCCCTTATGATCATCTAAAATCAAAGACTGACGAGTTTTCCAGAGTCTATTATTTTGTCGGCGCAGAGCAATCAGCTCTTTGTAAAAGCTTAAAATCTCTTTGTCTTGTTTATTTTCATTCCAGAGCATCGGTAAACGGGATTCCTCTAGACGTCCTAAGGAAACCAACTGACTCAAGCCTACTTCTGTTCCGTAATAGATAATTGGTGGAGAGGGAAGTGTGAATTGACAAAGGGCAGCTAATTTTAAGCGACGACGATCACCATTTACTATCCAGAGAAATCTGTTCATATCATGATTGTCCAGAAAGCTCGGTAGTAACAAATGATCTGCAAAATAAGCAAAATGTTGATCCAATCCTTTAGAAAATTGACTGACGCTCAAAGTGTTAAGTACAAAAAAACCGCGCAGGAATTCTAAAAGTTTAAAATCCAGACAACCGTCCATCCTGTTAGCATAGGATCGAACCAAATCAGGACTGCTGGTAATCTCCCCTATCGTGATACTTTCAGGATTGATCGTTCGAGTAGTGTTGCTAAAGGCAGACCAAAAAGCATGGGTAACCCCATGAGCATAATCGAGCCGAAAACCACTACAGCCTTTTTTTAGCCAATAACAGGCAGAATCAATTAAATAATTTCTAACCTGTGGATTATCTGAATCAACTTCAGGTTGTTCCGGTACATCAAAAAAACAATCGTAGCTATCTGGCCATTGGCGAAAATGAAACCAATCATAGGTCAGACTATCCTGATTATTCTGAGCTGACTCGAAAGCAGGATGTTCACAAGAAATATGATTTGCTACAAAGTCCAAGATGATTCGCAGATCCCGTTTTTGACATTGACAGACCAATTCATCCCAATCAGCTTCACTGCCCAAGCGTGGTTCAATGGTATTATGAGCTTTTGGATCATAACCATGGTGGGACGGACTTGGAAAAATGGGCGTTAACCAGAGACAGCTAATGCCAAGATCTTTTAAATAATCCAATTTACTGATGAGTCCCTTAATTGTGCCTCCATAGATTCCACTGCGATCAATCGGGTTTAAAAATGCTTTGTCGGGATCTGGGGCAAATCGATCTACAAAAACCTGATAGATGACTGATTCTTCAAGCCACTTGGCAGTAGTATGCTCATTGACATAAAATCCAAAAACCCCAGAAGAGTTTTTCCGAGACAAGCGTTCTACAAAAGACTGGTCAAAGGATTCACTCATCGACTCGATTACTGTCAAATCAATATATGGACAGGATATTTTACGCCCTGTATTAGTAATTCCCTCGATCACATACTGTACATGCGTTCCTTGTGATTGACCTGGAATTTCTCCGGTCCATTCCTCGAGATAAGACCAAGTCAAAGTATCCCATTCGATTGTAGTACGCTTCATGGCAACTGATAGACTAGACGACTTTCCGGGGGCTCTTCCATCAATAGTGTAGAAAAGAGTTAATCCTTCAATTGTCAAACCTGAGCCAGCTCGGACTTTAACTACATATGGTTGATCAGCAGCAGTATCTATAGGATAGAAATCATGGGTCAAGCCCAGTTTCATTGCTCTTACTCTTTCCAGTCTTCCGGCAGCGGTAGAGAGAAGCCCAAATATAAATTCTTCAGACATATAAATTCAATATAGGATCAACATACCAGCTGGAGGCAGATTTAAATTGATATAGGCTCTGCCATCTTTAGTCTGCTCTACTACGACCATTTCATCATCAGGGGGATGTCTCAACTGATCGTTGCTCCAATCTGCTCGGTAAAGTACATTGACGCTTGAGCCAACTGGATGTATTACTTCATCTATAGTCACATTTGCCCCTCTGCTTTCAATTCC
This sequence comes from uncultured cyanobacterium, assembly GCA_903869185.1. Taxonomy (GTDB): domain Bacteria; phylum Cyanobacteriota; class Cyanobacteriia; order Cyanobacteriales; family Microcystaceae; genus CAISPN01. The sequence continues at coordinate 534 of CAIPYC010000202.1, read as the reverse complement.
ATTGGTATTAAGAACCATTACAACCTCATGGTCAGACAGTATCCTCGACCAAGCAAAAAGCTCACCTGCTCCTGGCATAGCAAAAGGATAATCACAATAGGAAGTCTCCCTGGGATAGCAGATCCCCAAGCGTAATGTACGTCCTATATAGTCATTGCGGTTACGTAATCTGGCAATAGCAGCAATTCTCAAGTAGGTAGGATGATCAGGATTAAAGAAATGACAACTAGTTGTCTCAAAAGCACCAAAAGATCCGCCAAACATCCCCTCTCTTACATAACGATCTTCTCCAAACCGACTAGGTTCTATGCTGTAGTCATGGTAGCCTTCGTTGCCATCAAAAGCCTGTTCAGTACCATAGTAAATACAGGGAATTCCTGGCGTGGTCAACAAGATACCAACTGCGTGGGCAGATTGCCAATAGCGATGGGGCGTTTCATTATGGGCCGCAAAACGTTCCTTTTGAGAACGACAAGACATGTCATGATCGTCAAGGATTGAAACATGGATTCTACCTGACTGCATATACTTACT
>CAIPYC010000201.1 GCA_903869185.1 uncultured cyanobacterium | reverse complement strand
GTTGATTACAGGAGCCTGTTCGCCGGAAGCCAAATCAAGAGGGAAGTTGTGAGCATTGCGCTCGTGCATTACTTCAAACCCAATGTTAGCGCGGTTGAGAACATCAGCCCAGGTTCCAACTACTCTTCCTTGTGAATCTAGGATCGATTGGTTGAAGTTGAATCCATTGAGGTTAAACGCCATGGTGCTTACGCCCATTGCAGTAAACCAGATTCCAATTACAGGCCAAGCGCCTAAGAGGAAGTGCAGTGAACGGCTGTTATTAAAGGAAGCATATTGGAATATCAAACGTCCGAAGTAACCGTGAGCAGCTACGATGTTGTAAGTTTCTTCTTCTTGTCCGAATTTATAACCATAGTTTTGCGATTCTAATTCAGTGGTTTCACGAACCAGAGAAGAAGTTACCAAAGAACCATGCATAGCTGAGAACAGAGCTCCACCGAATACACCGGCAACTCCCAACATGTGGAAGGGGTGCATCAAGATGTTATGTTCAGCTTGGAAAACCAACATGAAGTTGAAAGTTCCACTGATTCCTAAAGGCATACCATCAGAGAAGGAACCTTGTCCGATTGGGTAGATTAAGAAAACAGCAGTAGCAGCAGATACTGGAGCGCTATAGGCTACACAGATCCAAGGGCGCATACCAAGACGGTAGGAAAGTTCCCACTGACGACCGAGGTAACAGAAGATACCTATCAGGAAGTGGAAAACTACCAACTGGTAAGGACCACCATTGTAAAGCCATTCATCGAGTGAAGCGGCTTCCCAGATGGGATAGAAGTGTAGACCGATAGCATTGCTAGAAGGAACTACAGCACCGGAGATGATGTTGTTGCCGTAAAGCAAAGAACCAGCAACTGGCTCACGGATACCGTCGATATCTACTGGAGGGGCTGCAACAAAAGCGATGATGAAGCAGGTAGTTGCAGCGAGCAGGCAAGGGATCATCAATACACCAAACCAACCTACATAAATGCGGTTGTTAGTGCTAGTGATCCACTGGCAAAATTGCTCCCATACTGAAGCGCTTTCGCGCTGCTGTAAAGTAGTAGCCATTGATTTATGATTCCTTTAATTATTTATTTGTCGAGGTGCGGATTACCTAACATCTCTATCATAAGGGGCAATTGAACTTTTGTAAAGGAATTTCATATTTTCTTTAACTTTCCCTTTCTGTGACCGTAAAAATTGATTGTATAGTCAGTAATTTTAATCCCAGTACAAGATTCAATTTGCTCGATGATCTCATCCGGCAGATCTACTTGGACATCGATGATCTCCTTGGTATCCAGGCAATTGACATGACTATGGGGAGTGCTGATATTTCCGTAGAGTCTCCCTTGCGATCTCTCCAGGCATTCAACGATGCCATTGTATGAAAGCGCTTCTAGATTTTGATAAACCGAAGTATGCCCAACCTCTTTGCCCTGTTGGTTGAGGCGATTATAAATTTCTCTGGCCGAAAGATGCTCCTTGGTTTGCCAAAGCAATTCCAGTATGTATTGACGCTGGCTACTGACCCTCATCCCTAGATCCTTGCATCGTTTGAGGGCAGATTCGAGAGAGTCAACGCCATTTGGTTGGATTTCTTCTTGCATAACGGCTGTTCCGTCAACAAATGTAATTCATAGTCATTATGATTTTAACATAACTGAACTTATCATGACTGATTCCTATCTATCGGAAAGTTGGATTTAAAGTTAAAATAATAATCACTATAGTTAGTCGCAAATATTTTAGTTGCATACGATGAGTAAAGGCACCCTATTTGATAAGGTTTGGGATCTCCATACAGTAAGAGTTTTACCTTCAGGTCAGACACAGATATTTATAGGACTCCACCTAATCCACGAGGTCACAAGTCCCCAGGCTTTCGGTATGATTTCTGAGCGTGGGCTTGGAGTTCTCTATCCACAAAGAACTGTGGCTACGGTTGACCACATCATTCCCACTGAAAATCAAGCCCGCCCTTTTCTTGACGATTTGGCTGAAGAGATGATGCAGACCTTGGAAAATAATGCCAAAAAACATGGTATTCGTTTCTATAATATTGGCTCAGGTAAACAGGGAATAGTGCATGTCATTGCTCCAGAACAGGGACTGACTCAGCCTGGAATGACTATTGCTTGCGGGGATTCCCATACTTCCACTCATGGTGCTTTTGGAGCTATAGCCCTAGGGATTGGCACTTCTCAGGTTAGAGACGTTCTGGCTACTCAGACCCTGGCGCTCGGCAAACTCAAGGTACGGCGCGTTGAAGTAACCGGTCAACTAAGAACAGGGGTCTATGCTAAGGATGTAATCCTGCACATTATCCGAAAATTGGGAGTCCAGGGCGGAGTTGGCTACGCTTACGAGTTTGCCGGCAGTACTATCGAGAGGATGAACATGGAAGAGAGGATGACCGTCTGTAACATGTCCATTGAAGGTGGAGCTCGCTGCGGTTATGTTAACCCGGATGAGATCACCTATAAGTACCTTGAGGGTAGGGAATTTGTTCCAAGAGGGGAAAATTGGGATCAGGCTCTGCAATGGTGGCAATCTCTCGCAAGTGAACCGGATGCGGTCTATGACGATGTGATCATTTTCCGGGCAGAAGATATTGAGCCAACTGTTACCTGGGGAATTACTCCTGGACAAAGTATTGGTGTAGCCCAGGCAATACCAACTTTAGAGGATTTACCAACAGGGGATAGAGCTACTGCTCAGGAGGCTTATCAATATATGAAGCTATCTCCTGGTAGCCCGATCAAAGGAACCAAAGTTGATGTCTGTTTTATCGGTAGCTGCACCAACGGCAGAATATCTGATCTTAGGGAAGCTGCCAGATTTGCTCAAGGACACAAGGTGTCTCCTGGGGTCAAGGCATTGGTTGTTCCGGGTTCCGAGCAGGTCAAAAGGGCAGCCGAACAGGAAGGACTCGATAAGATTTTTGTCCAGGCCGGTTTCGAGTGGCGTGAAGCTGGCTGTTCAATGTGTTTGGCGATGAATCCCGACAAGCTGCAAGGAAACCAGATCAGCGCATCTTCATCTAATCGTAACTTCAAAGGTCGCCAGGGTTCTTCTACAGGAAGGACTCTACTGATGAGCCCGGCTATGGTGGTAGCGGCAGCAATTGCTGGACAGGTAGCCGATGTACGCGAACTGCTCTAAGGGAAATTATTAACTATTCTACAAAATCAATGAGTCAAATCAAGCAAATTACAGCACAGGCCATCCCCCTAATCGGAGATGATATTGATACTGACCGGATCATTCCTGCTCGCTTTCTGCGCTGTGTCACTTTTGAAGGTTTGGGCAAGGAGGCATTTAAAGATGATCGCCTCCAAGCAGAAGGCAAACATCCCTTTGATGCGCCCCAGTATCAAGGAGCCAACATCCTGGTGACCAATGCCAATTTTGGCTGTGGATCCTCTAGAGAGCATGCCCCCCAATCACTTGCCAAATGGGGAATTAAGGCAATCATAGCCCAGAGTTTTGCTGAGATTTTCTTCGGCAATTGCGTAGTGCTGGGTTTACCGTGTCTCAAGGTTGATCCAGAAGTAGCCCAAAAACTACAGCAGGATATAGCAGCCAAACCCCAAGAGCAGCTCACGATTGATCTAGAAAACTTGACAGTTACCTGGTATGGTGGCTCAGCCAAGGTTTCTATCGATGAGGGCTCTCGTCAGAGCTTGCTCAATGGTACTTGGGATAGTTGCGGTCAATTATTAAATAATACAAATGCCATTGCCGCTACCAGTAAAAAGATTCCCTATCTAGCCTGGGGCTATTAATCTTCTTGGCTTTTCTAATTTATAATGTTGAGTTTGGACTGTATAAAACAAGAAAAACAATTAGAGTGGGAAATATTTTATGGCAAAAATGTATTATGATGCAGATGCTAATCTGGACTTGTTGGCGAATAAGACCGTGGCAATCATTGGCTATGGTTCACAGGGACATGCCCATGCCCTGAATCTGAAAGATAGTGGGGTCAATGTGATTGTTGGTCTCTATGGCGGCAGCAAATCAGCGCAGAAAGCCCAGGAAGCTGGCTTAAAGGTTTATCCAGTCGATGAGGCTGCCCGTATTGCTGATTGGATCATGATTCTGCTACCAGATGAGGTACAAAAAACCATCTTTAAAGAGCAAATTCTTCCTGGATTAAAACCAGGCAAGGTCTTATTATTTGCCCATGGTTTCAATATTCATTTTGGTCAGATAGTACCACCGGATGACGTGGATGTGATCATGGTGGCACCCAAAGGACCTGGCCATCTGGTTCGTCGTACTTATGAGCAGGGCGAAGGCGTACCTGCCCTATTTGCAGTTTATCAAGATGCCACAGGACAGGCCAGATCAAGGGCTTTAGCCTATGCCAAGGGAATTGGCGGAACCAGGGCCGGAGTTTTGGAAACTACTTTCCGCGAAGAAACCGAAACAGATCTCTTCGGAGAGCAAGTAGTTCTCTGTGGCGGACTGACTGCCTTGATTAAAGCCGGTTTTGAAACCCTAGTTGATGCTGGCTATCAGCCGGAGCTGGCTTATTTTGAATGCCTACATGAGGTAAAACTGATTGTTGATCTCATTGTCGAAGGTGGATTGGCCAAGATGCGTGACAGTATCTCCAATACAGCCGAATATGGCGACTATGTCACAGGTCCTCGCATCATCACCGATCAGACTCGCGCTGAGATGAAAAAGGTTCTTGAGGAGATTCAATCTGGTCAATTTGCTCGAAATTTCGTCTTAGAAAATCAAGCAGGCAAACCCGGCTTTACCGCCATGCGTCGCCAGGAAGCAGAGCATCCCATTGAAGAGGTAGGCGCTGATTTGCGGGCTATGTTTAGCTGGCTGAAAAAGAAATAAAATAATATAGTGATTATTTTTAGGGGAGCTGTCATATGCCCCCTTTTTTCGCAAGAGGACATCTGTGTGAATTACTGGTTGATGAAGTCAGAGCCGATTACCTATGGAATTGATCATCTATTAAGGGAAAAGCAATGCATTTGGGATGGTGTCAGAAACTACCAGGCTCGCAATTTTCTCAAAATGATGCAAGTAGGGGATCTGGCTTTCTTCTATCATTCCAATACCCAACCACCAGGAATTGTAGGATTGATGAAGATCATTGAAAGCAATATAAATGATCCAAGTCAATTTGATCCAGACAGTCGTTACTACGATCCCAACTCGGATCCTCAAAACCCTCGTTGGCAGACCGTTAAAGTTGAATTGGCAGAAATTTTCAACTCAATGATTACCCTAGAAAGGCTCAAGCAAAACTTTAGAGATGATCAGCTGATGGTAATTAAAAAGGGAAATCGCCTATCAATCACCCCAGTAGAGCAAAAGATCGCAGAAACAATTCTTTCCTGGCGGAATTAATCCTTAATTTGTATCAATTCTATCTTGTAGCCATCTGGATCTTCGACAAAGGCAATCACTGTGGATCCATGTTTCATCGGACCTGGCTCTCTGGTTACTTTGCCTCCTTTGCTCTTGATAGATGAGCAGACATTGTAGATATCATCTACCCCCAAGGCGATATGACCATAACCTGTCCCAATATCATAGTGATCCATTCCCCAGTTATAGGTCAGCTCAATCACCGCTTGCTGAGATTCCAAGGCATATCCCACAAAAGCCAAAGTAAACTTCCCCTCAGGATACTCCTTCTGTCTGAGCAGCTTCATGCCCAGAACATCACAATAAAATCTGAGCGAATTTTCTAAGTTGCCCACACGGAGCATGGTGTGTAATAGGCGCATACTATCTCTTGATGATTGGGTGAGCTTGATAACTATCTTAGCCTAATCCCCGCTAGACTCTCAATGGGCTAGATGGAAGAATTTGTATGTCATTTGCCATTATCAATGCTAATATGTCTTGAAACAAAAACACGATTTTTGCCTCTTTAGTGAAAAAGTGACAACGAGGCGTTAATATTGCTTTTTGAGAAGTTCAGTCAGTTCGCAATCCCGCACTAGTTAAATGAAAAAACGTACCCTCAATCTCCTCAGTAGCATAGCTGCCATCAGTCTAACTGGAAGTCTACCCGCTCAAGCATATACAGTAAATACCACTACTCTCTATGATAGTAGTTCTCTCACAACCCCTGATAAAATAGCCAACCCCTATCTGGTTTTTACTAATCCTCTTAATCCACATGATGGTTCCGGTAGTCAGCAGTTTATGAATACGGTTGTTGGCACTGAGTTAATTTCTAGTGTAGATCAAATCACTGGATACACTAATTATAATACTAGTATTCAAAATAACGCGCTTACTCTCACTACTTTGATAAACCCAGGCTTCCCGGATTTGAACCCTCATTTAGGCTATACCCTCTCGTTTACTGCCAAGATGGCAAGTCAAACCAACAACACTCCAATTGATGCTGGATTTGATGTCATACTGATGAGTGATCAAAGCGGGATGGGAATTGATCTTGGCTTTCGTAATCCCAATACTTTAAACAACACACCTGATATTTTTGCTCTAGACTCTAACTTGACTTCAGTAGCACAGAGCAATAGCAATGTAGGCAATATCCTTGGGAATCTTACAACCTATAATCTCAATGTAATTGGAACAAAATATACACTTTCTGCCGGAAATGCTAATCTTTTATCTGGATATCTAAAGAATTATTCACATGCCGCTGGTCCTGCCTCCAACATCTACAGAACTGCCAACTTTTTTTATATAGTAGATGATTCTATTGCAGCAGGTGGCGTTACTGATATAACCAACATCACTCTAACCACCAATGTACCCGAACCCCTTAATGTCCTTGGCGCTGCCAGTGCAATTGGACTTGGTTTAGCCCTCAAACGGTGGTTTAAAAATTGAAGTTATTCTTGAGTATCCTGCGATAAAGTTCTTCGAGTTGTTGAATATTATCGCTAAGAGTATAGCGTTCCAAAACACGCTGCCTAGATTTCTTTTTAAGTGTATCAATCAGGTCAGGGTTGTCACGCAGTACCGGCAATAGAGTTTTCAACTGACTGAAAACTTTTTGGGTACCCAGAACAACCCCGGCTTCTTTGATTACCTCTCCATCTGCCCCAGCATTGGTAGCCATGCAGGCCATACCGCAGGACATTGCCTCTAACAGCGAAAGAGATAGTCCTTCTACAAGAGAAGGCAAGATAAATACATCAGAACCCCTTAAGATTTCGATTCTCCTAGACTCATCCCCAATAAACCCCAGCCAAAAAATCCCATCATCTTCACCGTAGTTTGGTTGAAGAGAACTTGTTAGAATACCATTTCCCACGATTAAAAGTTTATTGTTAGAACCCATCTGGGAGATTTTCCAAGCCTTTAGCAATGTTTCTAGGTTCTTTTCAGGTGCAATACGTCCCATATAGAGGTAAATTTGCTCTGCCTTTAGTTGTTTTTTGAGTTCCAAGGATGAATATCCTGGTGAATATTTCTCTGTATCAACACCATTGGGGATTACAGCTATGCGCTCTTTAGGCACTCCCAGTCGTAACAACAAGTCTTTTTGCATATAGGAAAAGACAATGACTTGATCATAGTTAGCCAAAAAAGGCGCATAGAGCTGATAAGTCAAAAACTGGGTACTAGATTGCAAATTTCGCAGTTTGTTATCAAAAGCGGGATGAAAGGTACAAACCAATGGAATATTCAATTCCTCACATATTTCTGGCAAGAGAAAATCCAGAGGAGAAAGGGTGAGCGAAGCATGCACTATATCTGGCTTGAGTTTTCTGAGCGATTGACTGAGTACCTTGCTGGATTTCGGGCTAGGTATTGTATAGACCTGGGATTTATAGAGAAAAGGTAAAATAACTTCCTGACAATCTGGCCAATTTTGACTATCTTCCTCTTGGGCAAAATGCAAAAAACTAACCCTATACCCACGATCTAAAAGTGAATTGGTTATCTCTCTGCCATAAGTTACATTGCCACAAAAGGGAGATTTTTTGCCAAGCCAGGCGATATGCATAGAATCTTAAACCGGATTAATCTAAAAATATAAAAAATTATAAATAATCATTAAGCACTCGTATTTGCCGGCGTAAACCATGACAGCGCGGATCCTAGAATAGCCAAGGCAGCTAGTCCCAACAAGACCGGTATGAGTCCAAAATGTGTCTCAAGTATCCCGGCAAGAGCTAAAGGCAAGGAGAGTGCTATATTGTTTACATTGTTTTGTAGACCAAAAACCTTACCACGCATATCAGAAGGTGTATCCTGCTGGATGGTGGTCTGCATTGGAATTCCTACTAATGAGGCAAAAAATCCCAACACAGCAGTTGACAAAAGCGACAATACCAGACTATGAAGAGAAAACGTCAAGCCTACTAAGGCTGAGCCCATGCCAAGAGCCCCCCAGAAACTCAATTTATCATGAGAGAATCTTTGCCCCCAATTCCCCAAAAGAATTGCTCCTAAAGCCATTCCGAGCCCACCGGCAGCCAATAAAAAACCAAACTGTTCGGCTTTGAGTTCTGGCAATCTCTCTGCTATTGTGACAGCTAATACTGAGAGCGCAGCCATGATTGAAAATAGTATCACCTGCTGAATCATAGCATTGCGAATTCTATCTTTTCCATTGAGATAACGTAGACCTTCTTGAATATCCGTCAAAACATGAGGAAGCGCTTCAGAAGAGACGGTTTTTTTTTCACCCAGACGTAAAAACAAAAGAATAGCGGTCGATATGAGATAAGCCCCACCGACTACCAGCACCTTACCACCATCATGAGAAAAAATATTCCAGTCTAAGACCAATGCATTGACCCAGTTGAGTAAGGGTTCACCAATGGCAAATCCTATGATCAAAGAAGCCATCACAGTGGTTGTACAAAGAGAATTAGCGCTCAGTAGATTATTTTTTTTAACTATCAGAGGAATGACAGACTGCTCAGCGGGAGCAAAGAACTGTGTCAGAGCTGAAACAAAAAATGTTACTACCAAAAGGAGATAGAAGCCCAAAGGCAGTCCAAGCCATCCATCTTTGCCATCTAAGATATGTAGGCCTATGGGTAGGCTAAGTACCAAAATACTCCTTAAGAAATTGGAAACGACTAAAACCAATTTTTTGGGCCAACGGTCAACATATACTCCAGCAAGAGAACCAAAGAGAACTGCCGGTATGGTGTTAGCTATCATGATCGCCGATACCCAACGGCTGATAGACTGCTCTCCATGTTGATAATAGCTAACTATAAGAGCAATCATCAAAATCAGATAGAACTTATCAGCAAGCTGTGAGAAAACCTGACCGCCCCAGAGTATTAAAAATCTTGTATTCTTTAATACTCGAACAAGTCCTCCACCAGGAGGAAGTGGTGATGATGTGCCCATATGCATAGCCTCGTAACTATCAGTTAGAGGTACTGGACTAGGAGTATGACTAAATTCAGATTCGGTCAATGACATTCTCTATATTTGGTGAACTATTTTTTCCTCACAAATCCCCTTGACTCAATCCACCCAAAAGCAACGAAGACCTAAAAGAGTAGTTAAAATGATACTGAGCATATTCCCTGAGTATCTGCTCGATTTTGTACCAAGTACTCTGGAGCTCTGGTAAATCATAGTCTAGCAACAGAGAGCTCCCTAGGTATTGTAGCAGGGAGAGTTCAATTGAGCCTAATTTGGCTTCACAAACTGTATTCGAACTGTCAATTTTTATAATCCCTCCATCGCTATTACTAAAACCCAAATAATCATCATGGCGGCTAGGATCAGGCAAGAGAAACTCTTGAGTCAGACAGCAACGATCTACGCAAGGGCCTATTCCAGCCATTGTCAGCAATCTAAATACTGCCTTACTCAAATGAACTATCAGTAGTTGCGGAACTTCATTAGACTCAATAAGTCCTAGATATTCTAATAGTAACTCGTAGAGCTCCACCTGTGGCTGTTCACTTAATCCTATAAGGAGAACCAACTCTGCTAGGTACTGAGCTGAACTTAATTTGTAAAGATTTCTGCAGAGTCTAATGTGAGAATTGACAGTCTGAACTTGAATGAGACGATCTAAAGATCTTCCCTTGACAAGCATGAGCTCATTGACCACAAAAAGCTCAATTCGGCCGCGAAGACTGGAGTGATATTTCCTAGAACCAGGTGCTATGGCCTTAATGATCCCCAGATCCGGCGTTAAAAGGGTCAGCAGTCGGTCATTTTCTCCAAAATCCTTACGAGCCAATACGATACCTTGGGTTTGGTAAGATTGACTCATGTATTCTCAGCTTGCATACTGGAAACCAGCTCGACCCCTCTGGATGTGCCAAGTCGATTAGCACCTGCTGCAATCAGGGCAAGCGCCTGATCTACTGTGCGTATTCCTCCACTGGCCTTGATTCCCACACGCCCCTTAGTTAGACCAGCCAATAATTGCACATCTTCGAGATTTACTCCACCAAAAAAACCAGTACTAGTCTTGAGGTAATTAGCTCCAGCTTGCAAGGCTATTTCAGCAGCTGTTTGTTTTTCGCTGGGACTGAGCAATGACATCTCCAAAATAACCTTTACCGGTTTACCTGCTTCTTGAGTGATCTGAGCAATTTCTAGATAAAATCGCTCTAGTTCTCCCTCTTTGAGTAGTCCAAGATTTGGCATCAGATCTAGCTCACTGGCTCCATTTTCTACCGCTTCGTTGGCTTCGTAGAGTTTGGTGGTAGTTGTGCTCATTCCGCTAGGAAAGCCAATTACGGCACATACAGAGGGTTTTTTGTTGTGTAGTAATTCAGCGGCATAGTAAACATGACAAGGATAGACGCAAACTGCGGGAAACTGAAAATGTTCTGCCTCACTGCAGGCCTGTTTAACTCTATCCTTGGTTACGGTAAAGTCCAAGACGGCATGATCTATATATTTAGCCAAATCAATTTCTGGAGTCATCTTTTTTTATCGTCGCTTTGACAGATTTAATTAGAGCGGAGACTTCCTGTACCCCTTGAGATGGATGAAAGATGCCAGGAAATTTGCCGGTTAATAGCATTCTAATACCCAGAGGAAAAAGACTGGCCAAACCCTTTATGTCTCTAAAATTATTGCCAACTACCAATAATCCAAACTTACGTTCATCTATCCAGCCCCCTTGTTCTACCAGATCTACCAATACTCTACGGTGGCGAACGGCCCTGGTTTCTTTTGATTGTTGGGTCTTTAAAATTTTCTGTTTAATTAACCCAATCTGCTCCATTGGTTCGACATCCATAGGACATACTGAATTGCACTGATAACAGCGGGTACAGCCCCAGACTCCTGTTATTGACTGACCATATTCTTGCAAGCGTTCAGCGGTCGCGGTATCTCTAGAATCTCCTAAGAGTCTTTGTGCTTTAGCCAAAGCATGTGGCCCCACAAATTCTGAATTCACCATTATGGCATTGCATTCGGAATAACATGCCCCACATGAAATACAGTTACTGGTCTGATTAAGTTTGTCTCTCTCTTGTTCGGTTTGTAAAAACTCTCTCTCTGGTGTACTTTTTATTTTTACATAGGGAGAAATTGCCTCCAGGTTCTCCCAAAACTTTCGCATATCCACCACCAAATCCTTTATTAATGGAAAATTTCCCAAAGGAGTCACTTCTATAATATTGCTGCTATTGTCTATATTTTCATCAATAAAGTGACCAACATTTTCTTTGCAGGCAAGAGAGGCGATTCCATTGACTTTTATTGCGCAGCTACCACAAATGGTATTACGACAGTTCTTTCTAAAAGCTAAAGTACCATCTAATGTCCACTTGATTTGATTTAGACAGTCCAAAATGGTTTTACTTTTATCTACTTCAATAGTATAGTCTTGAAAAATTTGAGCACAATCAAGAGTTTGACGAGATATTCTAAAGACAATCTGCATTTGTTTAACCGTTTGAATCAAATCATATACATAAGTCAAAGTATATACAATGATCGAGACGACTAGTTATTTCTACTTACAAGTCAATAGCATAATGTAATAAAAAAAATTCTCGCCCTGTTAATTTACTGATTTTTGTGAAAATTTGAATTATGTATGACAATTTATGTGTTTATTTTTGATATGATTGACTTTAGAGAGTAAACATCACTAGTAAAATAAATTCAGATTGGCAAGGCTATGCATGAAATTCCAGAGAATCCCTTAATAGGGAAAACTTTACTTCAAAAAGTGAAGGAATTGTCCCACTTTTCCCGTAGAGAAACAGCTAAATTCTGTGGCTATTGTTCAAAGAGTAAGAATGGGCAGTTGAGGGTCAATTTGACCGATTTTTATGATGCGGTTTTAGGTGCTAAAGGGGTTCCTTTGGATCCAGATGGCAGTAAGGACGGCAGAGGTAGAGAGGCAACCTACGAAGTTACTGTTCATCAAAATGGGCAAATTGTGATAGGTTCTACCTACACCGAAAAAATGGGACTTAAAGCTGGTGATCGCTTTGAAATTAAGCTAGGTTACAAGCATATTCATCTCAAACAAAAAGAGGAATCTCCCAAAGAATAAGAGCATTAGGTTGCTTAGAATCGAATATTAAAAGACTTAGTCTATGGTGTTTTAACCTATAGAATTCGGTCTCCAACATATTAAAACAAGACAGTCCCACTTAATAAAGAGAATTAAATCTGTTATTGTTGCAGATCTAATTCTCTTGTTTCGTTAAAGGAATCATTGAAGATCTACAGAATCTTGCGCATATAGCTGCGCCAAATGCTAGCCGCTTTAGCACTATTGCTATTGGTGGGACGATTGTTGTCGTTACCAAGCCATACGCCAGTAGTCAAGTTGCGCGATGGAATATAGCCAATAAACCAGAGATCTACGGCATTGTTTGTAGTTCCCGTTTTGCCAGCCTCCTCGCCAAGACCAAGACTGGCTGAACTACCAGTACCATGATCTACCACACCCTGCAAGAGAGTAGTCATAGTATTTGCTACATCCGGTGAAACTACATCCTGGTGAATGGTTGGATCATTTTGAGCCACATATATTTCTCTACAGGTTGAGGGCTGGTTGTGGATCTTGCAATCACCGGCATCTAGTATACGTTTGATAGCATGTGGTCTGTTCCATTTACCATGATCGGCAATAGCGGCGTAGGAGCCGGTAATATCTAGCAGAGATACCTCGCTTTGACCAAGTACCAGCCCTGGTACAGGATTGAGCGGAGAGGCAATACCCATGCTCTTGGCCATTTTTACAATATTATTTAGTCCTACATCCTGAGCAACCCTCAAGGCGATGACATTTTCTGATTGGGCAATTCCTCCATACATATTGGTAGGTCCGCCAGTACGCTCACAGGCTTTGTATTGCTGACCTTGCCAAAACAGAGGATCACAAGAATAAACCCGATTGGGTGATATTCCTTCCTGGAGAGCGCTGAGATAGGTAAAAAGCTTGAAAGTTGAACCAGGCTGTCTTCTGGATTGGGTAGCTCTATTATATTGACTTTCTTTATAATTTTTTCCACCAACCAAGGCTAGAATTTCGCCGTTTTGACTGTTGAGGGTAACCAGGGCTCCTTGGGAGTTATCATTCTTTTTTAAACTGGCTTCTGCTTTTTGCTGCATGGGTATATCCAGAGCAGTTTCAACAATGAAGTTGCCCTCTAGGGATAGGTCTTTTCCCAAAACACTTCTTAATTCCTCTAAGACATAGCTATAGTAGTATGGCGCAATGATATCCGAAATAGATTTTTGGGCTTTGGGACTCACCTGTATGAAAGAACGTCTTGCCCTGTTGCCTTCTTGTTGGCTAAGCATATGCTGCTCCACCATTCGCAAAATCACCCTATTTCTAAGTTGCAAGGTACCATCATAGTTGGTTACAGGATTATAAAGATTGGGAGCTGGCAGCATAGCCACAAGAGTAGCGGACTCTTCTGGTGAGAGATCGCGAGCTGATTTGTCAAAGTAAAACTGGGCAGCATCTTCAAAACCATAGATTCCCTCCCCTAGATATACCCGATTAAGATAAGTTCGCAAAATTTCATCTTTGCTGTAGGTAGCTTCGAGTTTGAGAGCGACTACCATTTCCTTTATCTTTCGACTGAGGGTATTTTCGCGTCCAACCTCTGGAAATAGACTGCGGGCCAACTGCTGAGTTAATGTACTAGCACCTTGACGAATTTGCTTGGAACGAGAATCAATCAGGGTTGCTCTGATTACTCCAAAAGGATCTACTCCAAAATGCCAATAGAATCTGCTGTCTTCAGAAGCTATAAGAGCATGGCGCAAATTGATTGAGAAATCACTCAGTTTTGCCAATTCCTGATGAGTTTTATTGGTTTGAGCTCGCAGGGGAGTCTGCCTGTCACCTGCATAGATTACAACCGGCTCATTCTTAACCATTGGCAGGGGATAAACCTTGTACTGACTGCTTTTGAACATTAACAAGAGCGCAACTGTGCTCAGTACAACAGCCGTACCATTGATGGAATAGACAAGAGCCTTAACCCAAAATGGAGGGGGATTGTCATACCTCAATGTAACCGAAGCTTTAATCTCAGGCGGACCCAATGTGAGCTTATCCCCATGCTTTAGGTCAAAAGAATCAGTTATTCTCTGGCGACCTATATAGAGTCCATTGGTAGAATTTTCATCCTTGATCGAAAATTGATGAGGGTTTTGGGGATCTCTATTCAAGCTGCAGTGCACTGTACTTACAACCTCGTTGCGTACTACAATATCACAGGCACGGGAGCTACGACCTACCAGATAGCGATCTCCAATCAACTGGTAAACAGAGGGATTACTACCGCGCTCTTCCTGTACCGAGAGACGCGGTACTCTTGCACCTTTTTTGAGGGGAACCGGACTCATCTTTTGCTGCACATTATGTACTGCCTGAGTCATTATCTGAGTCCAGGAACTCTTATTACCAGAAGTTCGATCTCTCATGCTGCCTAAGCAAGGTTATAGTCTAATATACCTAGCTTACCCTATGTTCTGGTAGTTCTCTTAAGTCCAATCCCTAAGCCCAAAATAGTCACAGCACCCAAAAGGTTGGATGGTTCAAGGCACTTCTAGCAGATTGATTGCATCCTGAGCAACTATAGCGTGGACTGGGGCGGTTGGATGAACATCATCCCAGAAAAAATACTTATCTTGAATAGAAGTATCAGCCGTACAGCCGTTGACATAAGAGATGGTGGAATAATCGTAGCTGGGCGCATTAGTAATACAATTATTGGGATTTAAAGCACCACCACTATTTTTATAAATATCCAGCGTATTATTAAATTCAGTATATATATCCTGAAGATTCAAATTAACTCCAGGGTTAGCCAACCTCAATTGGGATAGATCTTTGGAGAGATCTAGATTGAATGCTTTAGTCAGGGCAGTTTCGAGATCCGAATATCCAGGATAGTATGCATCTTGTTGTGCTGACCAGGGAAGAGCTCCCATATCCGGTAGATTATCGACCAAAATATTTTTAGCACCTATACCAATAAGAGTGCCCACTGCCGATGTAACATTAGCTGCAGATTGGGAAGGATTGGGACTACTACCAAATAGCAGATCATTTGCTCCGGCCCAAACCGTATAGAGTGCATTGGGATCGGCATTCGGATTACTATTAACATAAGCTGTTATTTCCCCTTGGAGTCGGTTGTGCAACAAAAAGCTGTGGTTTTTAGTCAATAGAGTTTGATAGTAAACGTAAACTGTATTAATGAACTGTATTTTTTGCGATTACCCTAAGACACACAAACACGGCAAAACTGAAAAAGGACATCAACGATATAAATGTCCAAACTGTGGCAAAACTTTTCCAGAACACCTTGATACTCTTTACTATGGTCGTCATCTTGACGCAGAAGAAGATTCGCATTATTCTACAGTCTCATTCTGAGGGAAGTAGCCTACTGGTCTGTCAAGGATTCATAGTAGGATAAAGACGCTTTAGTTTAATACGAGCGTCCTCAGTGGTAAATTGCCAATCAATTTTATTAGAAATTTGATTTCTACGTTTTTCCCAAGCAGCAACTTCTTTTATTAATACATCTT
>CAIPYC010000200.1 GCA_903869185.1 uncultured cyanobacterium | reverse complement strand
TGGTTGATGTGAAATAATTTAGTAGCCTGGCAAATCTTTAGACCATCTATTTCAATTGACTCTATTACTTTTGTCCGTAAGTCGTAACCATAAGTTTTGGGCATTCTTCTATCTTACCTCTTTGTAAGGTCCGACTTCAGATATAGTTATCACAAAATTAATCTCTGCATTTAGGCAATTATTGGCTCTAAAATTATGGATACTTCTCCTTAGAACTTGTGCAATCTATTCTCGAAGATATAGACCAAGTCAAAAATACTGATAATGTCATAGATGAGTAGTATTTTCTTGATCTCAAAACTTGGTCAACTCTGAAGTTTAGTTATAAAGTGAACTAGCTAGAAAAATGCTTTATGACTGTAAGACAATTGCGATTGTCATCAACACGTCTATAGCTAAGATAATCAGAAATTTTGCGCAAAACAGGAATGCCCTGTCCACCAACTTTCAACTCATTTCTACCATAGTTTTCAAGTCCATTGACAAACTCTTCAAAATCAAAAGGTGGACCATAATCCCAGATAAGCACTTTTAGACCCTGAGTAAAAAGTGATATCTCTATATCTATCTCAGTAGAGGATGGAAGATATCTATGGGCATGACGCACGGCATTAGTGAAGCCCTCGGCAAGAGCTATTTTGAGCTGCAACCAATCCTTCTTGGGTATCCATGACTGATGCAATTCCTCCAGGGCAGACAAGACTAAATCCAGTGATTTGAGGTCACTGACTACAGAGAAGGAAACACTATTTAGTGAAGTAGATAGTCCGCAGGTCATCACAACCTTAGTTTCATTGACTTAAATTTAAATAAGTTAGGAAATTTTTTTTAAATGTTGTCGTTTTTCTGGTAAATTTAGCTAACTAAATAGCCCAAACAATAATATAGCAATTTATTTACCCTAAATCCTTGGAAGAGCAATATAGTCATGATAGTCGTTACGATACTTAATTAAGGATATTTGTATGCAAAAACCTATCCTGGTTATAGATGATGACCCAATCATTCAAACTCTTCTCAAGCGTACTCTTACCCAGAGTGGTTATGAGGTAATTGTTGCCTCTACTGGACCAGAAGGACTTGTCAAAGCCCGAGATGTCATCCCTGCAATGATTATATGTGATTGGTTAATGCCTGGAATGAGTGGATTGGAGGTTTGTAAGCAGGTTAAATCCATACCTGAGCTTTCTGCTACTTTTTTTATCTTATTGACATCTCTAGGTTCGGTAGATGACAGAATCAAGGGTTTAGATGCCGGAAGCGATGATTTTCTCTGTAAACCAATTGAGCTAAATGAATTCAAGGCCAGGGTAAGAGCTGGACTGAGGCTATATCAGTTGAATCAAGCAGTCCAAGAACAAAAGCAATTACTGGAAAACGAGTTAAAAGAGGCTGCCAATTATGTCTGCTCCATATTACCTGAACCCTTAGAAAATGTTGCCATATCGATTGATTTCCGGTTTATTCCTTCCTTGACACTAGGTGGTGACTGCTTAGATTACTTTTGGTTGGATTCAGACAGTCTGGTCATATACCTTCTAGATGTCGCTGGTCATGGGTTAAAAGCGACTCTACCTTCTTTATCTGTTATTAACCTACTGCGTTTCAAGGGCTTAAATAAAGTTGATTATCATCAACCTAAAGAAGTTCTAAGTAATTTAAATGAGACTTTTCAAATGTCTCAGCGCAATGATAAATATTTTACAATCTGGTATGGTGTCTACAATAAAAAAGAGAGAACTTTAACCTACAGTAGTGCAGGGCATCCTCCGGCTTTACTGTTGAATGAAAAAAATTCCGAATCATCTCCAAAGCAATATCTCAAGACAGCAGGTTTTCCAGTTGGGATGTTTCCTGATTCTATATATCTCCAAGAACAATGTAAGATAGTCGGACCCAATAGTCTCTATCTTTATAGTGATGGAATCTATGAGATTAATCAAACCAATGGCAATATTTGGAAGCTCAATGATTTTATTAACCTTATAGAATACCAACACAAATCTTCCCAGAGGAACCTAGATCAAATCCTAGATCAGATAAGAAAAAAAAATTCAGAAAACAACTTTAGTGACGATCTTTCAATAATGCGTGTTGATTTTCATTAAAGAAGATTGGAAACTACCAAATACCTTTTTGTTCTTTAGTAACGATCATGAAATATAAGCCCTCTGGCTATTACAAAATCATGCCAATGTATTTTTGAAAAAAGTTATCAATGTATCATTTGTCGTGTCTTATATTATGTCTTAATCTTAAAGTTTTCCA
Organism: uncultured cyanobacterium; assembly: GCA_903869185.1. Lineage (GTDB taxonomy): Bacteria > Cyanobacteriota > Cyanobacteriia > Cyanobacteriales > Microcystaceae > CAISPN01. Next base: position 9,694 of record CAIPYC010000200.1, on the reverse strand, counting down.
GGGAAAAGGGGAACCTTTGCTGGTTTCCTATAAAGAAGGGGTTAGAATAATCTTGCTGATGATTTCTGTATAAGCATGAAAATATCTTTAAATTGGCTCCGTGAGCTAGTACGAATTGACGAGCTAGATCCCGAGCATTTGGCCAATCTTTTGACTCTTGCCGGACTAGAGGTTGAAAGAATCGAAAACCGTAGAAACTGGGCAAATGGCGTAGTTGTAGGAAAGGTTTTAGATTGTCAACGACATCCTAATGCCGATAAATTGAGTATCACCCAGGTAGATATTGGTCAGGTAAATCCATTGACAATAGTCTGTGGTGCAGCCAATGTAAGATCAAATATATTTGTTCCGGTGGCCACAGTGGGTACATATCTTCCCCAAGTTGATTTGACTATTAGAGCAGCAACCTTGAGGGGAATTGAGTCCAATGGAATGATCTGTTCGCTAGCTGAACTTGGATTGGTTAAGGAATCCGAAGGAATTTATATTTTTGAGCAGGAAAACCTGATACCAGGTACCGATGCCCGAACACTTCTGAATTTGGACGATGTGATCATCGAAATCACACCCACAGCCAATCGTGCTGATGCTCTTTCAATGCTGGGAATTGCCAGAGAAGTAGCAGCCCTAACCGGTTCGTCGATCATTGAATCTCCTGCCTTTTTGGCCTTTAATCAAGTAGCTGCAGAATCCAGCTTGACTATTGCAATAGAAAAGCCTGAGATTTGTCCGATTTACAGGGCGACTTTGCTCAAAGGAGTTCAGGTTATCCCTTCGCCTGTATGGCTTCAAAATAGGCTTCAAGCTGCCGGTATCAGACCTATTAACAATGTAGTTGATGCTACCAATTATGTTCTCCTAGAATGGGGTCAGCCTCTTCATGCTTTTGATCGAGATTGCTTGGAGAGTATTGCAGAATCTTATGATTTAACTCTTGGGGTACGTTTTGCTCGCGACCAAGAGAGTATACATACCCTCGATGGTCATTTACGCAGTTTGATGCCTGATAATGTCCTGATTACCGTTAATGACTTACCAGTAGCGATTGCTGGAGTTATGGGAGGAGCAGAAAGTGAGGTTAAAAATACTACTAAAAACATTATTCTAGAGGCCGCTATTTTTAATGGCATTGAAGTGAGGCGTTCTGCCAAGGCTCTGGGATTGAGAACAGAAGCTTCCAGTCGTTATGAAAAAGGCGTAAACCTTCGAGCATTTGAAAAAGCTTGGCAAAGAGCAATATCTCTGATCCAGGATCTCTCTGGTGGTCAAGTTTGTGAGATAGCAACAGCAGATTATCGTCAACTAAAAGATTCTCACCCCATACCCTTACGTCTCAGCAAAATTCACCAGATTCTAGGAGAGGGAATTCTTGAATTGGCCCAAATTGAGAAGATTTTACTTACCTTAGGCTGCACATTAAATAGCAATGGGGAGTGTTGGTCGGTCATTGTGCCTGATCATCGTGAGCATGATCTCCAAAGAGAAATAGATCTCATTGAAGAGATAGCTCGTTTACATGGTTACGATCGCTTTGGGTTCAGCCTTCCGCGATCTGGTATTTTTGGAACCTTATCATCGGAAGAATCTCTCCAAAGAATCATTAGGGAGTCTTTTCGAGCAGCTGGATTAAATGAGTTGATTCACTATTCTTTAGTTAAGCCAACCGGCAAAGAAGTACTCATCGCCAATCCCCTTTTGGCTGAATATTCTGTCTTGCGTTGTGAGCTACTTACAGGAATACTCGATGCTTTTGAGTTTAATCAATCCCAAGGCAATGGTTCTTTAAATGCCTTTGAGATTGGCCGTGTCTTTAGCTATCAAGGAGATGATATCCAGGAAGAAGATCTAATAAGTGGTGTTATAGCAGGTGATTTTTCCCCACTCGGTCGCTGGGTTCATAGTGGAAAACCTACGCCAATGACCTGGTATCAAGCCAAGGGGCTTTTAGTTAGTGTATTCAATAGGTTAGGGCTTGCTCCAATTTTCCAAAAGGATACTCAAGATCAACTTTTTCATCCAGGAAGGACAGCATCTCTTTCGATAGGGGATTCTTGCATAGGTCGTTTTGGCCAACTCCATCCCCAAATTCGTCAACGTAGAGACTTACCTGAAGCAATATACCTATTCGAGCTACATTTAACGCCGATTTTGGAAATCTTGAGCAAGAGCGAGACAACAAGACCTCTTATGAAACCATATTCAACTTTTCCTGTCCTAGAGAGGGATTTGGCTTTCTATGCTCCTTTAGAAGTTTCTGTCGCACAATTGGAGCAAACAATCAATCAATCCGGTGGTTTACTGTTAGAAAAAGTTGAACTTTTTGATCAATATCAGGGAGAAAATGTGCCTTTTGGTCACAGAAGCCTAGCCTTTAGTCTGATCTACCGAGTACGTGATCGCACATTGAAGGACTCAGATATTGAACCGGTTCATAACCAGATTAGAGATAACTTGGTTGCTAAACATCAAGTGACTTTGAGGAGCTAATTATAAGATGCCTAAATATGTATTGTGGGGTAGTTACTGTGAAGATGTACTTACAAAAAGGGTGCCATACCGTCAAGCACATCTTGATGGTCTTGCCAAACAAAAAGACGAGGGAGTTTTGATCACAATTGGGCCTACTAAAGATACGACAAAAGTCTTTGCCATTTATCAGGCTCCAGATGAAGAAACTGTAAAGGCGCTAATAGAGAGTGATCCTTATTGGCAACATGGAATATGGACTGATTATCAGATCAAAGAATGGATTCAAGCGATATAAAAATAATTGGCAATTAGCTCAGATTTTTTTTCTTTTTTCTAGGTATTGACGGTGATGAACCCATTGATTATCACAAATAAATCCCCATTCTCTAGTCTTTGTTCCTCTTAAAAAAAGGCTCCAAGAAGAATTTCTTTTTGGGATTTCTATGCGGTGGAGAGATTCTGGCGAGCTCAATCTGAAATGTCCCGGTCCACGCCAGAATTTGCCATCTGGTGTGATTTCCCAATAGCCTCCTTTAAGGATCAATGTGGCATACCACCAGGGATGATCATGGAGATCATCGGGATCACTAAGACATATCTTATGGAGCATTATATTAAAAGGAATGTCTTTAGCATTTTCCTGCTCGTTCACCTTATCTTTGAAAAGAAGATAATACCGATACATATAAGGCTCAATATTTTCCCTATCGTAGATAATTCTTTCTCGTCCTAATCTATTTAAAAGTTGAAGCAACATAGGTATGTATTAATCTGTGTTTGTTTCTCAAAACCAGTCAAAAAAATGATAGAGTGTCAGTCTTGCCTTTAATGATGAACCTTAATATATTTTATCTAGTCCAAAAACTCTGTCGGCAAGATAATCAACATTGATTTACTTTTTTTCGAGTATGAATTCTAGCAATCTTTTTCTTAAAACCAGTATTACTGCTGTCATATTATCGGCATCTGCTCTTGTTGGACTCAATTCTGGCAATGTATCGGCACAAATGGCCACTACCACCCCTAGTCCTACTGTAACCACAAGCCCAAGTAATTCGGGCATCTCTAGCCCAACTGCCCAACCCCACCCAACTGTAAGCAGCTCTCCCAAGTATCATGATCATGGCAATGGGCCCTCTCATGGTGCTGGTTACTATAGTTTTCCTAATCCTATACCCAGAAAATACGCTTCTCAATTGGATTTGACAGCGCAACAGAAAACCAAGCTGCAAGAAATCCGTAAATCTGCTCGTATTCAGCTAAATAATGTTTTAACAGCTGAGCAGAAAGAAAAAATCAAACAAGCCAGAGCTAATCATGAAAAACCAACCGATCTCAATCTGACAGAAGAGCAAAAAACACAAATCAAGGCCATCAGAAGCAATGTCAGAAAAGATGCCATGGCAGTCCTGACTCCTGAGCAGAAAGAAAAACTCAAGCAGTTAATGCATGAGCGAAGAGAAAAACTCAAAACATCTGGCACTGGTGTCCAAAAACAATAACCCGAGAAACTGATTAATCTCTAGTTAATATGCCCTTCCATCTATGGGAGGGGATTTTTGTTAATATTGTCTCTTTTTTAGGATAGGATGGGGAAAATTAATTGTACAAAATATGTATTCTATTGATGTAATTTTAAGAGATACTCCACTTCCAATATCGGTACAGCGTAAAGAAAAAATAGATGCAGAATCACTCTACCAGGCAATCAAGGATGCTCTAGACTCCAATAGAAGAGAATTACTGGAGTTAACTTGCGAAAAGGAAGATGACAAAAAAATAGCAATTTTAACTGAGAGGATCGTTGCTGTCTCTTTATCTAAAAAATCTGGTGGCTCGGTAAGGACTCCCGGCTTTTTTGCCCTTAACAAGGAAACTGATGAATAGAGATGGGAGAAGTAGCTATCTCGGTCAAAGATCTCAGTTTTGCTTGGTCTGACAGTAAACCCGTTTTGCAATCTTGTTCCCTTGAAGTGCCAAAGGGTCAGTTTTGGATGCTTTTAGGAGCTAATGGCAGTGGAAAATCAACATTAATGAGAATTCTAGGTGAACTTCTCGTTCCAACAAGCGGCAGCTTTTCTGTAGATCATCCTGTTGGTTTTGTTTTCCAAAATCCTGATCACCAATTGGTTATGCCAACTGTTGGGGCTGATGTCTCCTTTGGCTTGGTACAGGAAAACCTGAGTTGGTCTGAAACCAGGATAAGGGTGAGACAGGCTTTAGTTTCTGTTAATTTACCGGATTTTGAACGCCGTCCCATTTATGCTCTCAGTGGTGGACAAAAGCAACGTGTGGCAATTGCCGGAGCGATTGCTCGTCGACCCCAGGTTCTTTTGCTAGATGAACCCACAGCTCTTCTAGATGCCGATACGCAATTGGATCTAGTCTCTCAGGTGCAAAGTATAGTAAAAGATCGTGGAATCACTGCCTTATGGGTGACTCATCGTTTAGAGGAGCTGGATTATTGTGATGGAGCTTTTCTTTTGAAAGAAGGCAAGGTCATCGCTCAAGGATCTCCAAAGCTTTTTAAAGAAAAACTTTATGACTAATTTCTTTGCCAAATTTTAAATTTTTGCTACAATGATTTTGTGTTTGCTCATTCTAAAACACATCGAGCTTTGGATTGTTTGATTTTTGTATGTCTGGCTTATGTTCCGAGACCCTTTTTTTAGTGGATGGTTATAATATCATCGGAGGCTGGCCTTCACTTAAAAAGGTGCGCGATAAACTTGGTCTCGAGCCAGCCAGACAAAAGCTTATTGAGGTTCTCATAAATTATACTGTTCACCGGGGTTATTCAACTCAGGTGGTTTTTGATGCTCAATATCAAAGAAATCCAGCCACATCAGAATTAGTATTTCCCGATTTTTCTGTTTGCTACACCGCCTTTTCTCAGACTGCTGATACCTATATTGAGAAGCTATGTGCCAACTCTGATGGATCTAGATTCAGGGTTATTGTAGCTACTTCAGATGAGGATCAAAGGCGCACTGTTGTAGGCTACGGGGCAGAATGTATATCTGCTTTGACTTTATTGGGTGAAGTGAATTCGGTATTTGACAAGATTCAACGCAGAAGATGTTCTAACCGATCTGTTCGTCATCTATCTGATACACTTAGCCCCAGTGCCAAAGCCATCCTAGATCAGTGGGTTGGCAGAACATTTTAAAAAGATCCCACAAAATACTAATAAATCTTAAAATCTATTGAAATAACTTGCTAAAGAGCTTAAGGTTGAGCTACAATAGGTGATCGTGAGTTTTTTGGAAAAGTCATGAATGCTGAAAGTATAATCAAGTCCATAGAAAAAGAATACTTAAAAACTGATCTTCCAGTAATTCATGTGGGAGATACGATTAAGGTTGGCGTAAAAATCATTGAAGGAGGCAAGGAGCGTATTCAGCCCTACGAAGGTGTTGTAATTGCTCAACGTGGAGCCGGAATCAACACAACTATCACCGTACGCCGCGTATTTCAAAACGTCGGAGTAGAAAGGGTGATATTACTCAATTCCCCTATCGTTGCCAATATCAAGATTATACGTCGAGGTAAGGTAAGAAGAGCCAAGCTTTATTATCTTCGTGATCGTGTAGGTAAAGCTACTCGAATAAAACAACGCTTTGATCGCCCAATGTAAACAACTGAAGAAATAAGTAGCGCACAAAAGACTACATCGATAACTTATAATCTAGATTGTAGCGAGAGATTTAGCTCCAAGCTGCGCTCTTAGTTCAGTTGGTAGAACGCAGGTCTCCAAAACCTGATGTCGGGGGTTCAAGTCCTCCAGGGCGCGTCAGAATCAGGGATACTCGATACTTACACAATCTCATGAACAAGAAAGAAGTAGTAAAACCAGAAGAAGAAAATGTTCAAAATGGCGGACAAATAGCCGGCCTATTGAGTGATGCCAAGGACGAATTTTCTAAGATTGTCTGGCCAACTCGTCAGCAGCTAATTAGTGAATCCGTGGCGGTGATCCTGATGGTTACTTTAGTAGCGACCATTATCTATTTGGTAGATAATTTCTTTAGTTGGGGTGCGAGTAGAATATTCGGATGAGTGTGGCAGATGAACAAGGGTTTGGGCTAGCAAAAGAAAGTAAGAAACCAAATTGGTACGCCGTTCAGGTTGGCTCTGGTTGTGAAATGAGGGTGAAAGTCAATCTGGAACAAAGAATTCGTACATTTGATGTTTCAGATAGGATTCTTCAAGTTCAAATACCCAAGACTCCGACTGTAAAAGTACGCAAAGATGGTACTCGTCAGCATAGTGAGGAAAAGGTTTTTCCTGGCTATGTGCTGGTGCAGATGGTCATGGATGATAATGCTTGGCAAGTAGTCAAAAACACTCCCAACGTTATCAATTTCGTGGGGTTTGAAAAGAAAAAGAGTATAGGTAGAGGGCGTGGTCACGTCGAGCCACAACCGCTTTCTTCTCAGGAAGTAGAACGAATTTTCAGACAGACACAAGAACAGGAAGCTGTCGTTAAATTTGACATGGCAGTAGGAGATAGGATACTGGTCTTATCTGGATTATTCAAAGATTTTGAGGGTGAAGTTGTAGAAATCAGCCCCGAACGCGGTAAACTTAAAGCTTTGCTCTCAATATTCGGCAGAGATACTCCAGTAGAACTAGAATTTAACCAAGTAGAGAAACAAAGCTAGCAATGGCCAAAAAAGTAGTAGCAATAGTTAAACTTGCTTTGAATGCAGGTAAAGCCAATCCCGCACCCCCAGTTGGTCCGGCTCTCGGTCAGCATGGGGTCAATATCATGGCTTTCTGTAAAGATTACAATGCCAGAACGGCAGATCAGCCGGGCATGGTTATACCGGTCGAGATATCGGTTTATGAGGATAGAAGTTTCACTTTTGTCCTAAAAACTCCACCGGCTTCTGTTTTAATTCGTAAGGCGGCAGGGGTTGATCGTGGCTCCAATGAACCTAACAAAAAGACAGCTGGTTCTATTACTCGAGATCAGCTCAGAGCGATCGCAGAGACAAAAATGCCTGATCTCAATGCCAATGACATTGAAGCAGCAATGCGCATTGTAGGTGGGACTGCTCGAAATATGGGCATCAAGGTTGAGGAATAATTTAGATAAATTTGGGGAGAAGTCAAACTTCGTTATTGACCCAGGGAGAAACCATGAGTAACAAAGTGTCCCGTCGCCTGAAAGAAGCTCAGGCCAAGGTAGAAGAGAGAGAATATGAGCCTATGGAGGCTCTGATATTGCTAAAAGAAACAGCAACTGCCAAATTTGACGAAACAGCCGAAGCCCATATTCGCCTCGGTATTGATCCCAAATATACTGATCAACAACTCAGAACTACTGTCAATTTTCCTAAAGGAACCGGTAAAATTGTCCGAGTAGCTGTAATTGCACGAGGCGAAAAGGTGCAAGAGGCAAATGCTGCAGGAGCTGACATAGTTGGTTCTGATGAGCTGATTGATGAAATCCTAGGTGGTATGTTGGATTTTGAGATATTAATAGCCACCACAGATATGATGCCTAAAGTTGCCAAACTGGGCCGACTCCTTGGTCCACGCGGACTAATGCCTTCTCCCAAGGGAGGCACTGTTACAATGGATGTCGCTGGAGCGATTGCTGAATTCAAAGGTGGAAAACAGGAATTCAGAGCCGATAGAACAGGTATAGTCCACGTTCTATTTGGGAAGACTTCTTTTGGCGCAGAAGATTTATTGGTCAACCTTAAATCGTTACAGGAAACTATTGACCGTAACCGACCATCTGGAGCAAAGGGACGCTACTGGCGTAGCATTTACGTCTCAGCTTCTATGGGTCCCTCGATTCAAGTTGACATCAACGCCTTACGTGACTTGAAATCAGAGGCATAATACAAGTTTCCGCATTTTTGTGGGAAAAACCAAAGACAGCAGGTGCTTAATAGCTTAATACCCTGCCGAGGTTGAAGTAAATAGCGATCCATTAAAGGTTAGCCCACTACTATTCAACTCCGGCATCAACCGGGATATTTACCGTGTCAAAAGCGCATAATTTAGGTTCAAAAAAGGAGGTGAATATGGGAAGAACCAGAGAAAATAAAGCTGAAGTCGTAGCAGAAATCAAAGAACTGCTTAGTGGCTCTCAATTAGCTTTTGTCATTGACTATCAAGGCTTATCTGTAGCTGAGATAACTGATCTACGTCGTCGTTTGATACCAAGTGGAAGCTATTGTAAAGTTGCCAAAAATACCTTTTTTCGTATAGCGATTGATGGAGATAAGGACTGGCAACCTGTAGGAGAATTTTTACAAGGTAGTTCCGCTCTTTTGGTAGTCCGAGAGGATATAGGTGGAGCAATCAAGGCCTATAAAGCATTCCAAAAAGATAGCAAGAAAACTGAGCTACGTGGTGGCGTGATGGATGGCCTTGCACTGACTAAAGATCAGATAGAAGCTATCGCCAATCTGCCTTCCAAGGAACAGCTCATGGCTCAAATTGCCGGTTCAATCAATGCAGTTACTGCGAAGATTGCCATCGGTATCAATCAAGTACCTACCTCGATTGCTCGTGGTCTCAATGCTTACATTGAAAAAAATGATCAATCAGCCGCTTAAAATTCATTACCATTTCGCTTGACTCATTAATTAAGGAGAAAAAAATGTCAACTGTAACTGATGAAATCTTAGAAAAGTTAAAAAGTCTCACCCTGCTTGAAGCTTCTGAATTGGTTAAACAAATTGAGGATGCTTTTGGTGTGAGTGCTGCTGCCCCTGTTGGTGGTTTAGTAATGGCTGCTGGAGCTGGAGCGGCTCCTGTTGCTGAAGCTGTAGAAGAGAAAACCGAATTTGATGTTGTTCTCGAAGAAGTTCCAGCAGATAAGAAAATTGCTATTCTCAAAGAAGTCCGCACCATTACAGGATTGGGTCTTAAAGAAGCCAAAGATCTAGTGGAATCTACGCCTAAGTCTGTTAAAGAGGGTGTCAAAAAAGAAGAAGCCGAAGATATCAAGAAAAAACTTGAAGACGCCGGTGGTAAGGTTTCCATTAAATAATCTATTTGTGTAGAATAGGGAAAAGGGGCAATAACTGCCCTTTTTTTGTTTAATGCTCAAAAGCTCAAGTGAACCCCATATTCCGCAGGTTAGTCAAACCAATAAATAATATTTTTGGCAGGGAGAACCTAAAAACTGAAGAATATTAAGATGTTCGGAAGTTAAATTAACAATTTGCTGTAGACCATTAAAAATAACTAAATGAATAGA
>CAIPYC010000199.1 GCA_903869185.1 uncultured cyanobacterium | reverse complement strand
TGATTTTGTATCTCAAGAATTGAGAGCAGCAGAAGATCCAGAATTTGAGACCTTCTATACTAAAAACATTCTCCTAAACGAGGGGATGAGAGCCTGGATGTCGCCCCAAGATCAGATTCACGAAAGATTTGTCTTCCCTGAAGAAGTTTTACCCCGCGGTAACGCTCTCTAAGTATTAAAAGTCAAATCCATAACTAAAAGATCCCCAAACGGGGATCCTTTTTTTTAATCTCTAAGAAAAATATTAACTTTTTTTGCTTAGAGCTCTTTTGAAAAACAGCCCAACCAAACCGGCAAACCCTACCCCGAGCATATTGACTGGTTCAGGGACTTCCGAGGAGAAAAGACCAACCATAGGCGTGGCAGTACCTGCATTGCCAAGATAGCTAGTAATTCCAGCAGCATCTTCAGTGGTTCTCAAGAAAGAATAAGAATTAGCATAGGTATTATCCCTAAGTCCCAATGGTCCACTGTTGGGGATGGCAATTACCGGCTCTTGGTTGGAGCTAGTACCATAGTCGTTCTCATCCCAAAGAACATAAATTATGTTTTTACCCTGGGACCAGATCGAAGAGCTAGTGATCTGCGTAACAAGAGATTTTACTTCATTGTCTCCTTTAGTTAAATTAGCCTGTTCATTGGCATCAGGAATAGTTGTATTACCGTAAGGACAGCCACCGGCAGGATCCCCGTGCATGTCATTACATTGGTTAGGGGCTATGAAGCTGTAGCTGGGAACATTTCCGCTAGCTAAATCAGCAGTCAACTGATCAAAACCAACCATGTTTGCCCTTTGAGTAGGGTCATTTTGTACTGAAGCAAAGTAGGCAAAAGGGTTATGCTTGACTGCATAGAGTTTGTCAACCGTACCAGTGGGAAGACCATTAGAGGTGGAGCTAGCCCAATTAGATCCAACAGAAGGTATATTTTCTTGATAGGTTTTCCAGCTCTTACCAGCATCAACTAGTTGACTAGCAATAGTTGGGGCAGTGATATTTGAATCATAAGTGGTAGTAGAGCTTGTGCCGGGAGTCCCAGTAGACCAAGCAGGAGGATTGTCGTTTCCGCCATTGGGATCGGGATATCCATTGTTATAAGGGGCACCATTGCCAAAAGTATCCCCAGCTACTACAGCAATATAATTGGGCAAGCTGGGATGGGTTACTGCGTAATAATTTGTAGCCAAGTTATCCGTGGTAGCCAATTGATTGATATAAGGAGTATACTGACTGCCAATGATCTGGCTGTAACCATGATTTTCCATCATAATTACAAACTGGTGATCGAAATAGGGAATTCCTTCGGTGGAGTTAGCCGCCAAGATTGGACTGGCCAATAGAGAAGCGGCAGCAGCTAGTGAGAGCGAAAAAACTGTCTTGATGATCATAGAATTGCCAATTGAATTTACATAATCACTCTCAATCCTAATGAGGAGAGGTTAAATTCAAGATAAGATACGGTTAAGCTTTTTTTAACCTTCTATAATCTCTTGACTTTAACAAGATAGAACAATGTTGGTCTTGGCTCAAAAGTCGCATTCGTAAATGTCTTGATCAATTTAATAGCCTTCGAGATGCTATCGAGCATATTCTTATGGTTTCTTCTCTATAAGCTCTGGCTATTGCTATAACAAGTAAAATACTCACTTGTTGTATTATCATTCCACGTTTATTCGATGCACAATCAACGCTTATATTTCATTGCCGCTATTGCACTTCTTTTTGGTACTACTCAAGGTATGGCTGTGAGTGTTCCTGGTTTAAGAGAGCAAGTTGATCCTCATTGGCGATGTGGTATTAGTTATCTTGAAATTGGTTTACGTTGTCTCCAAGTGTTTTTTCATAAGGGACGAGAACTTCTTATGCCTATTCTTCTTCTCCCCAAAGATCCCGAACCAGTTTTTGCTTCTAAGCGGACTGAGCAAGAGTTCTTTAATCGAATTTGGTTCTCTTGCATTCGTTTCTTAACCTGTGCGTAATTTAGTTAGATGTGTCAGGGCAGTCAGGAGGGTAACTCCTTCACTAACTTTAAACGGAAGTGGAGGAAATGTTGGTCTTGTGACAAAACAAGCTGTTTCCTATGAAGCGTCAACCCCCTTTAAACTTTGTCAGTTGAGTTTGTTCTAAAGGAATCTTGTCCCTCTAGGCGTCAGAGGATGTCAACTAAATTGCTAGAATTAGGATTATGCAATCGCAGTGGAGTATATACAAGGAATTTCGTTTTGAGGCAGCACATATACTGCCCAAATATGACGGCAAATGTCGTCGCTTACATGGACATAGCTGGGTGGGCAGGGTCTATATCAAGGGAAATCAACTTCAATCATCAGGTCCCCAAGAGGGAATGTTGATGGATTTTGGCTTGATTAAATCCTATATAGAGCCGATAAGGCAGAATTACTTAGATCACTTTTACCTTAATGAATCAACCCAACTAGAAAACCCCACTAGTGAAGAATTAGCCCGCTGGATCTATGAAAAACTAGAACTTGCAGGACTGCCAGGACTAGAAGCGGTAGAAATTCTGGAGACTTGTACTTCTGGTTGCATTTATAAAATTTTAAAATAACTAAAAAATCATGACTTCTTGGAGAGACCGCCTCAATAAATTTACTGGCAAAAACCGTTATGTTGTATGCCGTATCTTTTTGCATTTAACCGGCAAAGAAATAGCTCCTTTGCTTGGAATCCTCAATCAAGCAGGAAGATCTGCCATAGAATCTCAAGGAGATTTAGAGAGCGTAGGAGAAAGCCTAGTTACTATCTGTGAAAATCTTCTTCAGATGGATGCTTTTTGGCAGTCTGCCCACAACGAAGGAGATGTTTTTTGGGATGAGGGCGAAGCGGGTGATTATTTCAATAGCCTATCAACCGATTCAATCAGTCGTTTCAAAAGTGGCTCTGAACTTGAATCTACAGTAGAGGATCTACAAGAATCACCCTTGACTATTCCAGTAACCGGCAATATAGTAGTAATGATCTCTGTTGCTTATATTGGTGAGGTTCCCGAACTTGAAACCAACCTGGCCGCAAGAGATGCGCTCACTACTGCCCTCAAGGTCTTGATAAATCTCCACTATCAAGGCAAACTAGAAGCTATTGGAGTTTACTTTTCTCCCAGCAAGCTTGGTGATGAACTCACTAATGATCAAATACTTCCCAACTTTCCTGAGTTAATTCCCCTTTAAAAATCAATTCTATACAAAAAAAGGGGTACCTTCGCAGGCACCCTTTTAATCAAAGCATTTACAAAGAACAGAAAATAAAATATCCTACCTGAATCCGACAGCTGCCTGCCAAACGAAGGCCAAGAGCAAAAAGAATATTGGAATCACTGGCAGCACATCTATTAATGGACTAAAGACTTGATAGGCTTCGGGTAGTTTTGCTAAAAGTAGATCTAAGTACATAAGCTTTATTTATGTTTTGATTTTCATTGAGGTAGTTAATGTTAATTATAGAATGCTACTGATTAACTACAACATTTTATGGCAGAAGTTATCATCTAGAGAAGAAATATTTTAACTAGTCCGTTCCACCAGAGCCATAACATCAGAGCGAGAGAGTTTTTCTTTACCCAAAGATAGAACCTCTAAAGTTCCATGGGCTAGAGCTAGGGGAATTTTACAAAAATCCAAAGCCGGTCCTTCAGGTAGGGATTTGGTATATTGGTCAGCCAAATGCAGATTAGCTCTGGCATAGACAAACATTTCCTTGGTAGTCCAGTTCTCAGGAAAGAATGTAACTCCACGGATTTGATCTTCTGATTGATTGCGCAGGATGTTGACCGTTTGCAGACCACGTCCAAAACCAATAGCCTGGGAACGGTTAGTTTGAGTTCCATCATACCAAGCCCATAAATCTGATAGAAGCAAGCCGACTGCCCCAGCTACACTGAATGTGTAATGGTCAAGATCGGTTTGGGTTTGAATTTTCCAGTTTTGTTCAGACCAATAGGCCATGCGGTCTGCCATGGCAGCAGTAGAATCCCAAATCCTAGGAGCAATAGACTCAGGTGCCAAAAGAGACCACTCCCCCAGACGCAAAGATACTTCAGGTAAGATATGCTCGTATTTGAGTATTCTTCTACAGAAATCATCTGGGGCAATACCTCCAACTCCTGATTGAAGGTCGGCACTCATTTGGCGTAGTATCCTTGCCTTGGTTGAGTTGTCAATATCTGGATGATCTTCAACTTCATCAATAGCCCTCATACAAAGATAGGCTGAGGCAACTGAATCCAGTAGTTGTCCAGGTAGACGACTAATAGGTATATAGAAAGTTCTACTTGTTCGCTCGAGAACTTCCAGGGCATCGTCACGAAAATTCATTCACTTAACTCCTCACACAAACACTAAACCCCTTTACTAATCCTTGGACATTCTACCTAGAAATGCAAAAGGAGTCATATGTTGTTTCACTACAGTATATTTTAATTTGTCTAGAAAGCTAAAAATCTGTTCAGGACAAACTTAAATAAAATACGATCTAAGTTTTGGCATAGGACGTAAGAAGCGCGTCTATTGTTTCTTTGAACTCGTTACTTCCTTTGACACCTTTGATTTCTTTAATTAATTCTTTATTTTGGAAAAATTGCACCGTCGGAGTTCCTGTGACCTGCCCCATCTGAGCTATTTCGGGATCGGCTTCTATGTCAATTTCCACCAGGTGTATCTTGCCTTGATATTCTTGGGCAAGTCTCTCCAGTATGGGTTTAAGAGCTTTGCAAGGACCGCATGAAGACGAAATATACTTGACTATTAACAATCGTTCACTATCATGAAAGAGCTTACGCAAGGCATAACCTCCATAGTAATTAGTTTCTCTTGGATCGAATTCAACTTGTTCGCTTTGTTTTTTAGCTTGACCAGATGATTCTTGGGGATTTGTTTGAACTTGCTGATATTCTTGGATTAAGTTATGTTCTGATAACCAACGCTCAAGCGAAAGTGCTGCCATACATCCGGTGCCTGCTGCAGTAACAGCTTGACGATAATAATAATCTTGTATGTCTCCTGCTGCATAGACCCCAGCGACTGAAGTTTCTACTGTACCGGGCTTGACAATTAGATAGCCACCTTGGTCTAATTCCAGTTGATTGTTAAATATAGCAGTATTGGGGGTATGTCCGATACCAAAGAAAAGTCCTGCAATCGGGAGATCTTGTTGTTGTTGAGTCTCTTTATCGAGTAGCTTGATTCCCTTGAGTAGCAATCCATCTCCATAAACATCAAGAATTTCTTTATTCCAATGCACTATAATTTTGGGATTTTGCAGCACTCTTTCTTGCATCGACTTGCTGGCGCGCATTTCATTTCTTCTGACTATTAAATGAACTGTTGAGCCGTATTTGGTAAGATATACTGCCTCTTCTGCCGCTGTATCTCCTCCTCCGATAACTGCCAATTCTACACCCCTAAAGAAAGGGGTAGCACCATCACAAATAGCACAAGCTGAAATCCCATTGTTCCAGTAGAGTTCGCCGCTTGGCAATTGCAAACGCTTAGCGGTAGCTCCAGTGGCTACAATAAGTCCGTGGGTTTTGATAGTTCTTTCAGCAGTTTTAATTATAAATGGCCTTTGCTTGAGATCAACGCTAATTACATCCTCAAGGTAGCATTGGCTTCCCCACCGCTGAGCTTGAGTTTTCATCCTCTGCATCAAATCAGGTCCAGTGATACCCTCTGGAAAACCTGGGAAATTTTCAACCTCATTTGTGGTCATCAACTGACCACCAGGCAATCCGCCAGCGCTCAAACCTTCCAAAACAACAGGTTTAAGATTAGCCCTGGCGGCATAGATAGCAGCTGTTAAACCGGCAGGTCCTGAGCCTATAATTACTACGTTTTCAATATTTTCATTGGTAGTCATGATTGCAGTTTAAACTTAGAAAAACTATATCGGGAAACACCCTAATCACCCTAATATAGATCTTAAATCTTTCTTTGATAAAAAAGAATAAATCAATCAAAATACTAATATTATGACCAACACAACCCCTATAGTGATCATAGTTGCCCTGGAAAGTGAATTAAATCCTCAGTCATTATCTGCTGAGATACCGGTAATATATTCGGGCATGGGAAAAATCAATGCGGCCTTGGCTGTTTTCAAGGCTATTCAAAAATATCAACCACAATTGATTATCAACTATGGCACTGCCGGTAAAATTAATTCGGGCTTGTCAGGATTGGTACAAGTCAAAAAAACAATACAACGTGATATGATTACTGGATCTATGGCACCAAGAGGTATTGTACCATTTTCGAATAATCCCAACGAATTTTATTCAAAATCTGGGCAGTATAATGGAACTATCTTTGGTGATGGCTGGCAATTGCCCTAGCGCTCGCGTCCTCAACTGCCAGACTGCTCAAAAAATGCTGCTGAGCTAGCTTTTGACAATTTGATACAGAGGAGCTTCAGGAATTATTTCTGGAGCTTTTGGCTTGGTGGCAGGTACGCTCCATATCCTTGACCTTGTATTGTCGTGGGCGGATTCAGATATCAGCTCTACGCCATTTTCTTTCAGGATGCTCAGGTATTCGTTGATATTGGAAATTTTACTGGGTGTCACTGACTGCCCGTACTTTTCCAATACACGATTGGCGATCTCCCTGGTATTGCATCCTTGGGTATCCAACACAGCCCAGAATTTGATCGCCTTGGCAGCCTGGACATATAATGCGCCAAAAGGTACTTGGTGAGCAATGCCTCGGATAATAATCTCGGCCGCTTCTGCCACCTGCTGTCGTTCTGATTCGTTCATATCGCTTCCTCCTATAAGGATATGACAAAACCCCTCTCATCGGAGAGGCTTGTCGGTATTTAATTGAAAATCGCTAGCTGGGTGTCGAGTCCAACTACTGTAGCCATTGCTGTCCACTCCTAAATCGGCTTATATAAATATAATAGCGTATATATCGAAAACTGTACAGGGGGGAGAGGGGCAAAATACATGAGACTTTCTGATGAATTTTTCAAAAAACTTCAGAAAAACTAATATTATGTGCAACTGGTGATAGCTTTGTTGAGGGTAAGGATGATTGGCTTATAGATAATCACGTTGACCTAGTCGATATGGAATTATTTGCCATAGCTGCTGTAGCCTATTCATTTGGAATTGAGTGGACTTGCTACAAATATATATCAGATGATGCCACTGATAATGATTCAATAGATCAGTGGAAAAAGGATGAGTACTTGGGAGAGAAGCTTTTCATTGAGAAGCTAAAGGAGCTTTGCTAGGGATTATTTAGTTTACTTGCAAAACCACTTTGCCTAGATTGATTTTGGCTCCTGCCGAAGTTGTATCATCACCTAGAAAGATAAAACTGGGAAAGCGGTAAGGATTAAGTAATCCAATGAATTTGGTATAGTCTCGCAGTTTACCTTCTAATAACAGTCGATTCCCACTCCAAAGAACATAACGATCATCTTTTACTTTAATTTGATACTCAATTGTACCTGTTCCAACGGGATTAAATTTTAGATTTTCTTGAGCTGCCTGGCGGCCAAATAATGGTTGATCATTTTGTAGAAAGATTCTATTTTGTTGAAAACCAATTTCTAAACTAGTATAAGTTTTGTTTTTTACATCTTGGCTCAGTATGATTACACTAAAGCCCGCTCTTTCTGGTCGAGTATGTACTTCTTTAACGATTTCCACATTAAAGCTGAGAGTATAGCCATTTGAACGAGAGAGTTTGGGGAATTCTTTATTGGCAATCCTCAGTCCACCATAGTTACTGTAACCATCGACAATATCAAGTTCAGCCAAAGTATCTAATACCGTCGCTGGGGGGGATTTGTGCCAAGATTGGTCTCCTCCCGTATTAGCATAAATCAACCATTGCGGAACAAAGCGATCAAGGGTTACTGGCTGCCTGTTTGGATCATAGAAGAGATAATTGGTTGCCTTGGCCATGTTGACCAATGGAATCGAGATCAACAAAATACTTAGCAGAAAGCTCAATAACAACTTTAAGCGCATTAACCCATTCCAGTGAGAAAAGTAGCGATTTTCTGGGCTGCCAACTCTAAAGTATCGCTATCTCTAACCAGAGCAAAACGCACATATCCCTCTCCTGTCCTGCCAAATCCACTGCCCGGGGAAATAGCTACTCCGGTCGATCCTACCAATTGTAGGCAAAATTCCAAAGAACTTGCAGATATATTCTCTGGAATCTTTGCCCAGACATACATTGTTGATGTGGGAACTGGGATATGCCAGCCGTGCCCAGAAAGAGTAGTTAATAATTTATCTCGTCTCTGTTGGAAAATACTTACAGTTTTTCTGATATTTTGAACGGGACTATCGAGAGCTACAATTGCTCCATTGATTATCCCCACGTATTGATTGAAATCTATAGCTGCTTTAACCTGCCTTAATCCATCAATCAATTGGGAGTTGCCTATAGCAAAACCAATTCGCAATCCACCCATATTGTAGGATTTAGAAAAAGTAAAAAACTCGATAGAGAGCTTTTTCTGGTGGTCAATCTGTAAGATTGATGGAGGGGCTTCTATTCCTTCGTAGACCATATCCATATAGGGAAAATCATGTGCCAAGACTATTCCCCATTTTTGGCAAAACTCCAGTGCATTCTCAAAAAAAGTCCTGGTTGCTGTTGCTGTTGTTGGATTGTGAGGATAGCTGAGGATCATCAATTTTGTTTGTTCCAGAATTGCAGTGGGGACTTCACTAAAATCCGGCAAAAACTTATTTTGTACTCTCAAAATCAAAGGATATATTTTTCCACTGGCTAAATAAACGCCTCCAGCATGAGAAGGATAGCCAGGATCGAGCAACAGAGCATAATCTCCCGGATCAAGAATCACCAATGGCAGATGAGCAGTCCCTTCCTGAGAGCCGATCAGTGTCAAAATCTCTGTTTCAGGGTCAACTTCAATTCCATAACGCTTGATATACCACTGGGCTATTGCCTCTCTGAATTTTCTAGTTCCATCATGCAAAAGATAACCATAAGTTGCAGGGTCTTCTAGAGATTGCGCTATGGCTTTAGCAATATGGGGGTCTACCGGTAAGTCGCTAGAGCCTACAGAAAGATCTATGATCTCCTTGCCAGTTTTTTTGGCTCTTGTTTTAGCCATGCTCATATCTGCAAAAACATTGCTTTTAAAATTAGTCAATCTTTGAGCAAATTGCATGAAAAAAAATCAATTAGGCAAGATTGGAATTGAGGAATTCTTCTAACTGCTTTCGGCTGAGAGCACCTTCAAAAGTACTAAAAATCTCATGATCTTTAAATAATCTTAAAGCAGGCACACCTTCAACCTTACAATGGCCTACCGAATTAGGATTGGGATCAATTTCTAACTTGACGACTTTGAGGCGATCGCTGTAGGTATCTGCTGCCCATTGAATTGATGGCGAAACGAGACGACATGGTCCACACCAACCTGCCCAGAAGTAAACCAGAACATTACCAGGGGCTTCTAAAACCTCTTTGGCAAATTCTTTATCAGTGATTTCTAAAACTGAACTCATAATTTTTTTTAATCAATAACAATCAGATTACCCTGAAACAGACTCTCAAGCTCAACTATTTTAGGATAATCCTAATCGCCTAGAGATCTTTTGGATTATCTTTGCTGGATTTGAACTCATCATATCTCGGATTAGAACCAGCTTTTTCATTGTAGGCATTTAAGGCTTGCTGGTCAGGGGAACTTCCCGAAAGAGTGGCTTTCATCTTGGCTAATTCATCCTCAATCTCACTAGAGCCTTCGAGTGAGGCAAACTGCTGTTCTAACCCCAGTCCAGCCAATTCGGCAGCAGCTTGAGAGCGTGATTCGGACTCGATGACCTTGTTTTCCATTCTCTCAAAAGCAGCAGTAGCACTACCAGTACTCATGTTACCCAAGGTATTCTGCAATGCTTCAGAAGCCTTGGCGGCTTGAGATCTCGCTTGGAGGAGATTTTTTTTAGTCTTGGCCTGTTGAATTTTACTTTCTAGAGAAATCAAACTGCGCTTGAGACTATCAACCTGAGTGCCTTGCTGTTCTAGTTGGCTCTTGAATGCTAGAGCCGTATCGTTATATGTCTTCTTACGGATCAGCGCTTCTCTAGCAAGTGTCTCATCTCCTTTACCCAAAGCCAGCTCAGCTCTTTGTTGCCATTTTTGAGATTCTTCCAGATTCTGGCTATATTGCATTTGAGATCTCTTTTGTTCAGCAATGATCCTGGCCACTGCCTGGCGCAGTTTAACCAGGTCATCTTGCATATCCATCACAGCTTGTTCCAGAATTTTTTCGGGATCTTCAGCTTTGCTAATTAGATCACTGACGTTGGCTCGAAAGATTCTCCCAATACGATCGAATAATGACATATTCTTTCAGTTTTCTGATTTGGATAATGGATATGGTCTTTAGGAGTCTTTAAGCGCTTTTTTCAATTGATCAAGTTCACTATCGATTACTGGACCAGATGCCTCATGAGTCTTGGTTTCTGCCGGCGGCAAGCTTGGCTGCACCAATGCGGCTTTGAGCTGAGCCAATTCTTTCTCGACGTCATCAGAGCCTTCTAATTCAGCAAATTGTCGCTCGATTCCTACGCCACCCAATTCAGCTGCGGCTTGAGAACGTGCTTCAGCTTCAATGACCTTGTTCTCCATTCTCTCAAAAGCTCCCGTTGCGCTGCTGGTTCCAATATTACCAAGAGTATTCTGAAGAGCTTCTGATGCTTTAGCGGCTTGAGATCTCGCTTGGAGCATACTTTTTTTGGTTTTGGCTTCTTGAATTTTACCCTCTAAGGCAATCAAATTGCGCTTTAATGTATCAACCTGAGAGGTTTGCTGTTCTAATTGGGTTTTCAAGATTCCAGCAGTATCGGCATGAGTTTTTTTACGTACCAGAGCTTCTCTAGCTAGAGATTCGTCTCCTTTGGTAATAGCCAATTGCGCTCTTTCCTGCCATTTTTGCGCTTCTTCCTGGTTTTGATCATATTGCATCTGGGATCTTTTCTGTTCGGCAATGACTCTGGCTACTGCCTGGCGCAGTTGTACCAGATCCTCTTGCATATCCGTTACAGCTTGTTCAAGGATTTTTTCGGGATCTTCAGCTTTACTGACGAGGTCGTTAATGTTAGCGCGGAGAACTCGACTGATGCGATCAAAAAGAGTCATAACTTTTACTGATATCCTTTGATTGGGTATTAATTTAATGTTCTAAATAGAATTCTAGCCAATTTTTGTTCTAGATGACTTTATCGCGTACATCTTATTGATTTAGAATTACTATACTTTTTGGTACCATAGTGGGTGTGTAAAAATGGCATCAGTTACCCTGACTCCTCTAAGTTGATTGAGCAGAGGGAGATGTCCTACTGGAGCAGATAAATCCCAAGTAAACCCATGGGGGTATTTGGTCCAGCTATTACCGTTTTTCCAACCGATCTTAGGCCAGAGCTTGTTATAGTCTCTACCGACCGATATCCAGAGATTACGCTGAATTGAAAAGCCAAACTTACCTTCTGAATAGTTCAACCAGAGAGAATTTAAAGTATTGAGATCAGCTGCAGGATATTGCTTGACCTCGGTAAAATAGACCCATTTTCGTTTGATAGCTCCCTCTCCAGCCAATTCACACATTTTAATCCTAGTAAGGGTATCGGCCTGTTGAAAATCCCTATCGGCCAAAAACCTTTGCAATTCAAGGTAATCAATACCCCGCTCAGAAACAAGCGGCACAATGCCACAGGGAAAATTTTCTGATAGAAGGGTCAAGGTTTCGGGTGTTTGAGCTTGGTAAAGTATTTGATAGGCCTTGCCAATAGCGGGATTGGATCCCTTATCTTTCTGAGACAGAAGAAATTTGCCCAAAACATCCAAGCCAGATGAATCAAGAGTTTCTAACTTGGCAATCAATTGAAGTTGATTTTTTTCTGACTCCTGGGCGAGTTGATTTTCAAGCTGGGCAAGGTCAAGCATCAGTTTTGAACTAGATATTCATTCTGCATATTAGCTGTTTTAGGGGTTTAAAAACAAGCGTCACGGATCTTTTCGATGATTTTACTGGTGGAGGTGGGAACTTCTATGTTGATCAGTTCTATTTTTCCGCCATATTTAGCAACACTAGAGGTTTCAGGCAGGGTTTGGATATTGTAATCGCCTCCTTTGGCATAGATATCAGGTTGCAACACCTTAATCAATTCATCTGCGGTTTTTTGCGCAAAGAGGACAACACCATCGACACAGCGCAAGGAACCTAGAACTTCTAACCTTTGTAGTTCAGGTATAATGGGACGTCCTTTGTTCGGTTTAATCTGATTTACCGATTGGTCACTGTTAACTCCTACAATCAATTTATTACCTAAGCTTTTTGCAGTTTCTAGATATCTTATATGGCCCAGGTGCAAAAGATCAAAGCAACCGTTGGTAAAAACCAATGGACGCCAATGTTGGGGATCTTTTCGAATGATCTCATTGAGCTGCTCTAGATTATATATATTGGCCATGTATTGAGCTAGGAATTTTCAAATATAAAAATGATAAATGATAAAGGTTTAAAGTTTAAATTTAAAAGGACAAGAAGATTTGGATTTATATTGAGAGTCATATGGTAGCCAAGGGTCAGGTTGATAGAAGAAATTGGGTTTTAGTTCAATGTTTTGATAAGTACGATGAAAAACCGGAGTTGCAGAACCAGACATTGGAGGTACAATCCAAGACCAATCTGCATAAACAGTTCTCTGATTTGAATTTTCTTTTTTCTCGAATTTTATAAAATTGTAACTTTCTGTGTGATGATCAACGATAGTTACGCCAGCTTGATGAAATGAGTATAGAACGGCAATATTTAATTCTACTAAAGATCGATCTATCCACAATGTCCGATGATTTTGAAAATTATTCAAATGTATTTTTTTTGCAATAATAGGTAATAGATTATAACGGGATTTATCTCCAAAGTTCCGTGATCCAATTTCAGTGCCCATATACCAGCCATTGAAAGGGGCTGCCGTATATTTTATTCCGCCAACATCAAGCATCATATTGCTTATCAACGGTACTGCATGCCATTTCAGTTCTAATTCAGCAAACCAAGGATATTCAGGATGCTGAATTGGCACCTCAAGTACTACACTCGGAGGTAACTCAAACATTTCAGGTTCTTGACTAGGCATTTGGATAACAATTGGCAAAATATCAAAAGGAGTACCTTGAGCACCTTTCCATCCCATTTGTTTAACCATTTTGGTAAATTCTATATTTTTTGGATCACCAATTACAAAACCATCAGATTGTTTATAACCTGCGTAGCGAATTAATTGTTCATTCCAAATTCTGATACCTGGATGATTAGGTTTTTGAGGTCTAAAGACAGTCATAAACGGACGGATTCGTCCATTGTTTGTAGCTAATTCTAAATGCTCTACCAAAGCATCAAATATTTCATGTGGATTGTTCAAATCTCGACGATCTCGAACTTCTAGGGATTGCCAATAGTTTCGTCCAATACATCTGGTACTATTTCGCCATGCTATTTTAGCTCCATAAGATAATTCATCAACAGTTTGCCAATAAGTTCCAGTATTATTAACTTGATTTTTTATTTCTGAAAAACGTTTAAATTTAGGGATTTTTAATAAAGATTCAGTTTCTAGTAATGATAGTAGCTCTAAACTTTCAGAAAGTAAACTTCTATTTTTTGAGAAATTAAAGTTTATTTTTACGAATTTCATAGAAAAACATCGATTAATTGAAATTGCTTGTGCTTTAAATAAACATAAGGCAATACTATAATAACAAAGAATTATTATACCTGTCAATTAATATACAATGATATTCGCTCTAGATTGACTTACTGCTTATATGCTTAAAAGTCCATTGCGCTATCCAGTCGGTAAATCCAAAGCTCTCAACAAAATTGTCCCACTTATCCCGGTAAATATCAGAGAATATAGGGAACCTTGTGTTGGAGGTATCTCTACCACTTGATGACGATGGGGGTTATGGTCAATTCCTGTCAATTTCTCTCCACAACAGATGAAAAATACAGTGACATATCTTGGGATCTTTTCGGTAAAATGAATATCTAAATCAAGGCTTGCCAACAACACAAGACCCGAACAAGAGGACTTATTTGTGGCTACGATTCTAAGAAAATGGAGCTATCAGTTTCCTGCTCTTTATAACGGTATCTCCTTTGTCGCTGCCTCCATGATAGGGGGAGAAAAGCTATTTCACTTTTTGCCATTCCAAGAGCTAAGACTTTCTAGAGAGAGTCGGGTTCTAGATCTTTGCTGTGGAGGTGGTCAGGCCACTCAATACCTAATACAGAGTTTTCCTAATGTAACAGGGCTAGATGCATCTGCTAGAGCTCTTGAGAGGGCAGCTAGATTGGTGCCTTTAGCCAAATATGTCGAAGCTCTGGCTCAGGATATACCATTTGATGATTCCAGCTTTGATATTGTCCACAGTAGTGTTGCTATGCACGAGATGGATTTGGTCGAATTGGAACAGATATTTAGGGAAGTTTATCGAGTTTTAAGACCTGGAGGATATTTTGTCTTTCTAGATCTTCACCGCCCTATAAATTCTCTTGTCTGGCCGGCTTTAAGTCTATTTATTTTTTTATTTGAAACAGAAACCGCCAGGCAATTTCTCAATACTGATTTAAAGCAATTGCTCGAGTCAACTGGTTATCGCGAGATAAGAGAAAAACTATATGCTGGCGGCAGTCTACAGGTAATCCAATGTCAAAAATGAGAAGTTCTGGTATTTTCCTGTTATTAGTACCATTGTTGCTGGTAGGTTGTCAGTCTCAGCCGGGACCAAAGAGCCTTAATCGCCCCATCACTTTAGGTACTACACTGAGCCCCCGAGGAGTCGACCCTGCTGATAGCTATGATCTAGCCAGTCTTATGATCATCTACAATTTGGGAGATACTCTTTATACCTACGAACTGGGCACTACAAAACTTAAGCCACAATTGGCTGAAAATTTCCCAGAGGTCAGCGATGACGGATTGACCTATAGGATAAAACTTAGAAAAGGAGTGCTTTTTCATGATGGAACTGCCTTCAACGCCAAGGCTATGGCTTTTAGTCTTCGGCGCTTTATCAAAAATGGAGGAGCTCCTTCATTTCTTCTCTCAGAAACATTGGAAAAGATAGAGCCGACTGGCCCCTATGAATTGACACTTCGACTGAAACAACCCTTTGCCGCTTTCCCGGCCCTATTGGCTTTTCCAGGTACTTGTGCAATTTCACCAATTGCCTATCAAATAGGGGAAGGAAAGTTCAATCCCGCTAAGTTTGTTGGTACTGGCCCTTATAGGCTTTTGGAGATTACCAGTGATCATATACGTCTAGAAGCCTTTGCTAAATACTGGGGTAGAAAACCAAAAAATACAAAATTATTGGTGCAGATTTACCCAGGTAATCCTGCAAATCTCTACAATGCCCTAATAACTGGTACAGTCGATGTTGCCTATCAAGCCCTAGCAACCCAGCAGGTAGCAAAACTACAGTCTGATTATTCAAAGAATAAAAAATTGCAAATCATTGAAGGTAGAGGTTCTGCAATCAATTATCTCAGTCTCAATCTGCTTATGAACCCACTAAAAGCTCTTAAGGTTCGACAGGCTATTGGGGCAATGATTGATCGACCTTTCTTGGTTCAACGGATCCTGCAAGGACAGGGCGAGCCAGTATACAGTCTGATTCCTGATAGCTTTGGAGTCTCTAGAGCCGTCTTTGGCAAACAAAATATTGCTTTAGCCCGAAAACTGCTAATTGAAGCAGGCTTTTCCAGTAGTGAACCTGCCAATGTTGAGATATGGTATAGTTCCGGCTCACTTAATTCAAGTCTTTTAGCCGCCTTGCTCAGAGCCTTGGCCAAAAAAGATTTAGAAGGAATGCTCATTTTTGAGCCTAAAAGTATAGCATCAGCAGCATTTTTTCATAATATATCCGAAGGTATCTACAGTAGCTCTATAGCTAATTGGTATCCTGATTTTCTGGATGCAGATAATTATGTCTATCCTTTTTTATTCTGTTCTAGTGGCTCATCTGTAAACGGATGTCAAAAAGGTGGATCCCAGAGTCAAGGCTCTTTTTACTACAGTAGCAAGATGAACGAATTACTTAATCGAGAAAGAAAGGAGCAAGATCCCAAATTACGCCAGAAAACTTTCATACAAATTCAGAAACTCATTGCTCATGATGTCCCCTATATTCCTCTTTGGCAAAGCAAAGATTACGCCTTTGCTCAAAATAATCTGCACGGTGTCGCAATAAACCCGAACCAAACTTTTCCTTTTTGGACCTTAGAGAGGAAATAACTGTATAGTGGTAGAAAATATTAACTCGGCAAAAGATTTCTGACAGTCTAAATAATTTAAATAATAAGGTGGAAATCACATTCTTAGGTACAAGTTCAGGAGTACCCACGAGAGCTCGCAATGTTTCTAGTTTAGCTTTGCGTTTGTCTCAAAGGGCCGAGGTCTGGTTATTTGATTGCGGAGAGGGAACGCAGCACCAAATTCTCCGATCTGAGGTTAAAGTATCGCAGTTGAGCAAGATTTTTATCACTCATATGCACGGGGATCATATTTTTGGATTGATGGGCTTGCTTGCTAGTTGCGGATTGGCAGGCAACGGTCAGCATATAGAGATTTACGGACCACCCGGCTTGGAAGACTACCTTAAAGCCTGTACTCGTTATTCCCATACCCACTTCAGTCATCGCCTTAAGATCCATGTATCCGGTTCGGGGCTGCTTTACGAAGATGAGGAATATTCCGTAAGATGCTTACCACTCAAACACCGCATACCGGCTTTCGGCTACGCAGTAAAAGAAAAAGATAGGCCTGGTCGTTTTAGGGTTGAGCAGGCGAAATCTCTTGGCATCTCCCCAGGACCACTCTACGGCAAACTCAAGAACGGACAGACCATAACATTAGAGGATGGACGTAGAATTAGAGGTCAAGATCTTTGCGAACCAACCGAAGCAGGTCGTAAGGTAGTATATTGTACTGACACAGTCTATTGCGATTCAGCAGTTGAATTAGCGAGTGGATCCGATATTCTCATCCATGAAGCGACCTTTTCTCACCAGGATGCTTCTCTGGCTTTTGAAAGACTCCACTCGACCTCTACCATGGCCGCTCAGGTGGCACTCAATGCAGGGGTGAAACAACTAATAATGACCCACTTTAGTCCCCGTTATGCTCCCGGTAATTCAATACAGTTAAATCACTTACTTGAAGAGGCTAGAACAATTTTCCCCAATACAATCCTTGCACATGATTTCATGAGCGTAGAAGTGCCAAGGCAATTAAATTAAATCAGCCTGATGACAAAGAGCCCCAAAACATCCTGCCACCAAGGTAATCAAGAGAGCTAAAAAAGGATTTTGTCCCTGCCCGACACACCAGGATGTTACTATTCCAGCTCCTAATGCTGCGGTTAATCCGGCCGTTAAAACATCTTTTTTCATGATGGACTAATAAACTAATTTGGTCAGACGATAACACTTCCATGGTCTTGTTAAAAGATCCTGCAATCAAGCGTTAAACTTGGTAGCTTTTCTTAACATGTCTTAGGTGGCATTGACAATCATGTTGAACTTTGCTATAAGTATTAGTTTGTGTCAATATTAAAAATAAAGCAATAAAAGAACCTTGGCTAACGTCATTGTCATAGGTGCCCAGTGGGGCGATGAAGGAAAAGGCAAGATTACGGACTTACTCAGCCGCTCTGCCGATGTGATAGTGAGATCTCAGGGGGGTGTAAATGCCGGCCATACGCTGGTAGTACAAGGGCAAACATTCAAACTGCACTTGATCCCCTCTGGGATATTGTATAAAGATAAAGAATGTATTATTGGCTCTGGGACTGTTGTTGATCCTAAAGTTCTGCTAGAGGAGATCGCTCAGCTCGCTAGATTGAATGTTTCTACAGAAAATCTTAGAGTTTCGCAGACTGCCCATGTAACGATGCCTTACCATCGGATTATCGATCAAGCTTCAGAAGCAAGAAGAGGTAAGCACAGAATCGGTACAACAGGAAGAGGAATAGGACCTACTTATGCCGATAAATCTGAAAGAACTGGCATACGAATTATAGACCTGATGAACGAAGATAGTCTGCGTCAAAAACTGGAATGGACTGTCAACTACAAAAATGTCATTTTGGAAAAGTTATACGACTTGGAGCCACTAGATCCAATCAGTGTCATTGATGAATACATAGGATATGCTGAGCAACTCAAACCCTATGTAATTGACAGTTCTCTCAGGATTTACGAAGCTATTTTGAAGCGTAAAAATATTCTCTTTGAGGGAGCTCAGGGTACTCTTTTAGATTTAGACCATGGAACATATCCATATGTGACATCTTCGAGTCCAATTGCCGGAGGGGCTTGCGTAGGTTCTGGAATTGGTCCTACAATGATAGATCGTGTCATCGGTGTGGCAAAAGCTTATACTACCAGAGTAGGAGAAGGACCTTTTCCCACCGAGATTCATGGAGAAATGGGACAATATCTTTGTGATCGTGGTTCTGAATTTGGGACTACAACTGGTCGCAGGAGACGTTGTGGCTGGTTCGATGCTGTAATAGGTAGATATGCTGTGAGAATTAATGGACTAGATTGCCTAGCTATCACCAAGCTTGACATTCTTGACGAATTAGATGAAATTCAGGTCTGTGTAGCTTATAAGCTAGATGGAAAAATCTGTAATCATTTTCCAAGCAATGCTAAAGAATTTGCACGTTGTGAGCCCATTTATAAAACTATGCCCGGCTGGAAAAAGTCAACAGTTGATTGTAGGACTTTAGAAGACCTGCCCAAGCAAGCACTGAAATATCTGAAATTTTTAGCAGAATTGACGGAAGTGCCAATTGCCATAGTATCCTTAGGTGCCAGCAGGGATCAAACAATCATTGTTGAAGATCCAATTCATGGACCTAAGCGTGCCCTGTTAGACCCCAATGGTGATTTAGCACATAATACTTTAATAAATTAGGAGACTGACGATGACCATCGCACTTGAATGCCAGAAAAGACCCGAAAACATTAAGCCTAATGCTTTAAGAAGAAAGGGACTCATTCCGGCTACTCTCTACGGACATAAAGGAACTGAATCTGTTTCTTTAGTCCTACCAGAAAAAGAAGCATATGCTCTCTTAAGACATGCTTTCGTCAATAAAACAAAAATAGATCTAAATATTCCAGATCTCTCGTGGAATGGTCAAACTGTAATCAGAGAAATTCAGGCTCACCCTTGGAAACAAACCCTTTACCATTTAAGCTTTTTTTATCAAGCTTGAGAAATAGATCATAAAATGAAGAGAGGGAGGCTGTTTGTTTTATAGTCTCCTCTTTTCATTTTAATTGATATATTGATTAAGAATTAAGATATCCAAAGGTTTAGTCCATGAGCACCATCGCCGAAACTGATATTGAATCCCGTAAAATTCGTCCTGAGATTAAGCAGTTAGAACAAACAATAATCGACTGGAGACGTCATTTACATCAATATCCAGAATTAGGCTTTCTCGAGATTTTGACAGGGCAATTTGTTGAGCAAAAGCTCAGAGAAATAGGACTTGAACCCCAGACCGGGATCGCTAAAACTGGACTTTCAGTTCTTATCGAAGGAGATTTGCCAGGTCCTACAATTGCCTTAAGGGCAGATATGGACGCATTGCCCATCCAGGAAGAAAACGATGTTATTTATCGTTCACTACATCGTGGAAGGATGCATGCTTGCGGACATGATGGACATACAGCAATCGCTTTGGGAACTGCCTATTACCTGGCGGCTAATCGTAATCGCCTTTCTGGTAGGATCAAAATAATTTTCCAGCCGGCCGAAGAGGGGCCAGGCGGAGCAAAACCAATGATTGAGCAGGGTGTTCTCAAGAATCCAGACGTAGATGTCATACTTGGGCTACATCTTTCCAATAACCTTCCATTGGGGGTAGTTGGGGTGCGAAGCGGTCCTATCTTAGGGGCTGCAGACATATTCCATATAAAAATTCAGGGAAAAGGCGGACATGGCGCGCTTCCACATCAAACTGTTGACAGTGTTGTTGTTGGTGCACAGATTGTAACCGCTTTGCAGACAATTGTTTCACGCAATGTCGATCCCATTGAATCAGCGGTAGTTACTATTGGAAGCTTTCAAGCTGGTTCGGCGCCTAATGTGATTGCTGATGAGGCCAAAATCAGTGGAACAGTCCGCTACTTTAACCCAAAATATCAGAATTACTTTGACAAAAGAATTGCTGCAATAGTCTCAGGTATCTGTCAGGGGCAAGGGGCAAGCTATGAACTTGACTACAAAAGGTACTATCCACCTGTAATCAATGATTCAGAAATAACCAAAATAGTCAGTGAGATAGCTTTAGATGTAGTGGAAAATGAGCACTCAGTAGTCTCGCAATGCCAAATACTGTGGGGAGAAGATATGTCGTTTTTCTTGCAGGAGGTTCAGGGTTGTTTCTTTTTATTGGGATCTGCTAACCAAACAAGAGGACTTGATTATCCTCACCATCATCCACGTTTTGATTTTGATGAAGCATCTTTGAGTATGGGAGTCGAGATGTTTGTCCGCTTTATAGAACGTTACACTGGAAAAACATTTCACTAAAATCTCTTGGTAATCTCAAAAAAATAGATCAACCCCAGAATCGTAGTTAGTAAGACCAGAAATAACAATATTCCTCCCGACAAAAAAGTCAGAACTTGTATTCCTCTCAAAATGTAAATGATTAATGTAGCCAGAAGGCTTATTAAAAAAAGATAGCCGATTCGAGAGCCCATTCCAAGTTTTTTATATCTGCTCATGATGCAATGTTATTGTTTATTATATTGTTATTTAAAATTCATCCCTAGCACAAAAAAAGTGATTGTTGAGGAGACATGTCTTTAAAAAAAGTTTTACTGCTTGGATTGGTTATCAATTTGGGACAACTAGCGGTTTACTCCTCAAATGGTCTAAGCAGTCCTATACCAATGAGCGAAAAGAATTCTTCTAAAATTTTAGTTCAACAGGCCCTGGAGAAGAACAACAAGGGAGAATACACTCAGGCCTTAAACGACTTGACCGAGGCATTAAGGCTGGATGCACAGGCAGTTGATGCTTACTTCAATAGGGGGTTGACCTATTATCATCTACATCAAAAGGAGAGAGCCATTGAAGATTTCAGTACAGCGATCTTCTTGAACAAGCAATTTGTGGAAGCCTACGTGAATCGCGGCAATATCTACCTCGAACTCGAGGAGTATTCCAAGGCTGTGGGTGACTATCAAAAAGTTTTGGAAATCGATCCGGTCAATTACTTGGCTTTTAATAATCTGGGATTGGTCTATATGAATCTGGGTGAGTACAATCAGGCAAAAAAATTTTTTAATTCTGCTATAAAGCTACAGCCTGATTATCTAGATGCCTACTTTAACCAAGCCCTGCTTCTGGAAGAACTTGGTCAAAAAGAAAATGCCATTGTCAATTTCCGCAAAGCAATGACTCTAGCCGCCGATCAACATAATCCGGAAGTATACCAAGCTGCTCAACAGGAATTGGCAAAACTTCAAAAAAATCATTCTAGTTATGAGATTCAATGGGAATTCTAGCTAATGTAGTCACCAATTTGATTTTGAACTCTTCTTCGAAAACAGGTTTCTTGTAGTTGAGGCTCCATAATTCCAGAGAACAGTCGTCATCAAAAAGTTGAGGGAATAGGTGCAGGTGAAGAGAACGATATTCGGGATCATATTTGCAGTCAACTTGGGCTATCGCTCCGGTCTGGCGGCGATCAAGGGCAACGGCAAGCCGTAAAATAGCACTGAGCTCCCGCACTATTTGTTTCTGATGATCACTCAATAGTCCATAGGAATCGTGTCTGCGTTTAGGCTTACTGCGTCTATGGTACCGAGCAATATTGGCAATGAGCTCCAATTCTATTTCGGTATATCCTAGTAGTTCAGCATTGCGAATAAGATAGTAGGAATGCTTATGGTGAGCTGAATGACTTATGTGTACTCCACAATTATGAAGAATAGATGCCGACCAAAGCAATTCTTTTTCTGCTGAACCCCAAGAATGAAGAATGCCTTGGGTTTGTTCAAAAAGAGAAAGTGCAAAACTGGTCACATGTTTCGCATGGTCAAGATCTGTATTGTACTTGCGCGCGATTTTCATGACGCTGCGAGTACGAACTTCGCTTTGATAGCAAAGACGACTGTCAATGTAGCCATGAGCAAGCATCCAATCTACAATGATTCCTTCTCTCAACGCCCTTTCGCACAGAGTGATAGTTTGAATTTCCAACATGTTCATTGCTTCTAGTAGGATTAGTGAACCAGCATAAATGATCTCACTACGCCGTTCGGAAACTCCCGGAATCATAGCTCTATCACTGCAAGAAAAACTGGCAAATTTGCGCACTATCTCTTGGATATCGCGACGCTTCATCTGATAGCCATTGAGCGGGTTAGGAATATAGCCAAGTTTACTCATGGCATGAACAGCACATAGGGTTTCAATAGTACCAGAGGTGCCAATTAGTCCCAAATCCAATCCAGAAGGTATTTTTGACTTTAGTTCATCCATGGGTCTTTCTAGCATCCCCTTAATATAACCACGCATAGCGATCTGCTCGGTTGGAGTAATTGGATCATTTTTGACAAATTCTTGAGTCAATCGTACAGCACCTATCTTGGTACTGCTTAAAAATCTGGAATCTTCACTATCCCCCAGGATTAGCTCAGTTGAACCTCCACCTATATCAATAATGATGTGGGGTCGTTCGTTAAAATCCATACCAGAGAGAACTCCCAAATATATTCTTCTGGCCTCTTCCTGTCCGGAGATTAGATCTACATTAATACCTACCTTATCTACAATTTCCTGAAGAAATTCTTTACCATTAGGCGCCTCCCTAGTGGCACTGGTTGCAACTGCAACTATGTTATTGGCATCTAGGGAATGAGCTAGATCGCAACATCTCTGCAGCGCAGCTATAGTCCTGTCCATAGCTTCTTTGGTCAAATTGCCCTTAGGGTCCCTATCTCCCAATCTTACAGTTTCCTTTTCTCTTGCAATAGTACTAAAAGCCGAAAGAGACGGATCAATACGTACAACAATCATGTGGACTGAATTAGTACCAATGTCAATAGCGGCTAGAACAAGACAGTCATTGGTACCATGTAGATTCTTGATCTGGGATAGCTGTAGAGTATTAATCATGAAGAACAGACTGATGTTAAATTATTTTGCCAAACAACTGGTTGATGGAAGGATAATTGAGATCTTGATAAATAAATCGGTTAAAACCCAGACCAATTATAATATTTATTCGCACTCCAATCTCTAAACCAATCTCTAACTAGTTGCCTTATGATTTCCCCCCAACCGGTTTGGTTAACTATCATCCGACTCCTTCGCTGGGATAAGCCGGCTGGACGCTTGATCCTGATGATACCTGCGCTCTGGGCAGTGATTTTATCTACAGGTGGCAAGCCCCCTTGGCAACTGGTTTGCGTGATCATATTGGGAACCCTGGCAATTAGTGGGGCAGGCTGTGTGATCA
The DNA here is from genome assembly GCA_903869185.1 of uncultured cyanobacterium. Lineage (GTDB taxonomy): Bacteria > Cyanobacteriota > Cyanobacteriia > Cyanobacteriales > Microcystaceae > CAISPN01. The sequence continues at coordinate 9,458 of CAIPYC010000199.1, read as the reverse complement.
ACGATATTTGGGATCGCAACCTGGATCCGCTGGTAGAGCGAACGAAAAATCGTCCCCTGGCATCTAGAAGTCTTTCTCTTAAAGTGGCCATTGGAGTAGGTTTGCTATCTTTAATCTGCGCAGCCTTATTTGCTTTTTATCTTAATCCACTGAGTTTCTGGCTATCGGTTTTAGCGGTTCCTGTGATTGTGGCTTATCCACTTGCCAAAAGGGTTTTTCCTTTGCCTCAACTGGTTTTGGGCTTGGCCTGGGGATTTGGAGTATTGATCAGTTGGAGCGCCGTCACGAACACAATAGAAGGCTCAACCATGTTGTTATGGCTAGCCACCATTACATGGACGTTGGGCTTTGATACACTTTACGCAATGGCCGATCGGGATGATGATTGCAAAATAGGAGTTAAATCCAGCGCACTGTTTTTTGGTAAATATGCTCCAGAAGCTATTATTTTCTTTTATGTCCTGACAGCAATTCTTCTGGCAATACTGGCGATCTTGCTAAGACTTAATTGGAGTTTTTGGCTAACCTGGATTGTTTCTTCTGCAATCTGGGCATGGCACTATCTACGGATTAAGTCTCCTCAGATAGCTTCTCTAGATTATGGAAGCATGTTTGGACAAAATGTGACCATTGGCTTTGTTCTTATGCTTGGAATGCTCACAGGCTCGCTCTTCTAGTTTGGATCTACCCAATAATTGTTTCAACTTGTAACAAGAGACTGGATTAATTGTCTATAATGGCAGAGAATTAGTTTGGTACTTTCTTTTAAAAGGAGTCGTTAACCTATGCCTATCACAGAAACCCAAATTCTCACAGCTCTTGTAATCGCTCTTTTTCCCGGAATTTTGGCTTTTCGCCTAGCCAGTGAACTATATAAGTAGTTAATAAATAAACCAAAAAAAATAGACAAAAAGCTTAACCTGAAAATTTTAGGGTAAGCTTTCTTTATTATTGTTCAAGAGGATAGTAAAGGGATGCTTTATCTGGTAGAAATCAGAAAACAGACTCGAGGGTTTATATCGGGTTGGAAGACAGAACTAAGGCTTCTTGTGCGTCAGAACAATGATCAAACTTGGAGTAATATAGCCAATGAAGATATCCTGATCACAGATGCTTTGGATCGCTTCGATGGAAACGTTCTGCTTCTTGTCAACCTCAACAACAATCGACAAATCCAGGGATCAGCCGAATTAGCCAGTAAGGGAATAGTTCAGCAGTTGCAAAAGCTCTCTCGTCTTTTGGAAAAATCAAGACAACAGCAAGAAGAAATAGATCGATGGAAGAGTTCTCTGGAAATCCAAAGCCAAGAGCTCTCTGAAAGAGAAATTGCGTTAGATTCTCAGTACGAGCAGTTGGAGCATTTAGCAGAGAAATACCAAACTATTGTCGATGAGCGAAATGAAATAGAAAGACAATGGGAACAATTGAGGCAGCTGCGGGAAGATATTGAAAAGCATCAGAGGCATGAGGTATCACCATACGAAGATAAAATACGCAAGCTTGTTGAAAGCTCTATAAACAGGGATAATACGGACGGAAATGATCCCTGGAGTACTGCGCCAGAAATGCTGGCAGTTTTGGAACGATCTCAAGTTATTTTGAATGGACAGCTATACGAACTGAATCAAAAAAAACAGGAGCTGCATGAGTTCTCTGCTCGTATTGCTCAACAAGAAGAACTAATTCATCAAGAAAGACAAAATCTATACTCAATCGAAAAAACCATTGAAGAGCTCAAGATCAATATAGGAGAGCAAAAGGTTTTATTGATGTCCAAACAGCAGTCATTTGGTCGTATCCACATCCAAGTTCAAACCCTCACAAAAGCGCAGTTCAGTATAAAATATATACTAGCCAACATTGGTTACCCTTTAGCTGAAATTTCTGAGCCAAACATAGATCCAACAATCGTTGAAAGCAAGAATCCAGAACAGTTAGAGAAAATCGTCAAGGATTTGGAAATTGAACTGAAATCTCTAGAGCTTTTTGTAAAGGATAAAGAAGATGAGTTGCTAAGCAAGTCTGAATCGCTCGAAGAGCTTTACTTGAGATTTGTTAACTCAATTGGCTCAGAAAAAGACTTGATAGAGCAGGAAATACTAGATCGCGAAGATAGTAAGAAGATGCTGCAGGAAACACTTTTAGGTCAACAGGATCTAGTCAGAGCGAAATACTATAGTTTAATCCAATACTTACACAATATAAGACAGCCAGAAGGCAGTAAATATCAAGAGAAAATCTCCTTAGCATCTGTCCTATCTCAATTAACCGACAGACAAAAGAGTCTGAGGCAATATTGGAGCAAGATAGAACAGGATATAGCCAATTTGGTTCAATCTATAGGATTTTTTCACGCTAAGTATCAAGCCGAAATAGAGAAAAGAGCAGACAAACAGAAAGAAATTGAAGAACAAGAACTTAACCTAGAACGTTTAAAAATTGAGCTCAATGTTATTCGTACCAAAATCTCTATCGGTGAAGAGGTGCTAGAGCCTCTGCAAGATAGCATCAATATTATGCGTAAAAATTTGCATTCTTTCAATCAATGGCTTGGCAACAATTAACCTGTGGTGAATCAACATTTAATTGTCAATCTTTCTGTTCTCTTTGATCGTCCCACTGGTATTGCTACTTATGCAGAACAAATAACACATCAACTTAAGCCACTCAACCCCACATTATTGACTAGTCGGATATATCCCGACTTTAGTTGTTATCAGATTCCATCTAATCTCACTCCCGTCCAGGGAAAGATTGGACATTTCTCGCGTTTGCTCTGGACTCAATTCCAAATACCAAAAATTTATCAAGAACTACAAGGATCTTTGCTGTTTTCTCCCGTGCCAGAAGCTCCCCTGGGCTCGAAATGTCGAACGGTGGTTATGGTGCATGATTTGATTCCCCTGCGTTTTCCCAGATTAACCTCTCCTCTTTCACATTACTTTCGTCACTATGCGGGACATGTATTAAAAAATGCTCTGCATATTATCTGTAATTCAGAATCAACAGCCAAAGACATAGTGGATTACTATCATATAGAGCCAAAGAAGATCACCCCAATTCATCTTGGCTATGATCCCACTCATTTTAAACCCAACCCATCTGTATCTGCAGGCTCCTATTTCCTCTATGTTGGACGCCAGGATCTTTATAAAAACCTACATCGTCTGATTGCTGCATTTGCGGCTTTGCCCAAGAGGAAAGATTATCAGCTATATTTGGTTGGTACGCAAGATCCTAGATACAGTCCCACTTTGCTGGAAATAGCCAAGGCTCACGGTGTACAAGAACAGGTCAAGTTTTTAAATTATGTTTCCTATCAAGAGCTACCTCTGCTTTATAGTGGGGCATTGGCCTTGGTTTTTCCTAGCCTTTGGGAGGGATTTGGTATTCCAGCTCTTGAAGCCATGGCCTGTGGTACACCTGTGATTACCTCCAATATTTCAGCTTTGCCTGAAATCGTTGGTGATGCTGGTATCTTGGTTGATCCTTACAGCATTGAATCTATTACCAAAGCTCTCCAGGATGTTATAAGCGATCCAGTATTGCGCGCCCAAATGAGTAGACGCGGACTTGAGACTAGCGCCAAATTCAACTGGCAAACAACTGGTAAGAAAACACTAGAAGTTCTCCAGAACTATATGTGATGGCTATTTCATATTACTTTACCGTTATAAAGACTCATTGCTTTTTCTACTCCTTCAAACAGGCTGGTCTCTACGCAATTGACCGTTTCGTCCAAAACTCTAGAAATTACCGCCTCTTCTGTTTGACTAAAACACCCCAAAACATGGTTTATTGATTCCCTATTGCCTCGGCCTATCCCTATTCGTAAACGTGGAAACTTTTGGGTTCCAATATGGGCAATAATCGACTTCATGCCATTATGTCCACCATCGGAACCCGCTAAACGCATACGCAATTTACCCACTGATAAATCCATATCATCATAGATAACTAAAACAGAATCTGAACAGAACTTATACCAATCAATGACCGCTCTGACTGATTGTCCCGAAAGGTTCATATAAGTCAACGGCTTGAGAAGACGAATCTTATTTTTATTAGGTGCAACTCCTTCAGCAATTAAACCTGAAAAGCGACGGCTTTCCTGCCATGAACAATGCCACTTTAAAGCAATACGATCAACCGCTGTAAAACCTATATTATGCCTTGTTCGCTCATATTTGCTTTCAGGGTTACCTAGCCCCACAATCAATTGGGGAATGATTAGGCTCATTTGCCGAGTTTGACTCCAAAGGTAAAGATCATTGTCGTTAAAGATTTGTTAATCTTAAAAACGGCCTTGCCAAGTAAAAAGCTGTAATCGTTTTAGCATCAACTTTTTCACCGATTAGGATAGCTTGCTCTAGCTCTTCTGGTGTCATTAAAATCACATCAATGTCTTCATCTTCATCCTGCAAAGGTGGATGATCCAGTTGTTCTAGTTCTTCAGCCAAAAAGGCATAGATATATTCATCAGAATAACCAGGAGCTAAGGCAAATTTACCTAAGAACCTCCAGTGAAGAGATCTATAGCCAGTTTCTTCTTCTAGTTCACGAGCTATGGTTTTATCAGGAGTTTCTTGGGGCTCTATGGTACCTGCTGGAAATTCCAAAATTCTGGTCTTTAGAGTGAAGCGATACTGATTAACTAAAACCAGTTTGCCATCGGAGGTAATCGGAACGGCAAGTGCCCCTCCTGGATGCTTGATATATTCCCACTCTCCTTCAATCCCGTTTGGAAGACGGAGACGATCGACAGCAAATTCAAACTTACGTCCTCGATAAAATAGACGTTCTTGGAGTAATTCGGGTGTTTCTTCGCAATCTCTCATGATTTTAGCTGTTATTGAGATATAGACATTGTAGGAGCTCTTTGATTGTCTGACCAGTGATAGGCTCAATCCAGTTAGGAACTATCTCGCTTAATGGAACTAGAACAAAAGCCCGTTCTTTCATACGAGGATGAGGAATCTGTAAATCCGGAGAATCCAGAATGATATCTTCATAAAGTAAAAGATCAAGATCTAGCGTTCTGGGACCCCAGTAAATGTTTCTAACTCGGCCAAGCTGCCTTTCTATCTCCAATAGCCTACGAAGCAATTCATTCGGTGACAAATGAACTCTCAAAATAGCACAACCATTGAGATAGTCTGGCTGAGGAGGACCAACTGCTGTTGTCTTGTACCACCTGGAGCAAAGTACTAATTCTATCTCAGAGTCTCTCTTTAGTTCTTGAAGAGAACTATTTAGATAGTTTAATGAGTCTCCTAAATTACTTCCAAGAGCGATAGCACAATACAAATTGCTTTAAATCCTCCCGTACTGTCATCCTGGTTTAATTTTTTATCAAAGAGTCAGTATCTCTTTCTCTTTAGCAGCGAGAAGTTCTTCTACTTTCTCTATAGATTGGTCTGTAACTTTTTGAACTTGCTCTTGAATATCTCTAGACTCATCTTCAGAAATTTCTCGATTTTTCTCTTGTTTACGAACCGCATCAACTGCATCACGCCTGATATTACGCAAAGCAATTTTTCCCTCTTCGGCCAATTTGGATGCTTGTTTAGCTAATTCTTTACGTCGTTGCTCGGTTAAAGGTGGAATATTCAATCTGATTGTCTGACCATCATTGTTGGGTGTAAGCCCAAGGTCGGACATGGAAATGGCTTTCTCAATCTGAGCCATACTGCCCTTATCGTAAGGCTGGATGGAGATGGTGGTTGAATCCGGAGTACTAATATTCGCCAGCGATTTAAGGGGTGTCTCACTCCCATAGTAATCAATGACAACTCTATCCAATAAAGAGGCATTGGCCCTACCGGTTCTTATAGTATTGAAGCTGCGTTGAGTAGACTCAATACTTTTTTGCATATTATTTTTAACTTCAGCTAACTTCACAAACCCCTCCTACAATTGTACCAATATTTTCACCTTTGATGGCACGGACTATATTTCCCCGCACAGATAAATTAAAAACCAGAATGGGGATACTCTGTTCTTTGCAAAGAGCAATAGCTGTCCCATCCATAACCCTAAGATCATGACTTAAGACATGTGCATAGTTGAGACTTTTGTATAGTCGTGCGTCTGGATTTTTATTAGGATCACTGTCATAAATACCATCAACCTTGGTAGCCTTAAATACTATTTCTGCATCAATCTCTGCAGCCCGCAAAGCGGCCGTGGTATCAGTTGTAAAAAACGGATTACCTGATCCAGCGCCAAAAATCACAACACGGCCTTTCTCTAGATGGCGAATTGCCCGACGACGAATGTAAGTTTCAGCTACTTCTTGCATTGCAATAGCAGTAAGTACTCGAGTGGGTATTTTTCGACGTTCCAGTGAATCCTGAAGAGTCATAGCATTCATAACTGTTGCAATCATACCAATATAATCAGCAGTTGCCCTGTCCATTCCCTCGGCTGAGGCTTTGACTCCTCGAAATATGTTACCGCCTCCTACAACTATGGCAAGTTGAATACCTAGTCCGACAACTTCGGAAATCTCCTCGGCAATCTCATCGACAATTTTAGGATCGATTCCATAACCCAAATCCCCCATCAGGGCCTCACCACTTAATTTAAGTAACACTCGCCGATAAGCCATGTTGCAACCGTAATAATTTGTTCTAACAGTCTCACATTTACTTTACATCATCTCGGGTCTTAGTCTTCCTCAGTGTCGCCAGAGAGCTTTAATGTGCATCACAAAAATATAAAGCGGACTATTTTTTGGTGATATGATGTTTCAGGTCTCTCAGAATCTGATTAAATAATCTAACTTTGGGAGAATTAATTGATACGATTGCAGAATAATTTATCTAATACAAAAGAATGCAACCAGACATTGGTCTATTTTTTTTATTCATTTTCTAGATTTGAGGAGGATCAAAATTGTGATTGAGGGCCAATTGGTAGTTATCAACAAAAAAACATTACAGGTAAAATTTTGTAATGCAAATGGAAAAGAGGTTAGTTTTAATATCAAGGAATCAGAGCTCTCTGCGCCCCTGATGGAAAAAAAAGCAAAGAAACTAGCCGAACTCAACGAAATAGAAGTCGAGCTAGAAGAAGTCGCAGGACAGCCCAAAAAGATTACAGAGAAGGGGCAGCAATGGGAATCACCCCGAATCAATATTTCAACCGAAACAAACCGTAAAGCCAGAACAGACAAGAGAAACCAAGATTCTTCAGAAAGTTTTAAGTCTAATAAAGATCGAATTGGTAAGATTTTAACTAACCCGACGATCTCAACAGAACCCAAAAAAAATGAAAAAATTCTGCCTCCCCTATCACGAAAGGTCAAGGTTCTTCCTCCACCCAAAATTGCGGTGAAGGAGATAGAGGTAGAGATAGAAGTAGAAGTAGCTGAAACAATCTTGGAGCGAACAGATGAACAGGAAGTTTTAGAGTCCTAGGCAATGTATATTTAGCTTGCAGTTTTTAAACTTCCGAAAAAACTTCAGATCATCTTCCTGATGTCCTTTAATTGGGGTAGAATCTGTAATACTACCTTTTTAGAGGGTAACAGCTCTCTCTTGGGTGCTCATTACATCAAAATAAGCTCTAAAAGTCAATTACAAAAAACAACAGACATAAAACCTTACTTAATTTTTGGAGGCAAAGTAGTCAATGGGACTGCCTTGGTATAGAGTTCACGCAGTCGTCATCAATGATCCAGGACGACTTATTTCGGTTCACCTAATGCATACCGCTTTGGTAGCAGGTTGGGCAGGATCAATGGCGCTTTACGAATTGGCAACGGTGGATCCAAGCGATCCTGTTCTCAATCCAATCTGGCGACAAGGAATGTTTGTACTTCCTTTCATGGCCAGACTAGGGGTTACCAGTTCTTGGGGAGGTTGGAGCGTAACTGGAGAAACAGGAGTCGATCCAGGCTTCTGGTCTTTTGAGGGAGTAGCTGCAGCCCACATAATTCTTTCTGGATTGCTTTTCCTGGCTGCTGTTTGGCATTGGGTTTATTGGGACTTGGAGCTGTTTGTAGATCCACGTACTGGTGAGCCTGCCCTAGATTTACCCAAAATGTTTGGAATTCATCTATTCTTATCAGGACTTCTTTGCTTTGGTTTTGGAGCGTTCCATTTAACTGGAGTTTGGGGTCCTGGTATGTGGGTATCCGATCCTTATGGATTGACTGGACATGTTCAACCGGTAGCACCGGAATGGGGACCGGAAGGTTTTAATCCTTTCAATCCTGGAGGTGTTGTCGCCCATCACATCGCAGCAGGTATTGTCGGCATTATAGCTGGACTCTTTCATTTGACTGTACGTCCACCTGAGCGCCTCTACAAGGCTCTGCGAATGGGAAATATTGAAACGGTTCTTTCTAGCAGTATCGCGGCAGTTTTTTTTGCTGCTTTCATAGTTGCGGGAACCATGTGGTATGGTAGTGCAACCACACCAATCGAGCTATTTGGACCTACTCGTTATCAATGGGATAAGGGTTATTTCCAACAGGAGATTCAGCGTCGCGTAGAAGCAGGAGTAGCCCAAGGAGAATCTATCTCAGATGCTTGGTCAGAAATACCTGAAAAACTCGCCTTCTATGACTATATTGGCAATAGTCCAGCCAAAGGCGGACTTTTCCGTGTTGGCATGATGGATAGTGGTGATGGTATAGCCAAGAGTTGGAACGGTCACGCTGTTTTCAAGGATAAGGCTGGAAAAGTACTAAATGTACGACGCATGCCAAACTTCTTTGAAACATTCCCAGTGCTCCTAACCGATGCACAAGGCACAGTACAGGCCGATATTCCTTTCCGTCGTTCTGAATCAAAACTTAGTATCGAACAAAACGGAGTATCTGTTAGTTTTTACGGCGGTGCTTTAGATGGCAAGACATTTACTGATGCTCCCACTGTTAAGCAATTTGCCCGTAAAGCCCAATTGGGAGAAGTGTTTGAATTTGATCGTGAGACTTTAGGGTCTGATGGTGTATTCCGTACTTCACCAAGAGGTTGGTTTACCTTTGGTCATGCTGTATTTGCTCTCTTGTTCTTCTTTGGTCATATTTGGCATGGCTCTCGAACTCTCTTTCGAGATGTCTTTGCTGGTGTTGAGGAAGATATGCAAGAGCAGGTTGAATGGGGACTCTTCCAAAAACTTGGGGACTTCTCTACACGTAAAAACGAAACTTGATTTAAACCCTGTATTAAATCTATCGAAATCTTAAAAAAGTGGGAGTTTGTAGCTCCCATTTTATTTTTTGGTTAAATTATTTAATCTGAGTTCGGGATAGGCAATTCCTGAAAGCCCTTTTCTCTCGTGGTTTATCTCAGCTCTTGAAGACCAACTATAGCTGAAGTCGGACCTTACAAAGAGGTAAGATAGAAGAATGCCCAAAACTTATGGTTACGACTTACGGACAAAAGTAATAGAGTCAATTGAAATAGATGGTCTAAAGATTTGCCAGTCTGCTAAATTATTTCACATCA
>CAIPYC010000198.1 GCA_903869185.1 uncultured cyanobacterium | reverse complement strand
GATGTGAAATAATTTAGCAGCCTGGCAAATCTTTAGACCATCTATTTCAATTGACTCTATTACTTTTGTCCGTAAGTCGTAACCATAAGTTTTGGGCATTCTTCTATCTTACCTCTTTGTAAGGTCCGACTTCAGCTATACTTCAGCATATTGGTCAATTGCGACAAGCAAAGCCAGTTTATTGTCAGCGGGATCAGCAAGTGCCGATATGGTTCTCTCAAAACTCTTATCAAGTCATAAACTTACCAGCCCAAATTGTTTAATAAAATCTCTGCGACTAAATGACATTCTTTCCTTGTCATTGTACTAATCAACTGTATGCATAGCCTTAGCCAATTCAGCTGCTACTTCAGGACGGGAAAACTGGGGAGGTGGTAATTCTCCGCGCCTGAGCATTTCTCGAACTTTAGTTCCCGATAGATGAATTCTTTCTTCTGCCAAAGCAGGACTTGTTTTAGTAGTAGCCATCTGCTCAGTACGTTTACAAAAGAAAGCATGTTCAAACATCATAGGAACAATACCAAGCTCTTCTGGAGTAAACTCCTTGAAAATATATTGAGCATCATAGGTTCCATAGTAGTCGCCAACACCGGCATGATCCCTGCCTACTATAAAATGGGTACATCCATAATTTTTGCGAATCAGGGCATGAAATATAGCCTCTCTAGGGCCAGCATAACGCATAGCGGAAGGATTAATTGCCAGAATTACGCGATCTTTGGGGAAATAGTTATCTATCAGAATTTCATAGCAGCGCATTCTGATATCGGCGGGAATATCATCACTTTTAGTGGCACCAACCAAAGGATGGAGAAAAAGACCATCAACAACCTCTAGGGCACATTTTTGGATATATTCATGGGCGCGGTGGATGGGATTTCGGGTTTGAAAGCCGACGATGGTTTTCCAGCCTCGTTCTTTAAAAAGTACACGTGAGGCTGAAGGATCGATTTGATATTTTGGAAAAAAAGGATGCTCTTGTCTCTCCAATAGCCAGATAGGTCCTGCCAAATTGATTTCATCCTGGTCGTAGAGAACTTTTACCCCAGGGTGATTGAGATCGTCTGTCAAGTAAACTTTTCGCGCTTCGTGTTCCTTGTCATAGCTATATTTTTCATTGAGTTGCATTACTCCTACAAACTCTCCGGCAACATCATCTAGTCGAATATAACTACCGAGTGCCAGAGAATTGGCAATCTCCGAAGAAACCGATAAGGTAACAGGAATAGACCAGGGCAATCCATTGGACAGGTGCATATCATTGACAACACCAATATAGTCCTTTTCACCCAAAAAACCGGTAAGTGGGCTAAAACCGCCAATAGCGATCATCACCAAGTCAGAAAGAGCCCTTTCATTTAACTGTATTCTTGGCAAGCTATCAGATAAGCCGAGAAATTCTTGATGCTCCTGCTCGGTAGCAATACGGTTGATCAATGAACCGCCATGGGGAGATATTCCATTAGTATCTGTCATATTCATATTTTGATTAATGCTCTATGAATTCCACAATATATCGTATTATGCTTTACAAACATGAAAAGTTTTTTTATATGAGTTAGATTTACTAAAGTAGCTTTCCAAAAATTCTAAGGAGTCTTTATGCTTGAACTATACCAATTTGAATTTTCGCCTTATTGTGAAAAAGTTCGTCTCATCCTAGATTATAAGGGACTAGACTATCAAAAGATTGAAGTAACCCCTGGGGTTGGACAGGTAGAAATATATCGCATCTCTGGACAAAAACAACTTCCTGTTCTCAAAGATGGCTCCACTGTGGTTGCTGATTCTACAGAAATTGCTCTCTATCTAGATCGTAAATATCCCGAAAGACCCATTTTGCCATCTGATCCGGTTATCCGTAGTCAATGTCTGATTTGGGAGGAATGGGCTGATGCGATTATTTCCAAAAAAAGCAGGTTACCTATCCTGGACTATATCAAGAGCGATGCGGGTTTGCGTAGTGCCCTTTTACCGTCCCAAACTCCAGATGTCCTTAAAAACCTTATTAACTCCTTGCCAGGAGAGGTATTTGAATTCTTGGGCTCTGGTATTGGGATCAATAGAGAGCTGATTTCTAAGGCCAACAAAAATTTAAGAGACACCCTGGAAAATCTCAATACGATACTAAGAAGTAAACCTTACCTAGTTGGAGATAGCCTGACCTTAGCCGACTTAACTGTTGCCGCCTTGAGTATAGCAATCAAGTCCCCCCCTAGTGAGTATCTGGATATTCCCAGCCAGCTCAAAAATAGAGGAATTCCTGGCATCGCTGATGATCCAGCCTACCAAGATTTCTTCCGATGGAGAGATCAAATCTATACCAATTATCGCAAACCAAGTACTGGTTACAACAGGACAGATAATAGAGATATTAACCTATCATCTATTGAAATAGAATAATTGATTGTTATGGCGGGGAACCAATCCTTTATCCTAGAAGTAGGGATTGTTTTTCCGCTTTATTTTGGATGTTGATTATTTTTTTATGATTAAGTCTTGGTTGATAGCATTATTGTTAGTCATTGGTGTGCTTTTACCTGGGTGCGCTACGACGATTGGGGATATGAAGACATTTGTTGATACAGCTGATGGTTATCAACTGCTCTACCCAAATGGTTGGGTTCCTGCTGATATTAAGGGTGCATCTTTGGGATTAGATGCTATTTTTCACGACATCATAGAGCCTAGTGAGAATTTAAGTGTAATCATCAGTCAAGTCAGTGCTGATAAAAAATTAGAAGATATTGGGGATGTTGCAGAAGTAGGTAAACATCTTTTGGCAAAAATGAATGAATCAGCTCCAAAAAATAGTGAAATCACTCTGATAGAAGCTAAATCACGCGACTCTGAAGGTAAGAATTACTACAAGATGGAGTACAAGGTTAAATTTCCAGATCAGACTCAAAGACATGATCTAGCGACTGTGGTGATCAACAAAGGTAAACTCTACACCTTGGATTTATCTGCCCCAGAAAATCGTTGGAACAAGGTTAAGGATAGCTTTTATACTGCAGCTAATTCTTTTTCAGTCTATTAGCTATCCTCTTAACTATGAGAGTACCCACTTTTGTCCTGGCTTCGGCCTCCCCAGCTCGGCGACGCCTTTTGGAAACCGCAGGTATATTCCCCTTGGTTTGCAAAAGTGACTTTGACGAATCGTCGATCACCTCAAGCGATCCAATGTTATTGGTTAACCTTCTGGCTAAATCTAAAGCTGAGGTAGTATCCAAGAAATTCGAAGATTGCTTAATCCTGGGCTGTGATTCTCTGCTGATAATGGACAACATAACTTATGGCAAACCACAGTCTCCTGCAGAGGCGATCTGGCGTTGGCAAAAGATGCGTGGCAAAAGTGGTCAACTGCTCACAGGGCATGCTCTTCTGGATCAACGTCAAGATCGCTGGATCGTCAAATGCGGTGTTACTTCGGTATATTTCGCCCAGGTAGATGATAAAACTATTACTGCCTATGTTGACAGCGGGGAACCTCTATCTTGTGCCGGTTGCTTTGCCTTAGAAGGAAAAGGCGCTCTACTGGTAGAACGAATTGAAGGCTGTTACAGTAACGTAATAGGATTAAGCCTACCCATTCTCAGATCAATGCTCCAGGAACTGGACTATTATCTAGATCACTTTTGGTCCTAAACAAAAATTAATTGTTGTTATAAATACTATCTAGAATCATGGCTAATAATGTTTGTTACTACTATGACGAAAAACAGCCCAACAAGTCGAAGTCATTCTTCTTGCCTGGCTCTAAACCTCATTACAATCCCGATAGTCCTGGTCAAGTCAAGCATATTTTTCTCGACCTTGAGCTGGATATAGAAAAGGAGCATTTGAAGGGCATCTGTACGATAACATTGATTCCCATCAGAACAGGTATCACTTCTTTAATATTAGATGCTGTTGATCTTGAGATAACATCAGTCACAATTGATCAGATTGATCAGCCCTTCTCTCACGATGGTAAACAGTTAAAAATCAATCTACTCGAACCTACAAATGATTCGAATATAGAACTTGTCATTAAATATCAGGTATACAAGCCTCAACGAGGAATATATTTCATTAAACCAAATGCCAGCTATCCTAACAAACCAGCCCAGGTATGGACACAAGGAGAAGATGAGGATTCGCGTTTTTGGTTTCCCTGTTTTGACTATCCAGGGCAGTTAGCCAGCTCTGAGATAAGGGTGAGGGTTCCTAATCCGCTGATTGCTGTTTCCAATGGGGATCTACTCAAGAGCGAAGATCTCGGAGAGAGTACTAGGTTTCATTGGCTACAGAGAGAAATCCATCCTACCTATTTAATGACCTTGGCAGTGGGTGATTTTGCTCAGATAAATGACAGTTGGCATAATATCCCAATCTCCTACTATGTAGAAAAAGGAAAAGAGGAACAGATTCACCGGAGCATGGGTAAAACCCCGCGTATGGTCGAGCTCTATAGCCAGAAGTTTGGTTATCCTTATCCCTTTTCCAAATATGCCCAAGTCTGCGTACATGATTTTATCTTTGGAGGTATGGAGAATACTTCAACTACTCTATTGATGGATCGTTGTCTACTCGATCAAAGAGCAAGCTTGGATAATCTCAGAACAGAAACTCTCGTGGCTCATGAACTGGCGCACCAATGGTTTGGAGATCTAGTGGTAATCAAGCATTGGTCACATGCCTGGATCAAGGAGGGAATGGCAACCTATAGTGAAGTGCTCTGGATGGAAGCCGAATATGGACAGCAGGAGGCTGCCTATTATCGATTGGGAGATATCAGGAGCTATTTACATGAAGATAGCTCACGTTACCGGCGACCAATTGTGACTAACGTTTACAAAGAAGCAATTGAACTGTATGACCGTCACCTGTACGAAAAGGGAGCCTGTATCTATCATATGATCCGTTCTATTTTGGGTGATGAACTCTACGATAAAAGCATTGCTGATTTTGTCAGAACCTATGCTCATAGAACCGTAGAAACCGTAGATCTCCTAAGAACGATTGAAGGCAGTACTGGCTATAATCTACAAGCACTTTTTGATCAGTATGTTTTTAGAGGGGGGCATCCCAATTTCGAAGTTGAATACAGTTGGGATGATGAAAACAATTTAGCCAAATTGACCGTCAAACAAACCCAAGAGGAGCTTTTTGATCTCAAGATTCCTATTGGTTTTGGATATATTGACCATCAGATGAAAATCTTTACTCTTAATTTTACTCAAGCAGAGCAGACTTTTTATTTACCACTTGAACAAAAACCTGATTTCGTCAGTTTTGATGTGGGCAATCATTATCTCAAAACCGTCACTCTTAAGTATGCATTGCCGGAGTTAAAAGCTCAAATCAAGTACGACAGTGACCCCATCTCTCGCGCTTTTGCTGCTGCGGCTCTTGGGAAGATAGGTACAATGGCTGTACTGGAAATTTTCAAAGAAGCCCTCTCTAGAGAATCATTTTGGGGTATTCGGTTGGAAATCACCAAACAACTAGGACAGATTCAGCTCAATGCAGTTGAAGATATACTCTATTTAGCGTTGATTGACCCTCATCCTAGAGTGCGCAAAGAATCTTTAGAGCAGTTGAGTAAATTCAAAAATATCAGAACTTTCAATACACTCAAAGATTATTTGGCTAAGGGCGATCCTAGCTATTACACAGAAGCAGCGATTGCTAAAAATTTAGGCAGCCTAGTTTCAGTCAATCTCCAGGAAAAACAATCCGAGGTTATTGAACTGCTACAAGATGTGCTAAATAACAGGGCTGGATGGAATGAAATAGTCAGAGCCGGAGCAATTGATGGCTTGAGCGAATTAAAAAACAACCCCAAAGCAGCAGAAATCATCTTGAACTATACTAAGGCAGGTATCGCAGAACCTCTGCGCCTGGCAGCCATTCGCTCTTTAGGTTCAGTATCACTTGGACAGAAAGAGACAGAGCTCGAAATGATCTCCCAGCAGTTGCAATCCCTTGCCAAAGAACCTTTCTTTCTTATACAGGTATCAGTCAGTAACGCTCTGGGACAAATGAAAACCCCAGCGGCTATTTCTATTCTCGAATCTTTAGCCAGTCAAACTTCCGATGGCAGAGTTGCCCGCATAGCCCAAGAAGCCATCATAAGAGTACAGTCAGCTCTTGGCTCGGAGAAAGGGTTGAATCAATTGAGGGAAAAACTTGACAAGATCACTGATGAAAATAAAGATCTCAGAAGCAGGATAGCCAATCTAGAATCTAAATTAGACCAACAGAAGTCCCCTGGCTAGATAAATCCTATTGGAAAAAAGCTAGATTATCTTTGGCAAAGGTTTTTACCAACAATGCCCGATCTAGAAATTTATTGCCTTTTTCACAGGAAGTCTCTGGTGTAAATAAACAGGAATGGCAAGCTGCCCAATGCAGGCTACCATCTTGAGATGAAGCATCGTGTTCAGCGCATAGGGGATCTGAGGCGCACAGCCTAACTTGTTCCAAAGCTTGTGAGATATGATAGCCCAGAATTTTTGGTTCTCCTAGACTTACTAGTCCTCCCATAGTACCTTCACTATCGGAAGCAGAAGTATAGATCAAAATACCAGCCTGGGGGCCACCTTCTTCGTCTGGTTTTTTGGAGTAGATTCTCTCACGCAAGCTGGCACTATTGTAGCCGCAAGAAACAGAAAACTGACGAATAAGGGCATGTGAAAGTGAATGCATCAACAGGTATCTCATACTGGGAGTAACAGTGCGATTTGGATTGAGATTACGACGGCTCAGCCAATCAGCATGAGCAAGCTTAACACCTCGCGCGCGATCATTCATGTCTCTACTATTTTCCCAATCTTTTAGGGCAGATTCATTAAACTGTATGAAAATTCCTTCTCCTCTGGTTTCACAGGTGGGGACCCATTGGGGAGGTTTGCGACTAAGTGGGACTATTGTTGTTTCTTCCAAATCCATCTCATCTCCAAAATCCCCAGAAGACTGGATACGACTAAAACCTATCAAGGATCTAACTTCGCGTAGTTTTTCTACTAAGACAATTTGACTGAAATATTGAGCAAAAGCTTCAGGTGGATGCACCGGACGAAGACGGAAATGATCATTATTGACATTCACATTGGCTGCCGAGAAAACTTGCCATTCAGGTGTCTTGAGATCTATTCTTTCTGGCTGGAACTCTGGTTCTTCATTTTCCTTTTGTTTGGATATAATCCCCCATATATCCTCAATCGGATATCTCATAAGAGGCTTAAGATCGCTTTTGGCAAAAATGCGAGACATGGTCTTGAGCTCTTCGATGCTAGAAGTTTCTTTGAGCTCATCCCAGAATTGTTCAATTAGCTGTTCAAGCTCCGAAGAGCCTTTTGGGAGAGAGAGAACTGAAAGTGTTACGGAAAACCAGCTATTGGAAGCGCCAAGTAAAATAGTCTTCATTTGCTCTTGGCATTGTTCATCAAAGTCATTTAGATGAGGATTTCTGGCACGACAGCGAGGCATATGAATTTTACCGGATTCACCAAAAGCATCAGAAAGAATACGAGCAGGCAGATCAGTACACTTATGGCATTTCACACTGATTTCTGTAGTTGATCCAGAAGATCCATATTCTTCAAACTTCAATGGACCAGAGCATTCGCTATGTCTGCGGTGAACGAAGTAAAGCCAAGGAAAATCATCTAGATGTCCGTGATTACAAGCTACTAAAAAACGAGCGGGCACTGCTGCCGGTTCTCTTTTATATTTAGGCGAACCTTGGCAATTGACATGCACATAATAAACTTCATTCGTACGGAACTGATTGGCTTTTATCTTAAACAATCCTGATTCTAATGGAGCAAGAAGACGGCAACGCGAACAGACCATCCAGCTGGGGAAAGGAGCTACGGGTACACCGGCTAAGCTAATATTGTCTCCCTCACTTGCGACAATTGGAGGAGAGAGGAGGCTTTTGACCTGATTACCAAGCTTGGCTTTGACCGCAAGTAACAGCCTATCTTCATAGAGATCATATGAATCTTCAGGTATCCATTCATCTAGTCCCATAATCAAGACAGAAATCTGGGGAAGTTCAGCTATTGCGCCTATGCCATAGGTGAAAAGAAGTTGGCTAGGGCGAATATTCCCAGTCTTATACCTATTGTTGTTATTCATAAAAACTCAGATAGAATAATAATCTGTGCTTATAATATACTATTTTTTGATTGAGGTTAAATTGTTTGGCGATCTTCTAACAACAAACCATATTCTATAGCCTCAACAGTTGCCTTGTATGAAGCCTCTAAAATATTGGCTGAGACACCGACAGTAGTCCAGCGATTCTTGCCATTACTCGATTCAACAAGAACTCTGGTCTTGGCATCGGTTCCAGATCCACTATTGAGTATCCTGACTTTATAGTCTGTTAAATAGAAATCGGACAAAGATGGATAGAATCTCAAAAGAGCCTTGCGAAGTGCATGATCTAAGGCCGAAACCGGTCCATTTCCCTCGCCGACTTCCAAGATATCTTCCTGTCCAACAGAGAGTTTAATGGTTGCCAAGGAGCTACTGTTTGTTGTTGTCAGCAGATCGCAGTGTACATGAAAGCCTTTTAATTCGAATACCTCTTTTCTTTTACCTAAAGCATCGAGCATTAGAAGCTCAAAACTCGCCTCAGCTGCTTCAAACTGGTAACCTTGGCTCTCCAGGAGTTTTAATTTTTCTAGAATCTTGCGAGCGGCTTTATCTTCTTTATTCAAAGTCAGTCCAAAAGTCTGAGCTTTTGATAGTATATTGCTGATTCCAGCCTGTTCAGAAATAACGATTTTTCTCTTATTACCTACTTTAGTCAAGTCAATATGTTCATAAGTGAGGGGATTTTTGGCAACAGCCGCGACATGTATACCACCTTTATGGGCAAAGGCAGAACGACCAACAAAGGGCGCATGATCGTCAGGGGCAAAATTGACTATCTCGCTGATCAATTGGCTATTGGGAGATAGTAGGGCCAGCTGGCTATCTTCTAGGCAATAATATTGCATCTTGAGCTGCAAATTGGGGATCAAGGTGCAGAGATTGGCATTTCCACAGCGCTCACCATAGCCATTAATGGTTCCCTGAATCATCTCCACCCCTTCTAAAACTCCTGCCAGAGAATTGGCAACAGCCAGACCCGAATCATTATGGGTATGGATTCCCAAACGACATGAATTTCCCAGATCCATGCGCATCTGTTGAATATTTTGCGAAATCTGCCTAGGTAAACTGCCACCATTGGTATCGCAGAGAACCAGCCATTGCGCCCCTGCTTCTTGGGCAGCTCTGAGAGTGGCCATAGCATAGTTGGGATTATTGAAATAACCATCAAACCAATGCTCAGCGTCATAGATGACTCGTCTACCCTGGCTGACTAAAAACTCGACAGTGCTGGAAATCATATCCAGATTTTCTTCTAAAGTAGTACCGATTCCCTCTGTCACATGGAGATCCCAGGATTTACCAAAAATCGTCACCCACTCAGTTTCAGCAGCAAGAATCGACTTTAGAAGTGGTTCATCTTCAGGTGTAACGCCTGGTCTGCGCGTTGAACAAAATGCGACTATTTGCGCGTTTTTAAAATTTATATCTTTTAACTTGCTGAAAAAGAGCTCATCTTTTGGGTTAGCTCCAGGCCAACCTCCTTCAATGAAGGAGATCCCCATCTCATCGAGCGTTTGAGCAATCTTGAGTTTATCTTCTAGAGAAAGGGAGATTCCCTCCATTTGAGAACCATCTCTAAGGGTTGTATCATAAAGCCAAATTTGACGTTCCTTTCTCATAACTCAATTGTTCTATTTATCTTATCTGCTCTTTTAAGAGTTACCTGAGACACATTTTTAATTATATGACAAGAGATAATGATGGAATTTGGCAAAATAGAGACCGCCACTCTATTGCTTAAGTCTTTACCAGAAAAGGTAGATCAAATAAAAGTAATATATACTTTAATTCATTAATCTAATGTTACTTAAGATTTGGTTAATAATTTTTTGGTTATCAGGACTCCAAGACAATGGCCCAGTTAATAGCCAGCGATACCAATAGAGCAATCACGTTAACTCAGCAGATTGCCGATAGTGGTGAAGGTACAGTCTGGACAACCGAAAGAAGCAATATTTTGGCTAAGGTCTTTAAACAACCTACACAGGAACGGGCTGATAAGCTAAGGGTGATGATTGCTAACCGTCCCAGCGATCCCAATGCCCATAGAGCTCATCTGTCTTTTGCCTGGCCGGAGGTTCTTCTTACTAATGAATTTGGACTAGTAGTAGGTTTTCTTATGCCGCAGATTCTTGGTGGCAGAGAATTACTCCAGATTTACAATCCAAGTCTACGCAAAAGAAGAAATCTGGAAGTAGATTGGAAATTCTTACATGTAACCGCTACTAACATCGCCCATATAATTCAGGCTATTCATGAGAGGGGCTATGTCATAGGGGATATAAAACCCCAAAATATCCTAGTCAATAACCGGGCCATGGTATCTATCATTGATACTGATTCTTTTCAGGTTCGCGATCCCCTCAATGGGGAAGTACATCGCTGTATGGTAGCTTCTCAGGGCTTTACCCCGCCTGAACTCCTTGGTCAAGATATCTCCACTACTGTTCAGAATATCTATCATGATCACTTTCGCCTAGGAGTGCTCATACATTATCTCCTCTTTGGAAATCATCCTTTTCAAGGAAAATGGACTAGATCCGGTGATTCCCCCCAACAGGAACAGCTTATTAAAAACAGATGGTGGCCCTACGCTCCTAATAGTCCCATCCAGCCGGGACCAAGTACCATCAGTCTGGATGTTGTAGATTCTCAAATCAAGCAATATTTCCTAAAATGCTTCAATGATGGTTATGACAATCCCGCATTACGCCCCTCAGCAGAAGATTGGTATTATGCCTTGAGAAGGTCTGTTGAGGATTTGGTGGATTGCCCTGATGTAACTACTCATATATACAGGGCAGGTTATCAAAGTTGTAATTGGTGTCAACGTAAAGCAACCCTAGGAGTTGATATTTTCCCAGGAAAGATTAAGCCTAAACCAGTAAAAATCGAGCCCCCAATTGTCAATATTCCAACTACACTACCAGTAGCAAAACCAGTTTTAAGGACAATTTCACAGCCACCGGTTGCAGTCTATTCAAACCCTTCACCAGTTCGCCAAGCAGTTTATTCAACTACATCAAATACTAAACCTCAAGGCAAAGGAATTCTAAAGCGCATTTTTAATATACCGAAATGGGCAATAGTGACTGGGTTGATTGCCTCGACTGCTTTCATTGTTGTTTCACTTCCTTATATTCGTCTGCAATCTTTTCGAGAGTGCAAAGGATGCATTTTTTATTGGATCTCGCTTAGTGGTCATGATTTGCATGGAGTTGATCTTAAAGGTGCCATCCTCAATGGTGCCAACCTCAATGGTGCCAACCTCCGTGGTGCCAACCTCCATGGTGCCATCCTCTGGAGTACATCCCTTCAAAATGCCAACCTCAGGGGTGCCGACCTCAATGCCGACCCCTGGGGTGCCAACCTCAGTGGTGCCTATCTCTGGGGTGCTTATATCACCAACGGACAGATTAAATCAACCTGCAATTGGGAGAAAGCCATATATACTTATGCTAACTGGAATTCAGTAAAATCCCAATGGGAAGATTCAATAGAAAATCAACAAAAGATTGACGAAATCAGAAAAGATACAGCTTCAGATCCAAAAGATACTCCAGATTGCAACCACTAGAATAGAGGAAAATTATACCCTTTCTGTCTTATTTTATTGTTTAAGTGCCGCTAACTAATGCACAAGATAGTTAGTGATAAAAAGCTCTTTACCTTTTTTTGCTGTCTCCTGCTTATAATTATTCATTCCATATTGAAGTTCCCAATCATAGATATTAGCAAAGGAAAAGAACTCTCTCACTTCAGTACAGTCATCATAAGTAATGAGCCATTTATGTTTACATTTCCGCATATTTAGTGCAAATCGCTCATGATCAAAGATAGTATGTAAGTTGCCTTTCAATCCGTACAATTTTGATTTTGTAGCACTCAAATAAGGCGGATCAAGAAAAATAAAAACATTGTCTCCTTCAGGAAATAATAAATCTTCGTAGTCTTCATTGGTAATAAAAACACCTGATAAATGAACAGAAAGTTTTTCCAATCTATCTATTGATGAAGCTGTGAATCTTTTTTCAAAAGCTTGTTGAGAATATCCTCCCGAATCAACTGTACCACTAAAAGTAATTCGGTTTAAGATAAAGAATCGAACTGCTCTATCAAAGTCACTAAGTTTAAGATCATCACGTTTAAAATAATTAAATAGTTCTCTCCCGTCTCTATATTTTTGTTTAATTTTGACCACTTCTTTTACAAGAGATTCAATTTCTGTTTTAGCATATAACCAAAAGCAATATAGATCGAAATTCAAGTCATTGATCCAGTATTGTTTTATTTGGTCACCATATAGTTGTTTTATTGCCAGAAAAACCGATCCACCACCAACACAAGGATCTCTATATTCTTTAATATTTAATGGAATATATGGAATTATTTTATTGAGTGCTTTGGATTTGCCTCCTGGGTAACGAAGTGAACTTCCAATTGATTTTTCACCCATTATTTGTTACCTCTATTTGAATATTATTATTAGTTGCTTCTTCAGCAAGTTTTCTAATTGTTTCTTCCTCATTGGTTGTTAAAAGTCCATTGTTTTTTTTCAAAAAGTCTGCTATATCTGTTGGTGTTGCATCTGGAAAAATAATAGAATCTATCAAGTTCTTACCCGTTAACTTTAATTTTGTAGTAAAATGCACTTGACTTCCATTTAAATTTAACGAATCTAGATTAGAGAATAATATTAATTTAAATAAACCATCTTGGATATTATCTAAACTTGGTAATGATTTGTTTGAAGAATTTTTAGATTCTTGTATTATATGAATATTATTTCATCTGGTGTTAAATAGTAGATATCACCTAGATAGTTTTCTATACTAAAGGTGGCTTTTGAACCATCAACTAAATGTTCATTTTTATGGGATGTTTGGGATTCTCTTTTGCTTGCACTTTGAGAACCTTTGAGAGAAATATTTTCAAACTCTTTGAATTCCTTTGTAATTAATTGTAAATAGTCATCCATTTTTTTTTCGAGGATGAATAGCTACTCCAGTTTTACTAGAAATAGAATCATAACAATCTAGAGCCGTCCTAAAAATTTCTGTAAACCTTTCCTCAAACAAATTTTTGTTCCAATGGAGAGCGCTTTGGTGATATTCTAATATCTCATTAATTTGAGATTTGACATGACAATTATCAAATTGCTGTTTGGTTAATTTATTTTTATTTTCTTGCCTTTTTTTCAAACTTTTATCAGCAGTTTCATAATAAGCAAGTACAATATAAATATTCATTAAATTCATCCATGATATAGTTGAATATTGAATTGTATCTCTATCTCCATCTCTACCTTCGTCCTTAATAACTGGAATAATAGTTATCTTTTTAGAAGCATTATATGTGTTGTAAATTCTAGCAAAAGGGTAAATTCTAGTTCTCTTAGGTGATACCCATTTTGAATAGGCAATTTCTGTTATAGGAGACTTTATTTTTCCAAATTTATCAGATTGATTAATATTAAATTTATCCAAATTAATCTCTTTTAATGATTTTTCCAAATGAGTTTTGTATGTTACTCCCTTAATGAATCCTGTAAACTCTAAAATTTCTGTCATATGCCTTACCTTTGTTGAACAAAATAAATTATTAATAACTTTAGTAATTAATTAAACATAAATACTTAATGGTTACTTAGCATATATAAGCTGAAATTAACTGTAGATACTATACTTAAGTATAATTTATTATTCAAACAATAAAAATTTTTATTGGACGCTCTTTCAGTGTATCTAGAAAATGGTATATAATTATCTGTGGGAGTATAAACAATAATACTCTTTACCTTGTTGATTAGCCTTACTTACCCTTTTTTCTTAGCTAGAGGAAACCATTCATAAAAGGTAGCAGTCTTAGGGAGTGACGAAAATTATGATAAAGTGAGACCCGATTATAGTAAAGCAATATTCAGCTTCTTAGAAAGTAACAATTGTGCGTATGGATTCACCTTTATGCATTAAATCAAATGCCTCATTGATTTTCTCAATAGGAAGTACATGAGTGATTAAATCATCAATATTGATTTTTCCTTCCATATACCAGTCTACAATTTTGGGAACATCGGTACGCCCCCTGGCCCCACCAAAAGCACTTCCTTGCCAGATTCTTCCTGTAACTAGTTGAAAAGGACGAGTTTTGATTTCTTCAGCTGCGCCTGCTACGCCTATAATTGTGCAAACACCCCAGCCCTTGTGACAACATTCCAAAGCTTGGCGCATGATATTTACATTGCCTATACATTCAAAGCTATAGTCGGCTCCGCCATCGGTCAATTTTATAATATGTGCTACTAGATCTTCTTCTATTTCTCGAGGATTGACAAAATGGGTCATTCCCAATTTTTTTGCTAAATTCTTTCTATCCGGGTTGATATCTATGCCAATTATTTTATCGGCACCAACCATTTTTGCGCCTTGAATGACATTGAGACCTATTCCCCCTAAGCCAAAAACCACAACATTGGCACCTGCTTCTACTTTAGCTGTAAACAGGACTGCGCCAATCCCTGTAGTTACCCCGCAGCCTATATAACAGACTTTATCAAAAGGGGCATCTTCTCTGATTTTAGCTAGGGCTATCTCCGGTAGTACTGTAAAATTTGCAAACGAAGAAGTTCCCATATAGTGATGGAGCATCTGACCGTTTAAAGAAAAACGACTAGTCCCATCGGGCATCAATCCTTTTCCTTGTGTTGTCCTTATTGACTGACAGAGATTGGTTTTTTTACTTAAACAGAACTTACATTGACGACATTCAGGTGTATATAAAGGAATGACATGATCCCCCTTTTTAAGGCTTTTGACATTTTCACCTACTTCCACCACAATTCCTGCCCCTTCATGTCCTAAAATGCTTGGAAAGAGTCCCTCGGGGTCATCACCTGAAAGTGTATAGGCATCGGTATGACAGACTCCAGTAGCCTTGATTTCAACAAGAACTTCTCCCTCTTTTGGGCTTTCTAATTCTACTTTTTCCAAGGCTAATGGTTTACCTGCTGCCCAGGCAACAGCTGCTTTTATTTGCATTACTTTCAATGTGATGTCAATTTCTTGTGACCAATTGTAACATGAGCTAAATTTTACTTATTTTGATTTAAAAGAGATAAGCTCAGCAGATAAGAGAGACTCTTTACCAGCTATTGCGTAACTCGCGCAGTTTGGCGAAGACATCGGACCGATCGGGAGCATCCCCGAGATTGGGATAGCGTTGGCGAAGTTTTGCCAAGATGCTTGGGCTATCGAGCCGTAAAAAGGTGTTGATTTTTCGTTCTTCCTCGAGTGTGGTAACTATCGAATGATTTGGGTCATGCCCTGTAACTTCGGGTAATAGAGCAGCAGCGGCGGCGTTATCGCTTTCGCAATTCAATGTGAACTTCAGGTTATTTTCTATGTAATCGTGACCAGGGTAAACCCGAGTATTGCCGGGCAGCTTCGCCAATTGCTCGGTAAAGGTAGTATATAAAGCTTCTATATTGCCGCCGCTCCTGACATGTCCGCACCCTGCATTAAACAAGGTGTCGCCTGAGAACAAAGCAGGTTCATCAGCATGCGCATGCAGACAAATGTGGCACATAGTGTGTCCAGGAGTATCGAGACATTCAAGTTCTACGGTCTTGCCAACCTTGATAATGTCACCAGATTCTACGCCGCGATCCATCCCGGGAATGAATTTTCCAGCATTTTTGTGTGCGATTAGCTTTGCCCCGGTCGCTGCGATGATGGCATCATTTCCTTCAATATGATCATAGTGTTCGTGCGTGTTGAGAACCTGTGTGATCTCCCAACCGTGATCTTTG
>CAIPYC010000197.1 GCA_903869185.1 uncultured cyanobacterium | reverse complement strand
GATGTGAAATAATTTAGTAGCCTGGCAAATCTTTAGACCATCTATTTCAATTGACTCTATTACTTTTGTCCGTAAGTCGTAACCATAAGTTTTGGGCATTCTTCTATCTTACCTCTTTGTAAGGTCCGACTTCAGCTATAGAATACGAACCGGTGAAACAAATGAGGAAGCCCTTAGTTCTAGCGGACAATAACCAAGTTTAGGAGAATTTCGATAGTCCTTCGACGACATGGTCTATTCTCTTGATCAAGTTATTCTAAAAATTTTTCGATACAGAAGGGATCACAAGTCCCTTTTTTTTCCTTTTCGGTCCTGTAAACGCCATTTTGGGCAAGAGCATAGACTGCTACTAATTGGCTTGAGTGCAAACTTGCACCCAATGATTGTGTAAATTGATAAGCAGTGTTTGCCTGTGGCAGCGTTGGCGTTTGAAGCCAAGACTACAGCATAAGCAGCAATAGATACAGCCTTTGTAAGTCTTTGTAAATGAGGAAAAGTCCCAGTCGGTCCTGATTTTGCCCAGGACAGGTCCTAGGACTTTCTAAAAAAGAGATTTTTGAGGGGGTTTATTGCTATATTAAATTCAAATTTATCTTACAATTAACAACACAGTCCACTCTCTATCTAAAGTTTAAACATGAATCTTCTAAACAAAATCAAGGATAATTCCAATCAATTTCTTGGTTTTGAACTACTATTGTTCTTGTCCACTGTAATTGGAGGCATATCTTGCGTTTTTTTTAAAATTATAGGTCCTTTTGATTTGCTGGTTATGCTGACAATAGCTACAACTTTTTTTTTGATGGGGTTTAGATTACCAATAAAAACTCTCAACAAAATAACTTATCAAATTGTTGAGTTGATTCTTGTATTTATTTTGCCAATGCTATTTGAAGAGCACATTTTTTTAATACCTCAAAAGCACATTTTCTTCATACAAGATTTATGTATAGTAATTATTTTACGTACTTATCAAATATACAATGCAAGAACTGCTATTTATACTCTAATAGCTGCTGCAGTCTTTAGCATATTTTCTTATAGTTATCTGGATACTCCATATAAAATTATAATAAATTCAAATTCTCCTGTAATCAATTTTGTGTATTTTATTGCTGTGCTTTTTTCGGCTCTTTTTTTATTAATCATAGCCAAAGAAACTCAAAAAAAACTCTCTATTGCCCTAAAACAAGTTCAACAATATTCAATGAAAATTGAAGAGCAAGCAATAGAAATTGAACGCGGTCGGATTAGGCGTGATATCCATGACTCCATTGGCTATAGTCTAACAGCCATTCATCTTCAGCTTGAAAATGGGCTAAAGTTGATGGAAAAGTCCCAATATCAAAAAGCTAAGGAATTTGTTATTACAGCTAGAGATCTTGCCCGGGAATCTTTGATCGATATGCGCTCAATAATTAATAATATTAATAATGAAGACCCGTTGGAATTATCTCTTGAAAAGGCAATCATTAAACTGATCAAGGATTTTCAAAAATCTACAGCAATTGAACCTCAATTGTCTATATCTATAAACAAACAACTACCCCTTGTAATCAAAAGTACTGTTTTTCGCATCATTCAAGAATCCCTAAACAATATTACCCGTCATAGTAAAGCAAATGATGTCGGTATTTTACTATTTATCAAAGACGATAAGCTTATTCTCATTGTTGAAGATAACGGTATTGGCTTTGTTTTAAATGATTTTGGCGATAGATTTGGACTAAGAGGGATGAAAGAGAGAGTCAGCAATCTCAAGGGAGATCTTGAAATAGTTACTCAACCAGGTAAAGGCTGTCATATTTTGGTAGAAATTCCCCTATAAAAAGATATATAGTATTTATCTATTGTCTGTAGCATTTTCCAGAAGCTTTATATAATCACCGCATCCTGTGATGATCTCTTGACGATCTTTTATATCCAGACGATTAAGTACGTTAGTAATATAATTTTTTACAGTCTTTTGGCTAATACACATTTCTATACTAATATCTCGATTATTGAAGCCTTTTGCAACTAATTTAAATACTTCAAGTTCACGAAGAGTCAATTTAGATAATTTTTCAATTACTTCAGCCAGTTTGATTTTTTCTTGAGACTCTGGAATATTATGGTCATTGGTATTTGCTGATAAGTTTTGAATTAACTCCGGACTATATTGGCTATAGCCTTTATAAGCCGAGAAAATAGCCTGTTTTAGTTCATCGGAGCTGGCGCCTTTTAGGATATAGCCAAAGCTTTTGATATTTGTGGATCTCCTCAAAGATTCCTTATCGCCAAAGGTTGTAAGAAAAAGTACTTTGACTTCTGGAAACTTTTTATTAATGATTTCGGTTACAGCGAAACCATCAAGTCCCGGCATCTCTACATCCATCAGCACCAAATCTGGATCTAGAGTTCCCAATTGTTCAATAGCTTCACGTCCATTAGAGGCAACTCCAACAACTTCGATTTGTGGATCATCACTAAGGAGCATCGTAAGACCCTCGCGGAAAAGATGCTGGTCATCGACTATCAAGATAGAGATCATAGTACTATTGTTGTTCTTTTGGGTTGGATACTTACATCGAGGTATTTTACTTGTGTTGTCATTTTGGGATATTTTAGCATTAGTATAAGCAACAACTGTCTTCTTGGTATCATCTAGAGGTATATGAGTCAACAACTGCGCGAATTGCTCAAGAAAATAGGAGGCGGCCCTCATACAAGCAAAAATTTATCCAAAGAGGAAGCATCTCTGGCTACTAAATTGATCCTTGAAGGCCAAGCAACCCCGGCACAAATTGGAGCTTTTATGATTGCACATAGAATCAAGCGTCCTACAGCCCAAGAGCTCCTTGGTATCCTGGAAGCCTATGATCAATTGGGCTCAAGATTGCAAACAGTAGAAGGAAGGGTTGTGGTAGTTGGTAACCCCTATGATGGTCGTACTCGCACAGTTCCCGTTACCCCAATCACGGCTCTTGTTTTATCTAGTGTTGGAATCTCAGTGATCTTGCATGGTGGTGATGCCATGCCCACAAAATATGGATTGTCCTTAGTCCGTATTTGGCAAGAATTAGGGGTTGACTTTAGCAACCTGACGATTGAGCAAACCCAGGGGGTTCTTCAAGATGCCAAAATAGCTCTAGTCTATCTGCCTAAACATTTTCCCCAGGCTCATAATTTGGTTCAATATAGGGAAGAAATCGGAAAGAGGCCGCCTTTTGCCACTGTTGAGCTAATCTGGCTACCATATCAGGGACCGGTACACTTGTTGACTGGATTTGTTCATCCACCAACAGAGAAGATTTTTGAGGATTTATTACCTCTTAATTCCAATCTGCAAGCTTATACAACTTGTAAAGGACTTGAAGGAAGCATAGATTTGCCCATGAGTAGATCCGCAATAATAGGATTGGGAAATTTATACAAAACAAAATCGTTGGAAAGGTGTATTCTCAAATCCAGTGATTTCGGCTTTACTAGCTCTGATGTTGAGCTAATCTCTGCTGAAAGCGCTCTCGAGGAGATCAAGTCAGTGATTTTCAATCAAACTGGGGATCTGCTGGAATCTGCTATTTTCAATGCAGGTTTTTATCTCTGGCGTTTGGAGATTTGCCAGAGTATAGAAGATGGTTTAGCAATGGCTAGCGAGCTGTTGAGGCAAAAGAAGATAGAAAAGCAACTAAAGTTACTCCAAAGCGCTGTTAAACAATATGAGTAAAAAAACCATAAGCAAAACCTTCGAAAATCAGATCTTTATTCTGGCGATATTTACATTCATTTTCTGGTCAGTTGAGATCCTCAATTTTTTTGTATTTCAGGAAAAGTTATTGGAATTTGGTATTGTTCCCCATTCTTTAATTGGTCTTAGGGGGATTATCTTTGCTCCCTTCATCCATGGAGGCTGGGGTCATTTGCTCGCCAATACCCCGATTTTCATTATTTTGGGCTGGTTGGTGATGGTACAGGAAACCAGTGATTTTTTTATAGTAACAGGATTGTCAATGCTGGTTGGAGGTCTGGGTGTATGGTTATTTGGCCCTGCCAATAGCGTTCACATTGGAGCAAGTATTCTGATTTTCGGTTACTTGGGCTTTTTGATCCTGCGTGGTTATTTTCAGCGCAATCTGGCATCTATTTCACTATCGTTGTTAGTCATTTTTCTCTATGGCGGGGCAATTTGGGGAATTCTACCAACTAATCCTTGTATATCCTGGCAAGGGCATCTGTTTGGTTTTTTAGGTGGAGTCTGGGCTGCTAAGTTAATAGCCAAGGAGAAAAAAACCTATTCCTGAGCCAAAATTAAAGCTTGACGATGAATATTTTTGAGCTCTAGAGACTGATTTGATACTTGCTCCAAGAGCCATATCATATTTCCACCATTCAATTGAGAACCATCATTACGGAAATTACTTTCGTAGAATAGTATTACTTGAGAATCCTGGTAGTTTTCAAGAGAAAGAGAATGCAACAGGGATCTTAGCTCCACCAGGGCGATCTTGCCTGATTTGGTCTTCTTCTCCCGAAAGAACTCCTCTTTATTGAGGATTTGGGCAATCCAACCCAACCACTGCGCTTGAGTGGTACCTTCTGGATTATGCAGAGTCAAAAGGTATTGGGCTTTTTGGAGTACACTGGCGACAGAGGGGGAATCAAGGGGGATCTCTTCAACCTTGTAGATGGGGATCTCGTGGTTCAATCGCCGTTTGAATTCCTCTATTTCCATAGGTTCAGTCAGTTCAAATTCCACAATCTCACCACTGCTGGTAGCACCAAGCGATAGAGCATTGGCAATAGAAATACGAGGTCCTGGATGAAAACCGCCAGTAAATGAGATAGGGATAGCAGCGCGCCGCATCAATCTATCAAAAAAACGCACTAAGTCAAGATGGCTTATTAGAGAGATATTCCCTGATTTTCCAAACCAAACCCTCAGTCTCTGCATTCTTGTCTGATTTGGCTGAAAGCCTCCAGCAAAATTGGGTATAGGTGGTGGCTCCAATACCACGTTGTGTCCAAACTCTTGGCCGCATACCCCGCAATGAGAACATCCATCAAAAGAGCAATCCGGAACCGTCAGGGCATCTAGCGATCTTTGGAGATCTTCTTTTAGCCATTGCTTGCTGATACCAGTATTAATGTGATCCCAGGGTAGAGGTTTTTCGAGCATATTCCACTGCCCTTCGAGGACTTCGCGGTATTTCCAGCTTAGTCCGGCCTCTTCAATAGCTTGCTGCCAGGCACCATAAGCCTGCGGTAAGTTTTCCCACCAGGCATCCATCCCGGCTCCTAGTTCCCAGGCGCGGCGCACCACGGGGGCCAAGCTGCGATCTCCTCTGCCGATAAACTCTTCCATAGCCGAGATACGCACATCGGTATAGTTAACCTTGACGCCTCGGATACCTTTAAATAAATGGCGTAATAATTCCTGTTTGCGAGTAAATTCTGCCGTTGATACTGAATGCCACTGAAAAGGGGTATGTGGTTTGGGAGTGAAATTGGAGATGGTGATCGTAAATTCAAGTCTTCTTGTGCCCGCTGTGCGACATTCTCTTTTGAGCCAATTTATCGTTTCCGGTATACCCAGGATATCTTGGTCAGTCTCACCGGGTAAACCAATCATGAAATAGAGTTTTATCCTATCCCAACCCTGCTCCACCGCGGTCTTAATCCCTCGAAGAAGTTCCTCGTTAGTTAAACCTTTGTTAATAACATCGCGTAATCTTTGTGTGCCGGCTTCGGGGGCAAAAGTTAGCCCTCCCTGGCGAATACCACCAATTACATTGGCAATATTCTCATCAAAGCGATCTACCCTTTGACTAGGTAGGGTCAGGGTAATATTTTCCTGCTTGAGACGGTTCTTGATTTCTATACCTACTGCAGGTAGTGAAAGATAGTCCGAACAACTCAAAGAGAGCAAGGAAAATTCATTGTAGCCCGTAGCTCTCATGCCCTTTTCTACTGTCTCGATCACTTTTTCAGGTTCGACATCATGCGCTGGACGGGTTAGCATACCTGGCTGACAAAAACGACAACCTCTGGTACAGCCCCTTCTAATTTCAATAGTTAGTCGGTCATGTACAGTCTCTACAAAAGGTACTAAGCCAATCGAATAGTGAGGGATAGGAGTGGCAACGCGCCTGAGTATTCTAGACGGAATATCGTTTCTGATTGGTTCGACTGCTCCTTGTTGCCCAATCGCATAGAAGCATGGTACATAAACACCGGGAATTTGAGCTAAATCGAGCAAAATATCCTTTCTAGATAGCTGGGCTCTTTTACCTTCATCTAGGACTAGACCTATTTCCGGTAAGAGTTCTTCACCATCTCCTAGGGCAAAAAAATCAAAGAAATCAGCATAAGGCTCAGGATTGGATGTTGCGACTCCTCCTCCGGCAAAAATCAACGGATAGTCACCTTTGGATCTTTCCTGCCAAGTCAAAGGAATCTGTGCAAGAGATAACATCTCTAGAATGTTAGTGGCTCCCAATTCATAGCTAAGGCTAAAGCCAAGAATATCAAAATCCAAAAGACTGCGCTGTGATTCTAGGGCAAAAAGCGGAATATTTCTTTCTTTGAGAATTTTACTAAGATCGATTCCCGGTAGATATGTACGATCACAAAGCTGATTGGGCTGGGAATTGAGGACATTGTAGAGAATTATATGCCCAAGATTAGAAGCCCCTATTTCATAAACTTCAGGATAAGTTAAAACCCAGCGAACCCTAGCATTAGTCCAGTCCTTATGAACCGCGCCCCTTTCATTGCCAAGATAACGGGCAGGTTTTTGAATGCCATTTGTTATTAAATCATTAGGAGAAAACAAGATTTGAATATCCTTGATGTTTTCATTACTTATACAAAGTTATGCAAATTATTCTAATCTTTTATTGTCTTAATAGCAAGTTAACCCTAGATAAACTGAGATAAATTCTATATATAGTCTACCTCTTGCTGATTTTTATAAAGAAATGTAAGATAAAAATAAGTATCAATAAGTATTTTCGAGGCATTTATGCAACTGAGTCAAATTCAAGATTGTCTAGGTAGCGCTGATCCTCAAAAACGCATGAGGGGTATTACAGAGCTTAGATTTTTTACCCCTGAGATAGTTGTTCCTCTATTACAGCCGCTAATAACTGACAAGGAATTTGTCATTCGTTCTTTTGCCGTAAAGGGTTTAGGGATTAAGCAAACACCTGAAGCCTTTCTAACGCTCTTGAATCATCTCGATTATGAAATTGATCCCAATGTAAGGGCAGAAGTTGCTAATTCTTTGGCAAAATATGGAAAAGTAGCTGTACCTCATTTGCTTGAGCTTTTTGAGCGAGATTTTAATTGGCTTGTCAGACACAGCATTTTGGCGAGTTTAGATGGCAAAGAATTTCCTGAAATACTTTTAAAAATTTGTTTTTTAGGTCTCCAGGGACATGATATAGAAGTGTGTTTAGCCTCTATAGCTCATCTAGAACAACTTAAGGGGACCAATCACCAATTAGAAGCATTAGAGATAATACTTGCACATGTCAATTCTGACAATGTAGCAATTAGGTCCCAAGTAGCAAGAGTTTTGTCTTCTTTTAACGACCTAAAAGCAAGATCGGCTTTACTAATCTTACGAAATGATTCTGATTATAGAGTCGTTGGAGCTACTTTAGAGAATCTAATTTAGAGGCAACAAAATCTCTCCAAATATTAATGAAATACAGCAAAATATTAGTATCTATTGGAACAGAGAAAATAGAAGAATGTGTCGCTTTTTATCAGAAAGTATTTGGATGTCAACCTAGGGTATATAAAAAGTCTGTTTATTCAGAATTTGATTTTCAAGGTTTAACCTTGGCAATATACAAGCCTAGATCGGCAGATGAAGAAAACCTTTCTAATTCAAACAAATCTAATGGTCTCAGTATATGTTTACAAGTGGAAAACTTGGAATCGGTCATTGTTGAATTAAAAAATTTGGGTGATCCTCTGATTTCGCAGATAAAAGAAGATTCTAATATGAAAGAAATCTACATTTATGATCCCGGTGGAAATCGCATAATCTTTTATCAGTACAAATAATTTAGCCTAAAAATTAATGCTAGATAATAGACAATACGCTCTGGCTACTCAACGCAACCGAGAACCTATCCTTGAGGTTTTATTAAGTATCCTTCCTCTAAAGGGTAATATTCTGGAAATCTCCAGCGGAACAGGAGAGCATGCTGCCTTTTTTGCAGAACATCTTCCTAGGCATCGGTGGATTCCTTCAGATCCAAATCCTGCAGCACTCGATAGCATTGAGGCTTGGCGAAAACATGCCAAAGTCGACAATTTACAATCTTCCTTTACCATAGATGCAAGAGATTCAGTTTGGCCAGTTGAAGATTTCTCACTAGAGATCAATGCTATTGTTAACATCAACATGATCCATATTGCACCATGGACTGCTTGTTTAGGTCTTCTCTCTGGGGCTAGTCGAATTCTCCCAAGAGGCGGCATTCTCTATCTGTATGGACCTTTCAAAAGAAATGGAGAACATACTGCTGAGAGTAATCTCATCTTTGATCACTCCTTACGCCAACAAAATCCACAATGGGGAGTTCGCAATCTTGAAGAAGTAATAGCAACTGCCAAAAGTTATTCTCTGGATTTAGTAAAAATAGTCGAAATGCCTGCCAATAATTTATCTGTTGTATTTCGACATATAATGACCTCAAATAAGCAACTTATTAAAGCAAACACCGATGGGCAAGACAATATTTAGTAAAATTATAGATAAAGAAATCCCAGCAGATATTGTCTATGAAGATGATCAAGTCTTAGCCTTTAGAGATATAGTGCCCCAGGCTCCTGTTCATATTTTGGTAATTCCCAAAAAACCAATCCTCAATCTCAAACACGTAGAACCAGAAGATCAAGATCTTTTAGGACATTTGTTGTTGAGTGTCAAAAAAATAGCCCAACAAGAAGGACTCTCCAATGGCTATCGGGTAGTGATCAACAATGGCACTGATGCCGGACAGACTGTGGATCATCTTCATTTTCATATTTTGGCTGGCCGCTCTTTACTCTGGCCCCCAGGTTAAGGGCTATGTTCAAAAAACTAGCCAATATATTGATTGTTGTAACTCTCTCCAGCCTGCCGGCTATTGCTCAGGAGAGGGCGGGCTGTTTTTTGCGTGATAGTCAAGGAAGAGCGTTAGATCTAGGTGATCTCTGTCCTGGACAACCCAAAATACATTCCAAGGCTTTTAGCAAAAACATTACAATACCTATCAAGCATAGAATTTCAGGCATACCGATAATAGAAGTCGTTTTCAATGGTCGTCACCGTTATGATATGGCCTTTGATACTGGAGCCAGTTTGATTGCCATTACTCCGGAAATGGCTAGAAGCTTGGGAGTTAAGACTCAAAGAAGAGCAACTTTTATTACTGCCACTGGCAAAGTACAGGCCGATATTGGTATGGTAAGTTCAATTAAGGTTGGAAATGTCATTCAAAAAAATCTTCCAGTAGTTATCCCAACAGGATTGGCTATTGGTCTGTTGGGTCAAAATTTTTTCGGTCAAAATGATGTAACTATCAGATCCAATGAGATATTAATCAACGCACGAGAGTAAAAATCATGAACCAAGTTGACTACCTCAGGATAAGCTTGATTGACCGCTGTAATTATCGCTGTCAGTATTGTATGCCAGAAGGGAGTGAGCTCGATTATATACTCCAAAAAGATCTACTAACCCAAGAAGAGCTATTGACGCTGATTAAAGAGATCTTTATTCCCCTAGGTTTTAGTAAAATTCGCCTCACCGGGGGAGAGCCTCTTTTGAGAAACGATCTCGTAGAAATAGTAAATCAAATCTCTAGCTATGAGCAAATCAGTGATCTTGCTTTGACTACCAATGCTTATTTTTTGGAAGAGAAAGCCGAAGATCTCTATAGAGCAGGCTTAAAAAGGATCAATATCAGCTTGGATTCACTCAATCGCGAAACTTTTAATAATATTATCGGCAGAAGTGCTCCTGATCTTTGGCAAAAGACTTGGCGTGGAATTCAAAAGGCCTACCAAGTGGGTTTTGATCCTTTGAAAATAAATGTAGTAATCATACCTGGCCTCAATGAGGGAGAAATAGAAGATCTAGCCGAGTTGACCATCGAGCGTAATTGGCATCTTAGGTATATTGAATTCATGCCCATAGGAAACGATGAACTTTTTAAAAATAGAGCTTGGGTTCCTTCTACCGAAATCAGAGAGAGGATCAAACAACGCTGGGGTTTAATAGAGTCTCAAGTTAAAGGTAATGGGCCTGCTGATGTCTACCAGATTCCAGGAGCTAAGGGAACTTTAGGTTTTATCAGTCAAATGTCAGAATGTTTCTGTGATAGATGCAACAGGGTGAGGCTATCGGCTGATGGTTGGTTGCGTCCATGTCTGCTCAATGAGACAGGCCAAAT
Source organism: uncultured cyanobacterium (assembly GCA_903869185.1). GTDB lineage: Bacteria > Cyanobacteriota > Cyanobacteriia > Cyanobacteriales > Microcystaceae > CAISPN01. The sequence continues at coordinate 2,750 of CAIPYC010000197.1, read as the reverse complement.
AGATCTAAAAAAGGCCCTAAGATCCAATCAGAATCTCGAGCAGCTCCAACAAGCAGTTAGATTGCTCTTAACAGACAAAAGCGATATTAATTTCAAATTACGCGAAAAAGGAGCTCTCTCCTCCTATACTCGCACCATGTCCCAAATCGGGGGATAGTCACCAAGAATGCAACTCCCGCAACTGTGGTGTTTTTTTTGATTGGTGCTCTTCCATCCGACCTAGAACATCATTCAAAATTGTAATAGCCTCGCATAGAAAAGGTCCTTTGTTCAGCATCACACATTCGGCTCTTTCAGCCATAGCCGCATCGGTCATCTCTGAACGCGACGGCGCTCCATTTTTTACTAAACTTTCGAGAACTTGGGTTGCCCAGATTACTGGAACATGAGCCGCCTCGCAAAGCCAAAGTATCTCTTCTTGAATTTCTGTTAATCTTTGATAGCCTATTTCCACAGCCAGATCTCCTCTAGCTATCATTACCCCAAAAGATTGTTTACCTGCAGCATGTACAATCAATTCTGGAAGATTGCTCACTGCTATGGCAGTTTCAATTTTGGCCACTATTGCCGGCATTTTTTTTACATTACGCCGCTTGAGTTCTTGTTGTAGTAATTGAATATCGGTGGTTTTTTGAACAAATGAATACCCAATGATATCGGCATGAGTAGCCACAAAATCCAGATCGCTTAAATCTTTAACAGTTAATGGACTCAGGCAAATTGTAGTATTGGGAAAATTGAGTCCTTTTTGGCTTTGTAGTTTAACTCCTTTTGGTCTTGTATTGGTAACCTGTAGAAGTAGCCCTGTCTGACCATCAGGAAAAAGATAGTCAGTACTTACTACCTTGGTGCAAATTTTGCCATCATCTATAAGAACTGGTGAATTAAGTGTTAGCTGTCCCAGCACTTCCGGGGCACTGCAACAAATCTGAAAGTGCTTAATTTCCGTGGAGTTTAGCTTTGTTGTTTCGTATTTATTCTGCATGCGGGACAACAGGATAAGATCTTCGCGAAATACTCTTTCTTTTGCAATAGGTGTTAATACATCCGTAGTGCGAATTTTGGGTCCACCGAGATCCATCATCAGCTTACAGGATAGAGCAAGCTCAATTTCAGCTTTTTGGATCTGGTCAATCATAGCTTGCCAGACCTGTGGTTCGTCGTGGGCGCAGTTGATTCTCAGGCATTTAGCGCCTCTTTCAATTATCTCTTTTACTAAAGAATAATTTGTGGCTGCTTCGGTAGGCAAAGTTACCATGATTCTCACGCGTCGTTTTGGTGGCGGTGGACCAAACAACTCATCTGTATGGAGTCGCAGCAAATGATCCCCTTCAAAAAAAGAATCAAGTTGGGGAGAACCTAGATACTTTTGACCACAGATTGATTTGAGTGTTGCGATCACAGCATCTAAGTTGGGAAGCACTCTAGATTCAATTCTACCTAGAGAAGATAATCCCCAAGGCATCAGAGCAAGCTGGATCTCACGCAGATCGTGATGACGAAAAGCGAGATAACAAGCTAAGTTAAGTGCACTGGGAAAAAAGTCGGATCTTTCAATGTGAGGCTGCCAAATATTAAATGCGGACTGCCCCTCATCTTGAACCTGTTTACGTAATTCTTGTAAAGTTGAGAGCAGATTTTGTGGACTGGCTAGCTGCTGAAAACTATACATAATCTCGTATTTTAGAGTTTTTAGATTTAGGATCGAATAGACCTCAATTCTAGACGATTATTTTTCTATGTTGACAGAAACCACAATTGTATTCCTGCCTGGTCAACATTCCAGTGAACTTACAGACTCTCTGCTAAACGGTTTTGAGTTCAATTCATATTTAGTTTGTGCAGCTTTTCCCAGTTTTAGCTCTAAAGAGCAGGTCAATTTTATCCAAAAACATCGAGCTATTCTAGAGCGCAATATTGTAATAGTTGCCTTTAGTGCTGGAGCTGTAGGAGCCGCTGAAACCGCAAGTACCATTGAAAAATGGGGTTACAATATCAAATCTATAATCATGATTGATGCCTGGGGCGTACCCCTATATGGCAATTTTGATAAGTACCGTCTGAGTCATGATCTTTTCACTCATTGGAGTTCTCATCTTCTAGGAGGCGGGGATTATAGTTTCTACGCAGATCCAGCAGTATCACATCTGCAAATGTGGCAATCCTCTCAAGTAGTTCCTGGCTATTTGCTAGAACAAGTAAGTCAAGGTTGCTATAAATATTCCAAGACTGATTTGATCAAAGCTCTAACTTATTTCATCAAAAACTGCCAAGGAACTTTAATTTGTTAATTTAGTTTTCTTCTCTTGAATACAGTTGTGAGTGCCCAAGGTTGAAGAGGAGTCTACTCAAAGGTAAGCACATCAATAGGCAAAATGCTGACGCAATAGAATACGCAGCAGCGTATGACTATCCATTTTGGCAGCAACATGGACGCAAAGTCCTTCAATTGTCTTTCTGAGCAAACGCTCCAGGTTGTGTCTTGTATCTTGCATCTCATTGAACCTATATTCCGCAGGTCGAGGATGGAAATTATGATATTTTGAAAGAATGGAAGAAATAACCCCTAAAATAAGAGTACAAGATATTGACCACTCTGGCATATCCCTCTTCTGTCACTTTCCGGGTCAGGCAAGTAGTAAATAAAGGCTCATTATCCAGAAGAATAAAAGGGTTTAAAATGATTCATTGCGCCGATTAGCTGATTGAATCCAAGCAATAAATTAGAGTTAGGGAAAATATTTAGCCAG
>CAIPYC010000196.1 GCA_903869185.1 uncultured cyanobacterium | reverse complement strand
TGTGGGATTTTCCTCTTGGATTGCTTTTCTAAATGAATTGATCATTATTTGCGTTACCGGGGAAGATACCATAGTCCCTTTGCTTTCTACTAGCTCAGCATTTGCGATAATCAGAACTTTTGACATTTACTCTAGATTGTGTAAAATCATCTTAATCTTGATTTTAAGACCTAAAGTACGTAGGTGTATTCAAATGTCAAGTTAATTAACTTAAATAAAAACCCCTGCGCTTCTAGAGTGTCGAGCTCATTTTGCTTGTCATGTCGATCTTCATAGGATAAAATAGCACCAGTTTAAAATACTAACTCAGATGGCTAAAAGAGCTAAAACCTGCTTGTAATCGTAAAGCGTCATAGTAGGATAGGGAGTACCACGACAGAATTCTGACCGCCTTGGGGCATCAGAAGCCCACATTTGAAAGCTTCAGGAGGGTCACTTAGGTGAGTATGAAGGAGTTAAAAGCTATTAACAGGAATGGATATGTGTTGTTGGCAATAGCTGCGGCTATGATAGCCATTCACTTTACTGTTTTAATGAGGAAATCAGTAGACTCTAATATTATTAATCTCCATTTTTTGCTGTTTTTTGGTATAGCCTCTCTAGTTTGGGAAGAACGGGCTAACATTAAGCTGCAGAGTGGTTTTTTTGCAACCCTGCTTGGTACATTCTTAATATGTATAGTTTTACTCAGAGCACTAACGCCTATTGGCTATGACATTACAAGTTCTCCCTTGATTGTTGGATTGGGACTCTCTCTTTTAATAAGCGGCATCTACTCGTTAAAATACTTTAAAAAAGAACTAATTCTTCTGAGTTTGACGGCTTTTTATCCCAGAATAGGGGATTTTTTCAATAACATAGGGATCACCAAAGCTACAGCTCAGGCAAGTAGTTTTTTGCTGTGGCTATGTGGATTCTCAGTTCACCACAATGGATTGGAGATAATCTTACCCAAGGCAAGGGTAGAAGTTTTGACTGCTTGCGCAGGACTAGATAGCATGATGTTGATCATTACCATTACTATGTTTTTCTATATTTTAGTTCGCACTAAACTCGTAGATAAGATCATCTGCATGATAATTGCTATTCTTATTTCCTTTTGGCTCAATAGTGTAAGGATTGCTATTCTGGCAATATTGGCCAATTCAGGAGATAAAAAGGGATTTGATTACTGGCATGGTGGCGATGGTAGTTTGATTTTTTCAGTTATTTCAGTTGGAGTATTTGCAATTTTCTGTTGGTTATTCTATGTACGCAAAGCTATCAAAAAACTCGATAATGTAACACCGAATAAACTATTAGAGGATGAAAATTCAACTATTGACTAAGAACGCAATTAGAACCAAACAGTTTAGGATTGGGTATCATAGATTTAGTAAATAGCCCCGAAAAAGATACCCCACAGAAGGTAAAGTTACTAACCGAGAAAGTCGAAGAGATCATTGTAGATAATACATTACAAAATTTGCTGACATTCCTCAAAATCTTTATCCCCTTGTGGAATAACCGATTTAGGGAGAGGGGTTTTTCTTTCTGGACTTATTTGATAAATTGATTTAGAGTAAATGCATTAAGTTTATCTGGGAATTAGTATGACTTCTTCTAAATGGACCAGAACCGCGACCTCAGGCTCTCTCGCGATCCTCGGGGTTACACAATTGTGCAAGAAAGCAGATGCGTTGATTGTATACAACAACACTTCGATAACAGCAACCCCAGGGTACCCCCACAGTTGGACTATAGATAGCGTGCCTGGTTATGGGGCACAATTTGACTTGAGGGTAGTTTTTACAGGATCTAGTACGACTGCGGCTAGATTAATCAATACACATAATGTAGGATACGTTAAAGCTGCAAGTTTTGGCTCTATTGTTTCTGTTGGTGCTGTCAATCCTAAGGACTCAAACCTGACTCTAGCGATGGGCTTTAGTTATGGCGGATTACCTAATGAAACTGGATATATTGCCTTCAAGGATGCTACTGGAGGACAAACTCCTATATATGGCTGGGCAAAGTGGACTAGTAGTAATGCAAACAATAGCGTTACCATAGCAGAATGGGCTTACAATAGCACTTCTGGGGCTCCTATTACAGTTGGGGATAAAGGTTCTTCTACAGCTATTCCCTTTGACTTTAACCCCTTGCATGGTGAGGCTTTAGGTGTTCCCATTTTTTTGGGACTAAGACAACTCAAGCGCCGCAAAGCCAAAGTGAATACTATGGTTTCGGTTAAACGCAAAGAAAAAATCCATCCATTAGTTCTACTGGCGATGGGCGCTGCTGGTGTGCTCAAATGGAGAGCCGATAGAGATAAAGACGCGGCTTAGGTTTACATCGACCCTCTCTTTAAGTCCCGGATCTCATAAGGGATGAGGGACTTTGAGTTATATTAAAACGATAGCGGGAGGGTAGTAGGGATGAGCCAAGAAACTGACGTCAGTATTGTTAGAGCAATAGAACGACTTGAAGATCGATTTTCACAGAAGATTGATAATCTTGAACAAAAAATAGAACAAAAACTTGAACAAGAATTAGGCAAGGTTAATGTAAGAATCGATAATGTAACACCGAATAAACTATTAGAGGATGAAAATTCAACTATTGACTAAGAACGCAATTAGAACCAAACAGTTTAGAATTGGGTATCATAGATTTAGTAAATAGTCCTGAAAAGATACCCCACAAAAGGTAAAGTTACTAACCGAGAAAGTCGAAGAGATCATTGTAGATAATACATTACAAAATTTGCTGACATTCCTCAAAATCTTTATCCCCTTGTGGAATAACCGATTTAGGGAGAGGTGTCTTTCTTTAGAGACTTATTTGATAAATTGATGTAGAGTTAAGTGATTAGTTTTAGTCTATGATATTATGACCAGTAACAAATGGACAAGGACAGCAACTTCCGCCAGTCTCACAGTTCTCGGTGTTACACAATTTGTTAAGAAAGCTGGTGTCATGGTACAGCTTAGCGAAACGACACCATTTAATTCTTCCGGGTGCCAGATCTGGTCGTTGGATCGACTTATGGACTTCAGTCACATGCGTGGATTGCTTAGTTTGAACGAAGAAGGCAAGCGATATTGGCAAATGATCTTTTTTTGTGTGCGAAATCGACAGCCTTTTTCCTTTAAGTCTGAGGTGTGTGGCCAGGGGGTAGGCGAAGTAAACGCACAAATGCTCGGAGTACGTACATTAGAGCCTTTTGATCGTGTAATAAAGATTACTGAATCGATAAACAACAGGTGGGACAAGTGCACAACCAATGGAGCGCAAACGGTTTCCATTATTCAAGACTATTTCCAGAGTACCGCGAGAGATGGTATTAAAGTAGGGGACACTGATGCGGACTCTGGCAGTACTAGTGTAACGTATTATATTCCCTCAATAGTCAGATTAGACGGTGCTAGTGTTTCGGGTATTAATTTCAGCCCATTAGAAGATGCTACTGTTTCGGTTAAAAGCAAAGAAACAATTCATCCTCTGACCTTATTGGCGATGGGCGCTGCTGGTGTGATCAAATGGAGAACCGATAGAGATAAAAACGCTGCTTAGCTAAGTCCTGGGTCTCATAAGGGGCAAGGGGCTTAGAGTTATATTAGAATAATAGCAGGACGATAGCAGAGATGAGCTAGGAAACTGATGTCAGTATTATCAGAGGGATAGAACGATTTGAACAAAAACTTGAGCAAGGATTGGAAAAAGTTAATGATAACATAGATAAAATTCTGCTGAAATTGTTGATGTTAAAATTGCTGTAGCAAAAGGTGAATCTAAAAACTAGCGTCAAATCGTGATCATTGGTATAGGTCTATTGTTACCTGTAGCTCATTCAAGAAGGATTTAAATTGAATTAAAAAACTATGTCTAAACCACTTACTAAAAAAGTACTTCTGATCGGTTGGGATGCTGCGGACTGGAAAGTGATCGCACCTCTGGTTGAAGAGGGCAAAATGCCCAATATGAAAAAGTTTTTAGATGAAGGGGTGATGGGAAACCTCGCTACACTTTACCCTATCCTCTCTCCAGTACTATGGACTTCAATTGCAACTGGCAAAAGAGCTTACGGTCATGGCGTGCATGGTTTCAGTGAACCAGATCCCCAAACCGGAGGAATCAGACCAATTACCAATCTGGCCCGCACCACCAAGGCGATCTGGAATATCCTCAACCAGGAAGGAAAACGCTCCAATGTGATTGGTTGGTGGCCTTCCTATCCAGTAGAGCCTATCAACGGGGTGATGGTCTCCAATCATTTTCAAGAATCTGTTGGAGAATTAGGTAAACCTTGGCCAATGTCCAGGGGTACTGTTCATCCGGAAAGATTGATAGAACCCTTGGCTAGATTGAGAATTCATCCCGCCGAAATCCAGGGAGAACAAATTTTGCCATTTATTCCCAGAGCCAAAGAAATAGATCAAGACAAAGACAAAAGACTCTACAGCGCTTCCAAGATTCTAGCCGAATGTTCCACCATTCAAGCGGCAGCCACTGCAATCATGCAGCTTGAGCCGTGGGATTTTATGGGAGTTTATTTTGATGCCATTGACCATTTTGGCCATGGTTTTATGCGCTATCATCCACCCAAATCATCTTGGATTTCCCAAGAAGACTTTGATCTCTATAGCCAAGTTATAGAAACCTGCTACTGTTATCATGACCTGATGCTGGGCGTAATGATGGAGCTGGCCGGACCAGATACCACCATCATCATAGTCTCAGATCATGGCTTTCATCCTGACCGATTGAGACCACAATATATCCCCAACGAACCTGCCGGTCCTGCTGAAGAGCATAGACCATTCGGGATAATAGCTATGCGTGGTCCTGGCATCAAAAAAGACGAAGTGATCTTCGGGGCCAGTCTGCTCGATGTGACTCCTACTATCTTGGGGCTATTTGGGTTACCTGTAGGTAGAGATATGGAAGGTAAGGTACTTCTCAATGCCCTCGATGGTGATACCGAGATAGAGTATATCGACAGTTGGGATGAAGTAGATGGCAATAGTGCCATGCATCCACCTGATATGAGGATTGATTCGATCAACTCAGCCGAAGCGCTCAAGCATTTAGTAGATCTTGGCTATATTGATGAACTCGATGGCAGCAAAGAAAAAGCACAAGCCGAGACCGTCAGAGAGCTGCGCTACAACTTGGCTAGAGCTTATGTTGGTGCCAATAGGGAAATCGAAGCAATTCCCATTTTTGAAGAACTCTGGGAAGAATTCATCGACGAGAGTCGCTTTGGTGTACATCTGTTCAATGCATATTTGGCTTTGGGCAAGACCAATGAAGCCCGCTCAACCTTTGAAAAAATACTAGAGCGCAAACAGGCAACCATGGAAAGATCCAAAGCCGAACTGGAAGAACTAATAGAAAGCCTCAAGGAGAAAAAACCAGAAGACTACAGCGACCAAGAAAGAAATCGTATCAACAACCTTCAGAAAAAAGCAGGCATCTCTCCTACTGCTGTAAGTTTTATGAGTGGTTGTCTGGCTCAAGGCGAAGGAAACTATATAGAGGCCATCAAGTTCTTTGAAGAATCTAAATCGGCTCAGACCCATGACCTGCCCAGTTTGTATCTGCGCATTGCCAGATTGTACCTGGCTGAAAAAAAATATCAGCAAGCCGAAGCTCACTTTCTGCAAGTACAGGAATTAGATCCCGTTAACCATGAAGCCCATCTGGGACTAGCTAGGGTGCACTTGAGACAAAACAGACCTGAATCGGCCATAGAACAGGCATTGGCCAGCTTGGGACTGATTTACCATAATCCACAGGCTCACTTGATCCATGGTATGGCTCTCTATCGTTGTGGCAGAATCAAAGAAGCAATCAAATCCCTAGAGATAGCCACCACTCAAAATCCAGTATTCCCGGGAGCCTATCGTTATCTCAGTGCAATTTATGTCAAACATTTCCAAGATGCCGACAAGGCCAATCAATACCGCAATCTGGCCAAAGAATCCCTTGAGAGAATTAGGGAATTTAAAGCAGGTAACATCGAATCCACCCCCAGTATGGTCTTTGAATGGTTGGATGCGCTGACCAATCAAGCCCAAGATCCTCTTCCCTCTAGTGATCTTGCTGAAAATATAGTGATAGTTTCGGGATTGCCCCGTTCTGGTACTTCCATGATGATGCAGATTTTGGCTGCCGGAGGGCTGCCAGTACTAACCGATGAACTGAGAGAACCTGATGCCAATAATCCATTGGGTTACTATGAACTAGAACAGGTCAAGAAAATTGCCGAAGATAACAGTTGGCTTGAAGATGCCAATGGTAAGGCGGTAAAGATCATCGCTCAGCTTCTCAACAAATTACCACCTAAGAAGAAATATCGCATTATTTTCATGCAGAGACCTTTTGCCGAAGTGATCGCCTCGCAGGAAAAAATGCTGCAAAAGCTCAAAAAAACTGGTGGAAATATTGCTAAGGATAAATTGGCCCAGGTCTACGCCAGAGATTTACAAAAAGTGCTCAATTTGATCAACAAATATCCAGATATTGATGTACTTTATATCAACTACCATGATGTAGTCAACAAGCCCATTGCTGCTGTAGAACGTATCAATCGATTCTTGGGCGGAGGCTTAAATGAACAGGCGATGGCCGTGGCTATTAAGCCTGAACTGTGGAATCAAAAGGCTCAAAAAATCAGCATTTAAAGCTCGTCATCTTTGACAGGCTGTCGTTTGACAATCATTATTCAAAAGAACATAATCTATGTGTATTTTTAAAAGATCACATATGGTTAAACTCTTTTGGGGAGCATTGATAAGTAACATCGCTCTGGGGGGAGCTTTGGTACTTTGTATTACCAATAAAGCGCAAGGCAATCCAATATTTAACTCAGATCCAGCAAAAGGTTTCATTGCGACTGAGAGCTCTCAAGCTCAAATTACATCAGTTTTCCAACTACAGGATGTAGTCCCTACATCTTGGGCCTATGAAGCATTGCAAAGCTTGGTTGAGCGCTATGGTTGTCTAACAGGTTATCTTGATCATAGTTTTAAAGGAGATAAATCTCTCTCCCGCTGGGAATTTGCAGCAGGACTCAATGCCTGTTTAAATTCACTCGAGCGACTGATTCAGCAAGGCAATGTCAGCAGAGATGATATTGAAAAACTCAAAAAACTAACTCAGGATTTCCAAATAGAATTAACAAGTCTGGGAAATACAGTTATTGATTTAGAAAATCGTCAAACTTATCTGGAAAATCATAATTTCTCTGCAACTACCAAATTAACTGGAGAAGCTGTTTTCTCTTTGGCAGGGGCAACAACTTCTAGTAATCAAATCGTGCTGCAAAATCGGGTAAGACTAGAGCTTGATACATCCTTTGGCGGAGAAGATATATTGGTAACTCGCCTAGCAGCCGGGAATTTCAATCCATTTTTCAGTGGGACAGTTGCAGGTGGGATCTCTCCTACAACAACTCAAGCCAATAGCATAGGCGGTATCACCAACAACAGTGTAAGTGTTGATCTTCTAGGCTATCTCAGTGAATTCAAAATAGGCAATATAAAAGCTGAAACTTATCTGACAGCTCAAGGGGGTAGCCTGGATGATTTTGTACCTCTTCTTGATCCCTATTTCACAGATACAGGAGATGGTGGAAGAGGAGCTATCTCCAGCTTTGCCCAGGAAGCTCCAATCATTCGTATTGGTGGGGGCACTGTTGCAGGCATTAATTTTTACCTAGGCTCTTCAATCTTGACTCTAGGTTACTCTTCGGGCGCCAATAGTTCAGATAATGGAGCTAACATTGCCTCGCCTAATAGTGGTCTATTCAATGGCAGCACTGCCTTTCAATCACAAATTACCGAGAAGATCGGATCGTCGATCAAAGTGGCCTTTACCTATATCAATTCCTATCAAGATGCAGGAGTGCCTATTTTTAGTGAAGGCGGTAGTGGCTTAATAGGCGGAGCCTTGGTTGGTACTCAATTAGCCAATGGTTATAGTGGTGACAACACTGGCAATCCCAATGGCGAACCCAACCTAGATTCTCGTAAAATAAGTAATAGCTTCGGCTTGGAACTATCCTGGAAAATCTCTAATGAGTTGAGTTTCAATAGCTTTGGTTCCTATACAAAAGTAGGATTCTTAGGAACAGGAGTAGATGGGGCACAAAGCGGTGAAGGTGAAGTTTGGAGTTTTGGTGTTCGCCTGGCCTATCTCGATTTGGGTAAACAAGGATCTGTTTTGGGATTTGATGCTGGAGTTCAGCCCTATTTTGGCAACATAAGTGTGCAAGGGATCAATGGGAATTACAGTATTGCCATGCCCGTTCAACTCGAACTTTTTTACAAATACCCACTTACTAACAACATCCTTATAACTCCTGGAATCATCTGGCTATCTCATACAACCCAAGCCATTGGTGATGGCTCTCAATTAATTGGAGTCATCCGGACAACAGTTGATTTCTAAGATAGATAAGTAAATAAATTGATTGAACTATGAACACTAAAATGCTAACAAGGGTTTCAATGATTGCTACAGGTATCACAATTGCTCTACTTGGGAATGTCCCTGCCGGTTTGGCACAGCAACAAAATGCCAATAGTACTCCTAAGAGATCTGATTATCAGATAAGTTGCGCAGCTCATGAGAAAAAACAATATAGAGTTTTAAGTTGCACTGCCAAGGAAAAACTAGGATATCAAGTCTGCTCTCGAACAGTAAACAAACAAGAAGGCGAAGAGCTGGAAGGACCTGAAACATGCGATCCTTGCAAACCTAAAGAGTAATATTATGCGCTCATTTTCAAAAAATCGTCAGATTCTACTTGGTATCTTGACTGTTCTAATGATTGCTCCTCCAATCTTGGCTCATGAGATCAAGGTTTCCGGGGATGTAGCAGCCTTGATTCATATTGACCCAGATGATCACCTTGTAGCCCGGGTAACATCTAAAGTCTGGTTCGCTCTTTCCAAGATAGGAGGCAAATCTATTCCTCTTAGTCATTGCGATTGTCATCTGACAGTCTATGTAATCCCTCGTCAGAAAGATAAAACTCCTCTTCTATTGAGGCCAATATTAAAATCAATCGATGTTGAGTCTTATCATGGGGTCGCCAGCGCTCTCATAACTTTTCCAAAAGCCGGACTCTATGAATTGGAATTAACAGGAAAAGCTCTTTCAGGAGAGGTCTTTCCTCCCTTTAAGCTAACTTATGAGGTGACTGTAAGTAGTAACTGAAAACTCAGCGCATAAAAGTACCACCTTTGAGGTAGTCTCTCAGTTGCTCTTCATTATCGTGGGAATAATTACCAAAAGGTAAATCTGCTTTCTTGAAAGCCCTTACCTCCAGCACCTCTTTAGGATCTCTGGTAATTAGTCTGCCTTGAGCCTTAACTTCAACCAAGATTGAGATTGAATGTATCCGGGGATCTCTTTCAAATGAAGTATAGACCCCCACCAATCGTTCAATGGAAACCAACTTCAGTCCAGTTTCCTCAAAAAGTTCTCGTTCGAGAGCAGTAGATAGATTCTCTCCCCAATCAATGATACCTCCTGGTAAGCCCCAGTTTTTAGTGTCACTGCGTCTAATTAGTACAATTTTGTCATCGGGCAAACAGGCTATAATCGTCACCCCAGTAATAGGATGGCGAAAAATGATCTTCAGTACTGACTTAATGAAGTACCAGGGATGTTGCATAGATCAAGAAGATTGACCTAGTAGGTCGATAGCATCTTGCAACTGCGCTCGAACTTGCTCAAAGCCAGTTCCACCATAGCTGTTACGAGCTGCTACTACCTGCCGGGGAGTGATTGCGTTGTAGATATCAGATTCAAAAGCGGGATGAATTTCCTTCCATTGCTCTAATGTTAAATCTTTTAGCAGTTTGCCTGACGAGAGAGAATGCTTGACAACCTTACCGACTAAATTGTAGGCCTGGCGAAAAGGTACCCCTTTTTGGGCCAGATAATCTGCCACATCAGTAGCGTTGGAGAAGTCTTCATTGACTGCCTGATTGAGCCTATTGGTTTTAAACTCTATGCCTTCTTCTAGCAAGATAGTCATCACCTCAAGAGAGATCTTCACGGTTTTGACTGTATCAAATACTGCTTCCTTATCTTCTTGTAAATCCTTATTATAAGCTAGAGGTAAACCTTTCATCATCACCAGGAGCGCCTGTAAATGTCCAAAGACTCTACCTGTTTTACCCCTAATTAATTCAGGAACATCAGGATTTTTCTTTTGAGGCATAATACTCGAACCAGTAGCACATCTATCGGTGAGCGAAACAAAACCAAATTCATGACTAGCCCAAAGAATGATCTCTTCACTCAGACGGCTTAGATGAACCATAATTAAACTGGACCCATTGAGAAATTCAATAGCAAAATCCCTATCACTGACCCCGTCAAGGCTATTGGCATAGACTTGGTCAAATTCTAAAAGTTTTGCACTGTAATGGCGATCAATTTCAAAAGTGGTCCCAGCTAAGGCGCCGCTGCCTAATGGGCATGTATTGGTTCTCCTGCGCACTTCACCCAATCTCTGCCAATCACGCTCTAGCATTTGAAAATAGGCCAATAGATGATGGGCTAAAGAGACAGGCTGGGCTCTTTGCAGGTGAGTATAGCCAGGGATCAATGTTTCTATATGCTCGCTGGCTTGCTTAACTAGAACACCTTGGAGATCTCTGATCGCCTTTTGGATTTGACTGATTTGATCACGCAAGTACAATCTCAAATCAGTACCTACTTGATCATTGCGCGAACGGGCGGTATGCAATTTTTTTCCTACATCGCCGATGAGTTCAGTCAGTCGTCTTTCTACAGCAAAATGTATATCCTCTTGATCAATACCTGGATTGAAGTTTCCCTGACGATATTCTTGTCGAATTTGCTCTAGACCATCGACTATCTGTTGGGCTTCGATAGAAGAAATAATACCAGTATGTGCCAACATTTGGGCATGGGCTATAGAACCTGTCAAATCGTACTCAATTAATTCAATATCGAAGCCTATACTGGCATTGAAAATAGCAATCGTTGGATGCAGGCTTTCCTCGAAACGATCACTCCATGTTTTATTCTTATTCAAAGTATCTATTGCCCAGATGATGATTTTTAGTAGCCGGTGAAGATTCTAAAAATATAACCCAAAACAAAGCCAATGATTAGCGCATTAACTTGTCCTGATTTAATAAAATGGTTTAGAGCACCTTGAAAGTTAGCAATTACGTCAAATTCTCTACTAACGGCTGCCAAACTCATACATATAAAATCATTCATCTCACCAGTCCTCTAATTAAAAATTGTCTCATTCTGCCTGTACGATAACAACCGTCATATCATCAGTGTTTTGATTGACCATACCAGTAAAATTATCAATCTGCTCAAAGAGATTGTCAATTATATCTTGGGACGCTGTTTCGTTTTTGCAGACAGATTCTAGAACTTTTATCAGGTTATCTTCTTCAAAACGATCTCCATGCTGATTAGCTGCTTCAGTGATGCCATCTGTATAGTACAAAAGAGTATCGCCTTTTTCCAATTTTATCTGAGCTTCTTGATAAAGGGAATTAGGTTCTAGACCTATTACCACTCCAGGGCTATCGAGATGAAGAATTTTTTGAGTCTGGGCATGCCAGAGTAAAGGAGGATTGTGGGCTGCGTTGCTAAAGCGCAAAATTCTACTGATGGGATCATATTCTGAATAAAAAAGAGTAACAAAGCGATGTGCAGTTTCCAAATCCACATACATCACCTGATTGAGGTGTTGCAGAACTTTAGCAGGGCTATGTCGATTGAGCACTTCAGCCCGGAGCATTCCCCTAGTCATGGTCATGATCAACCCGGCCGAGAGTCCTTTGCCCATGACATCTCCAATGACAATACTCCAGTGAACCTTGGGGTTGGCTTCTGATTCTTCCTGGCTATGTCGATCATAATCAGTAGGAATGAAATCATAATAGTCGCCGCCAACTCTATCGGCTGTCCGGCAACGAGCCGCAATCTTGAGACCTTTGATGGTGGGACAATGAGGCGGCAGTAAACGCTTTTGGATTTCTGAGGCGATTTCCATCTCCTTATCTTGGCGGACCCGAGAGCGCAGATCCATGGTCAAATCATGGTTGGCAATAGCTACTGCCGTCTGATCGGCGATCAGATGAAGCAATTTGCGTCTTGTTTGTGTCCAGATATAATTTGCATCTCTGCTGAAAATATAAATCCTACCCCTTTGGGTATTGTCGATAAGAATTGGCGTACTATAGGATCGCGCTCTTGAACCTAGTCTCTGTTTGAGTAGCCCATCAACCAATGTTGTTTTTTCTGTTGTCTCTATCTTATCTTGATTAACTTGGTTGATTACTTGCTCGATGGTTTCGCGAATTTTTGCAGCTTGTGCAAAGTTGTGATCATAGAAATGTTCAAGTTTAATCTGTCCCTGCTTGGTAAATAACAAAAGAGCCGCACAATCAGCCTCAGTAACTCTAGCAGCCATTAAGGGAGCTAGCTCTAGTACTTGATCTATATTTTTAAAATTTCTCAAAGCAAAACCAAGAGAACTTAACAGATTCTGCACCTTGTTCTGTTCACGATAAAGACCCGCAACGAGTTCTTTCAATGCCGAAACCAGCATTGTATCTGTGGGAGTTAGAATCTGATTGGTTTTACTAGGTGGTATCATAGGCACGATACTTACTGCCAAATAGTCGCAATTCAAGAGAACACACTTAATCTTACTCCAAAAAAGTTTGGACTGCGCCATCGGGCAAAAGCACTAGACGGATTGTAGCGGATTTCTTACTCAAAAGGGGGGAAACAAAAGGTTGATTAAGCACAGGCATTGATGTTTGATTGAGATAGAAACTGGCATTACGCCCTAAAGGAATAATGTCAGTAATTCTGCCTTGTGGATTTACCTCTAGCCGATATTCCAGTGTTTGATCAAGCCCATGGGGTACTTTCCAATTTTTTTGGAAATATTCGCGAACTTCCTTTACCTGAACGATTGTATCTAAAAGAGAGGTAGATGATAATGGATGATCGTCAAGCTTGGCAATTCTCTCACTAGTTAGCGGTGGGGGAGCTTCAATTTTCAATGGAGGGGGCAGGGTAGGTACTTTATCGACTGAACTCGAGGGATATATCGCTATATTCAAAGGTTCCACTGTCTGCGCCTGATTGGGCTGATTCTCCGTTAACTTCGGTGGATCCGGGGATGGAATGACTACTGGAGGGGGAGGAGTCATAGTCGTCAACTTGGCTAAATTGGCAGGTATAACCAAATTGGAAGGTATCGGCTTGGTCCTTGACAGTGAACCAGGCATAATTACTGGAAATTCATTCTTGGAGAGATTTTTGGGTTTGGTTGGAGTAGTAATGGCAACTTTTTTACCTATTTTGGTGCTACTCAACCGGTGATAGACAAGTATTCCTAACCCCGCAAGCAAAAGAGCAAGAGCCATTTTGCCAAGGACTCCTCTCTGTTTGTTAACCCTTAACTTGGTTGAGGAGCGTTCAATCTCCCACTGTTCTAGAGCATCAACCAAATCAAACAGCTGGCTCGTACTTAATATTACCGAAGGACTAGAAGATTCAAGATTTCTAAAAGACAATTCATGCTTGAGATTCTCTTGCCTGGTTATTGCGAGTACTTTACCATTTTGTTCAAAGGATGATTTTTTTAAGGGATCCTCTAGGTAAGTTTGAATGTATTTATTTACTGTTTGTGATAATTCTATCAATTGAGATTGCTCTCCTTTGATACTCACTTGCTGTTCTTGAGCCAACTTAGGATCGTCAAAATTCAAAACAAAATTAGATACTTTTGCAGAATTCAACTTTCCCCCAATTTCCAGGGTACAAGTAGGGGGAGTATAGAGTTTGGGATATTTTTCTTTTGAAAACATGGATTGTCAACAGGGAGATATTATAAAACCAAAAGCATTTGCCAAAGACGAACAGGCCCTTTGTTACTGCTGAAAAACAATAAATCGACCAACAGATTTAAAGCCAGCCTTTCGGGAGGACAATCTCCTTGGAGACAGAGAGAGGTAAAAGAATCCAGATAATCCGATAGAAGCTGGGATTGCCTGAAGTCGGGAGTAAACTGTTCAAGAGACTCAACCGCCCGGCGTATTGGATCTCGATATTGCTTAGCCAAATGACAGATAATTAAAATATTGGATTTGATGGTTTCTAGATCTATTTGTTTTAAGGATTCATTGCCGGCGCTCTTGCTCTGTTCAAATCGCCAAGATTCCAGAAAATCTACTGATTGGGATCCTATCTTGGCTATAGAATCTAAAGCCAATAGAATCAAATCTAGTTGACTTTTGAGTCTGTTTAGCGTTTGGATATCTAATTCGGTTACGGTTGATAGATCTGATGTTTTATAATTTGACAAAAATGATTCCACAAACTATACCTTATTGTTGTCTCAATTTTAAAGCCATATTCGGAGTATTTAATGACGATAGCAGCCCCTGTTGATGAAGCAATCAAGCAAAATCTGGAACAGTTTCTCTTGGTTTTGAGTGTATCGCTTGGTGTTGCGACCCTCTCACGCATTTTTAGTTGGTTAAGACAGATCCCATATACTTTGCTGTTGGTGATTGTGGGCGCGCTTCTTAGTTTTGTTAACATTCGTTTTGTAAATCTCTCACCTGAACTGATTTTAGAGATTTTCCTGCCTCCTTTGTTATTTGAAGCAGCCTGGAATGTTCGTTGGCGTGAACTAAAAAACAATAGCCTACCTGTGAGTCTTTATGCTATCGGTGGGGTTCTAATATCCATCGCTGTTATTGGATTTACACTGAGCCAGTTTACCAATTTACCCCTGCCTATTGCGCTATTGGTTGGAGCGAGCTTATCCACAACAGATCCTGTTTCGGTAGTGGCCCTATTTCGAGATCTAGGAGCTAGCAAACGATTAACAGTCCTAATGGAAGGAGAAAGTCTTTTTAACGACGGAGTTGCTGTTGTAGCTTTCGTTATCTTGGTAGACTTGCCCTTTGGTGTTACAAGCTTTACTGTAGGCGATACCTTGGCGCGGTTTCTTTT
Source organism: uncultured cyanobacterium (assembly GCA_903869185.1). Lineage (GTDB taxonomy): Bacteria > Cyanobacteriota > Cyanobacteriia > Cyanobacteriales > Microcystaceae > CAISPN01. Next base: position 4,341 of record CAIPYC010000196.1, on the reverse strand, counting down.
GTTTGTTGGAGTGGGTGTAGCAGTAGGCTGTGTCTTGGGTTTTGGTCTTTCCTACCTTACGCAGCGCTTTGATCTGCCGGTAGTTGAACAGTCAATCACCCTGGTAGCGGCCTATGGCACCTATCTGTTGACTGAAGAACTCGGAGGCTCTGGGGTCATTGGAGTGGTTTTGGTGGGTCTAATCCTAGGTAATTTTGGTTCCAGGGTAGGTATGAACCCACGTACCAGACTCTTGGTTTCAGAATTTTGGGAATTTTTAGCTTTTTTGGTAAATTCAATTGTTTTCCTGTTGATTGGAGATCAGATCAAGATATCCAGCTTAGCCGATAATTTTAACTTGATTGTAATTGCCATTATTGCTACACTTTTGAGCCGTGCTGCCGCAATCTATTCGCTCTCAGCCTTGAGTAATCTGATTACCAAGAATAATATTAACCTGAGGGAGCAGACAGCTCTCTGGTGGGGAGGACTACGGGGTTCTGTTTCAATAGCACTAGCTTTGAGTGTACCGGCAATTTTGCCAGGCAGACAAGCCATCATTGAAACTGTCTTTGGTGTAGTTCTCTTTACCTTATTATTTCAAGGAATTACAACCAAATTTGTCTTGACTAAATTAGATCTCATTGGAGATGAACCAATCCGCAAATCCTACGAAGAATTACTGGCTAAAAAGCTAGCTATGCAGAGAGTTCTCGAGTTTTTAGACAAGGCAGATTACAATCTCGAACCCAATGCAGCAATCTATGACCAAAGGAAACAATTGGTACAATCCAAGCTTGAGGAAGTTGAGCTGGCAATCAACAAATTACAGAATGAATATCCTCAGATTAAAACCTTAGATTATGAACAATTAGGAGAGCAGTTATTGAATATTGAAACAGATACCTATGCAGAACTGATTCGCTCCGGACGCTTAGATAGTAATCCCTATCCTATTCTCAAGGAGATTTTGGCCGATTCCGAGGTAGCTGGATGAATTTTCGGTTAAGTTAGAAAAATACAAGGAGTATAAAAGTTGAATGAGCCAATGATTCCCAGAAAAGTTTTTTTTTCGACGTTTGTGACTATCTTTCTGGCAGAGATAGGGGATAAAACCCAGCTGGCTACTCTTTTGCTCAGCGCGCAATCACACTCTCCTTGGGTGGTATTTGCAGGCTCAGCTGCTGCCCTGATAGCTACAAGCCTGATTGGGGTAATTGTTGGTAGGACTTTGGCAAGCCGCCTTTCTCCCAAGACTTTGGATATATCAATTGCCATTTTGCTCCTTGTCATAGCGGCACAATTATTTTCTGATGTAGTATCATCTTAGGTTCAATGGATTGGCAATTATTTGGTTTAGCTTTTTTGACAGTTTTTTTGGCAGAAATCGGTGACAAGAGTCAGCTGGCTGCTATTGCGCTCAGTGGATCTTCGAACTCACCTAAGGCTGTATTTTTCGGCTCTGTTGCAGCCTTGATCCTTACCAGTCTATTGGGAGTGATCATAGGAGGTAGTATGTCCCAATTTTTACCGCAGCGTCTCCTGAAAGCTTTGGTGGCTATTGGGCTTATGTTGATGTCCCTCAAACTGCTTTGGGTCTCTTCCGGGCAGGAAAACTAATTTCTTTCGGGCTCTAGACCAATTCCAACTGGAGCAATTGACTGCATTTGCAGCTGGGGATGATCATCTAATACCTGTTGCAAATTCCATTGATTTTTAAAGAGCAGAACAGGGCGACCCGAGCTATCTTTAACCGAAAGGGAGTTAAATAGTTTACCGGCCGAGTTGAGCGCTTCCCAACCACTTTTCACCCAGCGGGCTAAGCTATAGGGTAGACTTTCCAAACTGGTTTCCACTCCATATTCGTGGAGCATACGAAACTGAACCACCTCAAATTGAAGTTGTCCAACTGCAGCCAGAATCGGTTCCTTTTTAAACTTGTCCAGTGAATACATAATTTGTACTGCACCTTCTTCAGAAAGCTCTTGAATCCCTTTTTGGAACTGTTTGAATTTGGAAGGGTTCGGGTTACGCAAAAAGGAAAACAGTTCAGGCGAAAAGCTGGGAATTCCTTCATATTCAAGCTTTTTACCCAGATAAATCGTATCGCCAATAGCAAAGACACCTGGATTGTTGAGTCCGATAACGTCGCCCGGATAAGCTACATCGATTGATTCGCGATCTTGGGCAAAGAGTTTTTGTGGGCGCGATAGCCTCACCATCTTGCCGGTTCTAGCATGATTAACAGTCATATCTTTTTCAAACTTGCCTGTACATACTCGAACAAAAGCTACTCTATCGCGGTGTTTGGGATCCATATTGGCCTGAAGCTTGAACACAAAACCGCTAAATTCGGGATAAGTTGGCTCCAAGATACCGATCGAAGATGCTCTGGCTTCTGGTTTGATGCCATAGTCCAAAAAAGTCTCTAAAAATAGCCTAACCCCGAAATTATTCATCGCACTGCCAAAAAAGACAGGAGTAATCATTCCCTGATGTACCATTTCAAGATCAAATTGTCCGCCAATTTCTTCAATGATTTCTAATTCTTCTTTGAGTTGATTATAGATTTCACTACCAAGATAGTCTTTGACCTTAGGATCATCCTTGGCCAGGATTATTTCTGGTGCTTCTTTGGATCCGTGAGTGACCCTTTCATAAAGATAAAATGATTGGTGATAACGATCATAGACACCCTTGAAGCTATCACCCATGCCAATGGGCCAATTGACAGCATAGGTTTTAAGCCCCAGCTCCTGTTCAATCTCATCGAGCAGTTCTAATGGCTCTCGGCTGGGCCTATCTAGCTTATTGATAAATGTGAAAATTGGTAAAGAGCGTAGACGACAGACCTCAAATAACTTTCTAGTCTGGGGCTCTAAACCTTTGGCTGCATCAACCAGCATTACTGCATTGTCAGCCGCAGCCAATGTGCGGTAAGTGTCTTCACTGAAGTCTTGGTGTCCGGGAGTATCGAGCAGGTTAATTTGATAATCATTGTACTCAAACTGTAGAACTGTAGAGGTGATAGAAATTCCTCTTTGTTGTTCCATTTCCATCCAGTCTGAGGTTGCTTTCCTTTGTGTTCTTCTGGCCTTGACAGCGCCCGCTTCGTGTATGGCTCCACCGTAGAGCAGCAGTTTTTCCGTCAATGTAGTTTTTCCTGCATCTGGATGGGAAATTATCGCAAAATTACGTCTTCTGTTGACTGCCTGGAAGAGCTCTGTTTCTATATCTATTGTCATATTGTTAGCGAATGCCTAAATTCAATTCTAGCAAAGACAGGTTGATACAATGCAGAAGCCTTTATGACATAATTTTGCAAAATCCGCTAAAGTAAATATAAAGTTAGCATATGAACTCATTGGCTCATGACCTTTTCATCTTCTTGTGGTGTCTCAGAGTTGCCTTTATTTCCCTTGCCTGATGTTGTCCTATTTCCCAACAGGCCTCTTCCTCTGCATATATTTGAATTTCGCTACAGAATCATGATCAATAGTATACTTGAGAGCAATTGTCGCTTTGGCGTACTGATGATTAACCCAGAAAATGGTGATATTTCCACTGTTGGCTGCTGTGCTGAAATAATCAATGTAGAGCGTTTGCCTGACGAACGTTTCAAGATCGACACCTTGGGTCAACAACGCTTTAGAGTACTTCGCTATGTCCGTGAGAAGCCCTATTTGGTGGGTTTGGTTGAGTGGATAGAAGATACCCCTCCTACTGAAGATCTCCGCCCTCTAGGGCAAGAAGTTGAGCAACTGTTACGAGATGTAGTCAGGTTGCACGATAAGCTTACTGACCAGAAAAGAGGATTGCCCGACGATCTCCCTTCACTTCCTCTGGAGCTATCCTACTGGATTGCAGGTAACCTCCAAGGAGCCCCGGCTGAGCAGCAATACCTGCTAGATACCCAGGATACAGCGAAAAGACTGCGCAGAGAATCAGAAATACTCACCTCAACTCGCAATTACTACGCGGCAAGTACGGCGCTGAAAGAGGCTCTCAAGAATAGCTAGTTTTTAGAGAGCCATTTTTGAGCATTCAATCTCTGTAAGATATAGAGCACTAGTATATCCAGTGTGGTCTTGCGCTCATCGATCATGAAAGATTCCAGCGTGCTAGCTTGTCCTCCTCCCCTGGTGTAAGAAAAGTATTTTTTTCCGTTGAGATTTTCATCTAGAAAGTAAATGTTAAATTGATGTCCGTTGCTAAATTGACCAATTAATTGAAAACAAGAATCGCTCAATGGGTTCTTGCTCAGCATGATTGGCTGTTTCTCAAAAGAAAGCTTGGCTTGAGTGATTCCTTCTTTTTCTAGTGCTTTGGCGAGCTGGGGCAGAAGATGTTCTTGAGCAAATT
>CAIPYC010000195.1 GCA_903869185.1 uncultured cyanobacterium | reverse complement strand
GGTCGCAACATTTAACTCATTAACCAAGTTAAATGTTCGTTGAGACATCTTGAGAGATTATAGTGTTGCTCGATTGTCTCGCGTGCCGCTAGACGAATCTTATGAGTTTTCTCTCGATGATCTAATACCTCGTCTACTAATTCGGCAATTGTTTTGGGAGAAAAGAAATCAACCAAAAAACCATTTTCTTGATCTTGGATTACTTCCCGTACTGGAGGGGTGTCAGAGCCTATGACTATACAGCCTGTGGACATAGCTTCGAGTAATGACCAAGAAAGAACGAAAGGTCGAGTAAGATATATATGAACTGAAGAAGCCTGTAAAACTCGTAAATATTGGTCATAAGGTAGAAGCCCTGTGAAATGAACCCTAGATAAATCTAATGGTAATTGTTCTAGCATTAATTGCTTATAGGTTTTTCTGTTGGGTAAGGTTGAGCCATAAGCAACTCGATCTTGTCCCACAATCACGGCATGACAGTTAGGTCGTCTTTGTAAGATTAATGAAATTGCCTCCATGAATTGAGGAAATCCTCGATAAGGTTCCATCCCTCGTGCAACGTAAGTGATAATCTCCTTAACTCCAGACAGATTTAAACCAATAGAAGGAAGGACTAGTGGCATTTCAGGATTGGGAGAAAAAAAAGTAGTATCTATACCATCATGCAATACCTTGAGTTTGGAATGAAACTCGGGTGGGAACTGTTGTCTCTGCCAGTAGGTAGGTGACAAACCTCGATCACAACTAACAAGATCTAAGAGAATCGGGGCATTTTTGATCCGAATACAGGCTTCGAGATTCGTGTCAATGGGATCACTAGGATCAAAATCTGCATCTGTCCCACGAGCATGATAAAACCATTCATAATAACCAATGTATTTAGTTTTTGGAAAAATATCTTTAATAAATAATCCAAGTCCCCAACCCGAATGAGCGTAAACAATATCAGGATAAAAACCTTCGTTTTCTAGTTGTTGTGCTATTCTATATACTGCCTGTCCTTGTAGTACAGCCCTTTCAAGAGGAGCAACGTAATGATGAATATCAGGAGAAACTTTACGACTTTCTTTATAGAGCACTTTACGAACTCCTCTAATTTGTCCTCTCTGGCAAGTTGTACCGAAAATGACTTGATGCTCAGGATTTTTTCCAAGTACAGTAATCAGATGGCGAAACTGAGCGGGAAAATTAGCATGAAGAAAGAAAAATTTCATGTTTAATATCAAATCCTATTTTAAAAAATCTTTGCTCATTTTCCTCTTTTCCTGTGCTTTTATTTATTCCCTTTCTCCATAAAAGGCTTTTAATAACCAGCTCTAGTATAGTATTAATAAGTTTAGCCCAGTAGAAAAAATCATTCTACTAGGCTTTGGAGGTAGTAATAAGGTGAAACAGAGTTTCTTCGCTCAAGTTACTGAAGTACTAAACAACCTTAAAATTATCGGACCCAAGTTGACTAGGAGTAACATTGAGTACCTCTACTAGAGGAGTCAAGGTAGAATAATCGGAATAATTACTTGAGTTGTAATAAATTAAGCTGCTGTTAGCAGTGGTAGGCTTGCTTGGATCTGAACCCACAGCACGGATAGTTAGGTCTGAGTAGGTCAGTCCAGCTTTTAAGCCTATCTTATCCAGGCCTAACTTGTAGTTATAAATTGTATTGATAGTACCTGCAGCCAAGAAATTAACTCCAGGGATAATAACAGCTTGAGCAGTAATATTATTAACAGTGCTACTGTTAGCTCCAGTTAGGGAATCATAAATTGGATAGCCACCATCGCCAGCCGAGAAGATAAAGAGATCTCTGCCTGAGCCACTATACAATTGATTTACCCCTTTATCGCCTTGGAGTACGTCATCACCAGTTCCAGCTACTAAAGTGTCATTGCCATCCCCACCTACTAACACATCATTGCCAACGTTCCCTTTCAAGTAATCATCCCCTGCGCCACCATCTAAGTAATCTCCGCCGCCTGTTCCAGCAGTGAGAGTATCATTGCCATCGCCGCCAAAGAGTTGACTCTTTCCGCCATTCCCGGCGATTAGAACATCATCCCCTGCATCGCCGTACAGACGATCACTACCAGCTAGACCACCGTAGATCGTATCATTGCCATCCCCACCATCGAGTATGTTATGACCTGCATCTCCACCGAAAAGAACATCGTTCCCATTGCCCCCGTAAATATAATCGCTACCGCTTCCTCCGTGGATTATATCGTTACCATCATCGCCGTAGAGTGTATCATTACCTCCTTGACCCCAGATTTGATCATCTCCTGCACCGCCATGAATTATATTGTTTTGGTCATTGCCGTACAGTTGATCACTATAGTTGGAACCGACCAAGTTCTGTATATTGACGAGAGTATCGCCTAGTGCATCTCCTGAGTAACCAAACCCAATGCCAAAGAACACGTTTAAATTTACTACTACTTGAGCTGATGAGGCACTGTAGTCTGCTGTATTGTTCCCCGTCCCACCATCTAAGTAGTCTGCACCTGGACCACCTATTAAAGTGTCATTGCCATCTCCACCGAAAATTACATCATTACCATTTTCGCCGTAAAGAAGATCATTGCCTCCACCACCACTGATGGTATCATGGCCATCTCCACCCCATATTGTATTATCTTGGGCATCTCCAGTAATTACATCGTTGTAAGCTGAACCTATGACATCTTTGACGCTGATTATTGTATCTGTACCACCATAGCCATTTGTAGCTGTGCCTACTTTTGGATCGAAGATTGACCCTAGGTTGACGTTTACTGCTTTGGGATCATTAGCATAGGTTACTGTATCCTCACCTGCACCACCTATGATGATATTGTTTCCTCCATCTCCCTCTAGGAGGTTGTTTCCTGCTGGTCCATTACTGATAGTTAATTGTCCTGAATCTGAGATGTTCAGGAAACTACTGAGAGATTTAATTGTATCTTTAGACAGAGGAATGTTTGTTGTTCCTGGTAATATATAGTTGCCAAAAAGAATGTCATCTCCTGCTCCACCAATTAGGGTGTTATTCCCTGCACCCCCTATAAGAACATCATTGCCCGCATCCCCATAAATTACGTCATTACCAGGTCCACCAATTATCTTGTCATTTCCATCTCCACCATGCACTGTATCGTTGCCGCTTACATTGTCACCCGAACCTACCGAGAGACTACTGTCTGAAAAGTAAGGAATTCCAGTCTTGGGATCTTTATACTGACTTAATGGAATAGGATAACTGCTCTTTAAAGGTAAACCATTGAAATAAGCTGCAAATATGAAATCATTGCCTGCACCACCATCGATGTAATTGTTGCCATCGCCGCCAATGATTACGTCATTACCTGCTCCCCCGTAAATGGTATTATTACCATCTATGCCATCAAAATTGGGGGCTAAACCATTACCTATCAGAATTGAGTCTTTTGCCCCACCAACTATATAATTACTGCCGCCACCCCCAATTATTGTATCTTTACCAGCACCACCTAAGACGGTATCATTTCCTGAGCCTGCTAGTACAAAAGTGTTTCCGTCGCCTGTTTTGATATAATTATTGGTCTTTTTGTTCGAGTTGCCTGAACCAATATTCAGAGTGGTATCTAATAGCTTTACGGTAGTGTTAGTGTATGGATCTGATGGCTTAAGTGGTATATTGTCGGGAACTTGTAAGCTTGCTTGAAGTGGAATACTACCGTTGATTAGTCCGCCAAAATAGTCACCGAAGATATAATCATTGCCTGCACCACCATCAATATAATCATTGCCTCCAGCGCCAATTATTACATCATTACCGCCACCTCCAATTATTGTATCATTGCCATCTATGCCATCGAAATTCGGGGCTAAACCATTCCCTATCAGAATAGAATCTCCTGTCCCCCCAACTATGGAATCATTGCCGCCACCTCCAATAAGTATGTCTTTACCAGCACCACCTAAGATAGTATCTTTACCAGCACCACCTAAGACGGTATCATTGCCGCTTCCAACTTTGATGTAATTATTGCCATCATTGCCTGAGCCAATGTTTATAGAATCAGGACCAAATTTTGCATTTACATTAACACTATAATTACCCTCAACGTCTCCTCCAATAATAAAGCCACCACCACCGCTAAAACCAACATTATTTGCTGAATAGACTTGACGATTTAGATTGATTGGAATACTGACATTATTCACAAAAGGTAAATAGGCACCAAAGATTATATTATTGCCATTACCTGTGTAAATAACATTATTACCTCCACCTCCAAGGATCACATCATTCCCCGCACCACCGTAAATAGTATCATTCCCATCAAGACCTTGCTCGTTTGGAGTTAGTCCATCCCCAAGTATGAAATCATCACCAGTAGCAGAGCCATAAATCACATCACTGCCGCCAAATCCAGCAATTATATTGTTCTTGATATTATTTATACTAAAAGCAGGGGGTGTATAGCTACCACTAACGTCATCACCTATTGGGTTTTTTATAGTATAGAAAATAGCAGGAAGTTGGATCTGTTTAGAAAAAGCATTACTATTTCCAATTAATGTATCGTTAGCAAAGCCACCAGAGTAGATACCTGGAATTTGATTAATAGTAAATTGGATAGGTATATTAAGATTAGTAGTTTCAGTGCCTGACTTATCTTTGATTCTTATTGTTACCAGCAAAAGATCTATTGTGATGTATGAAGTCGCTGAAATTGAGAGCGAGCCTGTTATCGTTGGTTTATCAACATTGAGTAGTGAATATAAAGACATGAGAGTAGCTCCATTTTTTTGTCATTAAAGTGTCGATATGTGCTTTTACTAAGTTCTAGAATTATATTTTCCAACAGTACAATTTTCTTTGACTTAAGTATAACCAATTAACGAAATTTTGTCAACGATTTTGTCAATAAAAAAATTTTATTTTGCAATTAGCTTGTACCATGTTAAAACAAGCTTATCACATTTTAGATATCGCGAGATTTAATAAGAATTATTAAACATTATTTAGTGGTTGGGTGGCTGGATTTTATAAATGCCGCTACTTGAAAGGGTATTGTTTGTATCTATACCTCCTACACTCACTGAAATTGTTAAAGAACCTATTATTGTTGGTTTATTACAAACTATATAACCTTCATTGATAATTTAGAACAAGTCCGTCTTTATTACCTAAATTGTTCTTATGCCTTCTTTTTAAACCATTTAATAACCCCTAAAAGAAGGACAGAACCAAATGTCGCCAAATTAACAGATGGCTCTGGAACAGAAGTATTATAAGGAACTAAACTATTTGTATAAGGGGCTAAACTGTTTATTAATTGTAATATAGTTAAAGATTCTGGAACATAAGTAACAGAACCATATCCTGCCCCTATTGGTCCTATATTATTTGGTTTTAAGTCGTAGGAGAAGGAAGCATCATTGATGTTTGAGGTAAAAAAACCAGAACTAAAACTAAAACTACTATCAGTAGACGAGAAATTTGCTCCTAGAAAGTTATTAGAGCTAAAATCGGCTGTTGCACTGAGATCATCAGCTAGTGTATAAATCTTACCTTGAAAAGGAAAGAAAAATGAAATAAGGCTTGTAGATTCTGAGTCTCCCCCCGTTAGGGATGAATTATCATAGCTCAAAATACCTTTATAAGTATTACTTTGTAGAACGCCGCTTAGACTAGAGACTGTAAAGGAATAATTGATAATGGCAGCCTTAACCGTCTGATTAGCTAAAACTGTCAAACCTAAGGTTAAAAAACTTACAGAAAGAGAACGAAGCAAGAGAGATTTCATAGAATATTCCTCAGTAAAAGATAATCAAAAGTAAAAGATAATCAAAAAATGGCTATATTTTAACTAAATTAACGCAAGTTGAGATTAAGACAATGTTAATGTCACTTCTATGAAAGAATAATCCTTTCAGTCAAGGAAGGAATAACGGTTTGAGCTTATCGCGTAGACGCAGTCTCGATAGGTTATTCAGATTAAATTATACCCAAGTCAGTTCCATTAGAACACGAAGTTATTAGGATTGTTGATCTGGGCAGCGCTTACATTATCCAACATAAGAAAGTTTCTGGCAGGAGCAGATCCTAAAGAACCATCAGGATCTACTTGAATAATTGAACCAGTCTTAGTTGAAGTGAATTTAATATAACCGTCTGCAATTGGATCAGAACCTACATATTTTATTACTTGGAGAAGATTAGTAAGAACAATCTTGTCAGTTCCTGGTTTAAAGTCAGTAATCGTATTACCAGTATCAGTGACGCTGTTATAGACATAAGTATTTTTCCCACCAAGTCCCGTCAAAATATCACGTCCTGGCGTTCCGATGAAAGTGTCATTATATTGCGTACCAACAAGAGTATCTTTGCTTGAAGTACCTTGAAAAGAATTAACACTAACATTTACCAGCGCATTGGTTATTCCTCCTTGTCGATCACTAAGAGTATAGTTAAAGCTGGCATTATCACCTAAATAACCTGCTCTGGGAGTAAAAGTGACAGTTCCATTTTTTAGAGTTACAGTACCGTTAATAGGGTTACTAACAGCAGTGAGACTTAGTGGTCCATTTCCAGTATCATTGGCTAAGATATCAGCAACAGCAATATCATAAGGTTTATTTTCGGTGATGCTGAAGGTCTGCGTTGGAGCCTTAATTTCTGTTACGGAAGGCTTGAGAACAGTACCTGTTAAATTAGAAATTAAGCTGCTATTATTAATTAACTGGTTATAGATAGATGATTGGTTTGGCTGATTAGATGAGCTTGTCTGAGTAGGAGCATTGGTTATTAGTTGAGATGCTGATGCTAATGGAGTGCTTCTCTGATTTGTACTATTGTTACCTGTAAAACTTTCCAAACTACCATTGTTGGCATCAAGCTTTGCTACCCACGAATCAAATGATCCCTGATTAGGGCTACCAAGAGAACCATCTGTAGTTCCAGTAACGTAAAGTGTATTATTTGGACCTATGGCAAGATTATAGGCTTGATCTGTTCCTGATGTTCCAAACTCTTGAACCCACTTTTGATTGCCGTTAGTATCGAATTTAATAACAAAAGCATCAAAACCGCCCTGGTTAGTAAAACCAGCAAACGCGCCATTGGTGTAACCAGCAACATATATATTGTCAGATCTATCGACCTTAACTGTAAATGCTTCATCATCTCCACTGGTGCCAAACTGTTTTAACCACAGTCGATTGCCATTAGTGTCATATTTAGTCAAAAAAGCATCGTAGGAACCAAGATTGCTGTTTCCGTTAAGTGTGTTAGTAAAACTGCCCAATGTCCAGCCAGTAGCCAAAACATTGTCTTTACTGTCATTAGCTAACGACCAAATCCAATCATAATCAGGAGTAGCGACTTTCGCAATCCATTGTGACGTGCCATTTTTATCAGTCTTGGCAATCCATGCGTCATAAAGTCCTAATGAAGTACCACCAAAGTCCCCAGTAGTGAAACTACCTCTATATGTATTGCCCTGGTTATCAACTGATAAGTTGTAAGCTTCATCATAATCATTAACGCCAGAATTTCCTTGCTGCACAAACCACTTTTGATTTCCGTTGGCATCATATTGAGTAGCAAAGTTATCTGTTTGAAGGGGAAAAGTAGATCCAGCGGGGGTAGGTACATCAACCACTCCAGCTACATCAATATTACCGTAGGGATCAATTTGAATCCCATAGCTGGTAGAAGGCTGACCATTCCCACTTCCGATAATTTTTTCTAACCACAACTTATTGCCTTGTGAGTCGAATTTGGCAATGAAAGCATCAGTATTCACTCCTAGCAAAGGTCCACTTATGTCCCCATTGCTATATCCAACCATGTACAAGTTACCCTGACTATCTGTAACAATCGAGCCGACCGAGTCAGTTGCTCCAGTCGTACCAAACTGCTTGCTATATATCAAGTTACCTGAGCTGTCATACTTGTCAAAGAAAATGTCCCGTAAACCAATATTAGGAACATTCAATGAGCCAGTGGTATCGCCAGCGACATAGACATTGCCCGAGTTATCAACTGTAAGGGAATTTGCCAATTCAAAGCCTACAGTACCAAATTGCTTAATATTGCTATTCACTACCGGCGGTGGTGTATTGCCAACATATTTAAAATAACTGGCATTCAAATTAAGTCCAGCCGTTGGTATTATCGCAATTACATCTGGCGAAGTTAAGAAACTTAAGGAGGGTACAGTAGGGAAAATTGGCTGGTTATAAGCAAGAACTGTTACAAGACCCAAAACATTGTAAAGCTGATAATTTGAAGCCTGCCCATAAAGCTGAATCGTATCTTGAGTAGGGTTAAAATCACCTAGTACAGCAAAGTTATTTAAACCTAATGAAAGAGGATTCCCGTTGGCATAATAAGGAGTGTTCCAATCACCTAAAATAAACTTTTCTTGAAAAGTATGAGGTACAGTGCTTATGCTTGTGAGCTGTGAGAGCTCTGAATCCCCAAGTAGAATATCAATATCACTTTGAGCATTACTGGCATTAACACCAATTGGTTGATAACCTAATACAACATTGTTACCAGATCTTCCCCAAACGATTTCACCTGTATGTTGCCCAACAGCAATGTCGCTGCCAGGAGTACCTGTTAGAATTGACGAAAGAATAGTTGCCATGAATTAATTTTACCTAGTTGTTATTGAATACTTACAAACATGAAATTTACTAGAACCAAGTCAATTGCTCAGACTATTCAAAGCTTATTCTATTTGTACTAAAAACAAATTTTACATAACTATACACTATTCTAATAGCAGAAATGTCAAATGTTGTAATCAAACTTTATATATAAAAATATGAAGTCCTTTAAATTAGCTTTCACAACTTGAAAAAGCTAGCTTATCACAAAATACACTCTAGTTTAATTTACCCCTCTTCTGTCATACTCCGAAACTAAATATGAGAAAATAAAAGAAAGTAGAAGCTAGAAAGTAGTCGCTAGCAATGGATATAGCAGAACAGATTCGGAAACATTTGCCAAGAGACGCAGAAAAAACAATTCCTGAGATAGACGAATATTGTAAATATTATAAAGAGTTATTTTGTGATGTAAGAAATTATGGTCGTGCGGCGAATAAACGTGGGATAGTAATATAATTAAGGACGTAAATGCTATCAACTAAATATGGAATGTCCTTTGTGTGGTCACGAAAAAGCTCACAAACACGGAAAAACGAGTAAGGGAGGGCAACGCTATTTATGCCCTAACTGTGATAAAACTTTTACCGACACTTTTGATACTATTCATTATAAAAGGCATATCGATTCGGATGAAATACGTACTATACTTCAATCTCATACAGAAGGTAGTAGTTTGAGAGGAATAAGTCGGATTACACAAAGAGCTTACGGGACAGTAGTTTCACTAGTTAAAGCAGACGAGCGTCAAAAAGCACAAATAGTGCATAATGCCAAAGTGCAAAAAGTAGAAACTGACGAAGTAAGTGCTGATGAGATGTGGTCTTTCGTTGAAAAAAACAAAAAAACTGTCGAACAGAAGAAGTAATGGCAGGTGACTGTTGGACGGGATTAAGTATAGCAGAAGAGAGTGGCTTAGTTTTGGCTGCCCGAGTAGGAAAACATACAGATGATTTTATTGAAGAGTTAGTTAATAGTACTGAAGGTAAAACCGATTGTTGAAATTGGAATACTGATGGTTGGGGTGGATATGAGAGAGTTTTACCTCTTGAAGTCAATCATCAAATCGGAAAAGAAAAAACCCAACGAATAGAACGCTCCTTATGGAATTCTCCGACAACAAACAGGTCGGTGGCATAGGCAACAAAATAAATTTGCCAAGGTTTGGGAACAAACCAAAGTAACAGTACGATTGATAGTCAGTTATTTTAACTGGATTTGGGTTCATAGTCGTCATAAAAACACAGCCGCTCAAAGAGCGGGATTAACCAATGAAAGATGGACTTGGAACGACCTAGTTATCTATCCCACAATTATCTAACGCACGACCAGGATAAGCTCCAGAAATATTGCTGATTATAACTTTACATACCTAGTTTTGAACCGAGCCAATTAATTTTTGTTGAACAACGCAGCCAGATTGTGATCTTCTTTACAATGAGCTGATTGGATTGCTGCCAGCATTTCTAACATACCCTGCTGGGCTTGCTCTGGTGTTGGCTGACTGCTAAACGGAGCTTCCAAAAGATAGTCTGCGAGATTATTCCAGGCATCTGTCGTCTGGATAGTTTGGATAACTGGCCTTCCCTCACCAAGATAGACGCGTTTCCAAGGCCAGATAGCCCAGCCAATTTGATTGGTCTTCATCAGTTGAAGCATCTGTACTTGCCATTCTAGAGTACCTTCTCCAAATTCGCCCAGCCATAAAGGTACTTTAAAGGATGAGCGTACTTTCAGAAAAGGTTCGAGTGCCTCCTGATTTGGGTTATTCCAGTTCTCATTGAACAGGGAGTACTCATGGAATTCAAACATGACATTGTGATCTACAGGTGAAGTAAAAGCAGAAAAATCGCGAGCAAAATCATCCCCTTCAAGAATTACCATGTGATTAGGGTCAACACTACGGATAGTTGCGATTATTTTGTCATAGAATCTAAGCAAGGAGGTTTTGGGAACACCATTCGGTAGCTTGGGTTCGTTCAGCAAGTCATAACCACCCACAGATCTGGACTGTGCATAGCGAGTTGCGATCTCTCGCCATAATTGAATGACCTGTTTCTGATTATCCTTGGCAGAGCTACCCTCCCACAAGCGTGCGGCCAGATCATTAGAAAGAATATCTGCTACGGTGGCAAGATTGTTCTGTCCTCCTGGTGCTGTATGGAGATCAATTATCACAAAAATTTTGTGTTTCTGTCCCCAGACAACAGCACGATCAACCGATGCCATTCCAGCTTTATTTAAGGTAACTGAACCATTTTTTTTCTGAACAACGATCTTCTTATGATTCAGAGGAAGACGAACACAATTAAATCCCTGCTGACTGAGATGCTTGAAATCGTTCTCTGTAACGAAGGACTCTTCCCAATGTTGCCAGAATTTCTCTGCTTGGTTGACTCCTACAAGTTGAGCTAGCTTTTGCTCAAATTCTGATGGAGATTTGAATAATGCAACGAGGTTATTCCTAATCAAATAGGGTTCTCTATTAAGCCACGGACTTAAATTTACACATCGCAGCAATATTGGAGAGTTGTTCGCATTAACCACATAGTTGGCTTTAGCATGAAGCATCGGATTGTATTTAGATTCGGCAGATAAGCTTTGCGACAAGAACAAGAAAATTGCCATCGCTACGATAACTATAAGAAGCGAAAGTTTTTTCATTCTGATTAAGTAGGGCTTGTTGAAAAAGTTTCCAGAGCGAATCTAGAAACCACATAGCTTGTAAAATAACATCAAACTGAACCAACGTTCTTCTAGGTAATAAAGACAATTAATTTCTGTAAACCCCCTTACTGATTGGACTTTGGACAAATTTTTAAAATATACTATGGATGGGAATTCACACGTCATTCTCTTGAGGTAAAAACAGTACCCACAACATTTATTTAAAGTCCAATAGACCTGTCCAAAATTGATCTCGACCCTACAACTCTTACAAATACAAGAACCCAGAAAAAAAATTGCTTTTGAATCTGTCCCATCCCTTTGTCATCAAATTCAATTAAGAGCGAAAAATCAAGATTTCATCTCTTCTTTGATGCACTCTCAAGCAAAAAGGTGCAAAGGCTTATTGTGTGTGGGCTGTAAATTTTCGGACAAGTCTAATTACTGACAAAAGAGCGTTATATCTATTGAATATGGTGGTAAGCTAAAATCATATAGCGAATTAGACCTAATCTACTCAGTCGGTCTGGCACAATTGCACTGTCTTGGCTGTGGTAAGTCAGACCATTTTGATTAAACACCCGTGCCGTTACTGGGTAGGTAGGTAAGGTATTAGCAGTAATATCTCGTTCGACCAAAGGTAGAAACCCAGTTTCCCTCGCTAGATCTCGATATTTGTGAATGCTGTAACTATAGTCCACTGCCCCGTAGTTCGCCCCAATTTTGGACTGAATAATACTTTTGAGCACCTTATCTAAAACCAACATAAATGTACTAGGCACAAAGTCACACAACGATAGAGTGCCACCGGGCCTTAGCACTCTTTTGACTTCTTGAAAAAAGCGTTGCCGACTGGGAAAATGAAAAATGCACTCTAATGCTAGTACTCTATCAAACGAATTATCATCAAAGGGCAGAGCACAAGCATCCCCCTCGACAAACTCTGCTCTGTTACCATGCTGTGCCTCGAAGTTTGCTCGGGCTACCTCGAGTTGACGGGGATCTATATTTAATCCGACCAAATCCATGTCATGCAGTCGATCATTCAAATTGGCAATGGTGCCCCCGAAGCCACATCCACAGTCTAAGACCCTTTGACCAGATTGAACTTGTCCAGAATCAGCCACCTGTTGACTGAGCTGCTCATGCGCCATCGCCAGACTTTCCAAGGTATAAGCTGCCACAGCCGGATTTTCCCAATAGCCCCAATGTATATGGCGACTTAAGACTTTACGCAGTTCAAGATCGACTTCAGGCAAATCCGCTAGAACCTGGTCGATATAAGGCAACTTTACTGGAGTATTGTCACTCATAACTAATTATTCCTATTTGATAAATAAAGAAGTTCCAAACTGAAGATAACACTTTTTTTGCACGAGTAGCACTGAGTTTGTTAGCATTCCTAAAATTTACTTATTGATTAAATCTAGGATAATACCACTTGTTTCAAATAAACCTTGATTATTTATTAAAGAAGCATTATGGCGGTAACGCTCAAAGATTTCTGGTTGAATAATTTGAGCAACAGCTTGATCAATCTTTTGCCAATTATCAAGAACAATACCCAGTTGATTATGAGTAATCCATTCGCTCGTATATCTTTCCTGTACTAAAGTGGCAAGATTGTGTTTAATAATTACTGGTAAATTCATATGAACGGCTTCACTAACACAAATATTCCCTGGTTTACCTATGAAAAAATCAGAGATATACATATAGTAAGGAATTTCATTGGTAAATCCTTCTACAAAAGTCGGTAAACTCTTTTCTCTAGCTCTCAAACTATTTGCTAAGGTTTCATTTTTGCCACAGATAAATATTAATTGTAATTTTCTGCCTAATTTGTCTAAAATTTGAGCAATTTTCAACATAATATCCGAACCGTTTCCACCAAACATTACCAGCCCTGTTGGCAAATTAGGCTCAAGTCCCATCTGTTTTCTCTCCAGAGATCGATTTAGTGTAATTTCTTGATAAAAGTCAGAATTTATTATTAATCCTGAAGTACGAAAAATAAATTCTTTCTCATGTCCCATAGCACAGGCTTGTTCAAAAGCCCGCTCCGTAGGACAAATAAAGTATTGCTTCTGCTTTTCTATCCAGTAATGGGGAGGACAGTCAGCTAAATCGGTAAGTATAGTTACTAAAGGAATATGGGGGCGAACTTTTTGTAAACTTTCCCATAATACTCTATTAAAAAGAGGAATTAAAGATACGACTAAATCAGGTTGTCTTTTAAACCAATAATCGCAAAGAAGACTAACAGCTTTTCTGTGTTTATAATTAATATTTAAGTTAGAAAGAGCTAAATAAAGAGGATCTAACAAAGTCCAGTTTTTTTTCAACATGAAATTGTAAATTTCTACCCCAGAAATGCCAGTCATTTTGTAAAATAAGTCCAAAGAACCTAACATTTCTGGATCTTGTATATTGATTAATCGTAAGTCTAAGGGTAGATTTTTCTTTTTAATAATTTCCATAAGAGCCTGAGCAGTACTTTTATGGCCGCTACCAGCATCAAAATAAATTAAATCTATTTTTTTCATTTTCTTTTTAATGAATCGTTTAATTTAAAATTCAAAAATTTTTCTAATCTAAAATAAGAAAAATAAGTTTCTATTAATTTAGCATCAACTGGATGACAAACAATATTATTTTGGTTAAGTTGAGCAACTGTAGCTTGAGAATTTAGTTTAACTCGTCTTTGAGCTAACTGAGCAAAAGTTAAATTTTCATCAGACCATCTCTTTAAAAAGAAAGGCAATAAAGGACTTAAAACATTTTCTCCTTTGGGGGCTATTTCCTTAAGCTTTTTCTCCCAGATTTCATAAGAAACTAGATTCAAAGAATAACCTAAACTATTAATCCATTGAGCCACATCATTCCACATGGTGTGATGTGGATTTGTTAAATGAAAAGCATTTCCTAATGAGTTTTCCATTTGTGAAAGACAAATGATCGCTTTACTAACATAATCGACTGGAACAAAAGTAACAGAAGTCTCAATATTAGGAATACAGCCCATTTGAATACAGCCTTTAAGAAATAGACAGGTAAAATCTTCTGTATTCCATCTGCCTGTCTGACTCTCTCCTGTAATTAGAGGAGGTCGATAAATAGCGACAGGTAACCCACGCTCACGAGCAATTGTTACTAATTTTTCGGACACCCATTTTGTTTGGGTATATCCTAAGTCTATACCTTCGGTATAGAGAATCGGTTCTGATTCTTTAACCTCCTTGTCATAAAAAGCAGAAGAGTCAAATACTGCATCTGTAGAAACGTAATGTAATGGTTTAACTCTTTTGTGACAAGCAAAACGTAAAATTTCCTGGGTGCCTAAAACATTGACAGGTTTGAGACGGGAAAATGGATAGACAAAATTTAAAATAGCTGCACTATGATAAATAACATTTATATTTTGACTAAGATCATTATATTCGGCATCACTGAGACCAAAATAAGGATTAGCTAAATCTCCAATCACAGGAATAATTCTTAAAACATAGTGTTCATTCCATAGTCCATATTTGCTTAAGTTATTCTTAATTTTTTTCAGCCCAGATTGATAGTCACTTTCACGCACTAAACAATAGACTTTATATTGAGTTTTTTGCAATAGTCCATCTAACAAAAATGCGCCCAAAAACCCACTAGCTCCAGTCAAGAATATATTTTGAATGTCTTTATTTTTCCAATCATCAAAACTAGAAGGAACAATTGATTCATCTAAAATCGCTTCTTGCTCTAAGCTGAACTTTATTTTTTCCACTTGGGGTAAAATACTATCTGGAGCGAGCTTTCTTAATAGTAATTCAGCAATGCCATTAAGACTAGAAGCTTTAAGCAATTCAGAAACAGTAAATTCCGCTTGAAATTGACTGCCAACCAGTCCAACTATGTCCATAGCCATTAAAGAATCCATTCCTAGATCAAACAAGCTTGCTTGAGGGTCTAAAACTTGAGAGGAATTAAATCCTAATATTTTTGCTGTCTCTGCCTTTAAGTAATTGACTAAAAAAGAATAACGACTGTCAGGAGCATTAGTGATTAATTGCTGTAGAATTTCTGAACCATAATTTTTATTGACAGGTGTTATCTTAGATTGTGACTGAACAGATTCCTCTTGTCCCAGATCTTCAAAAATTTTTCCTTTAGTTCTCATTTGATAGAAAACTTTATACAAATTCCAATCTATATTGGCTACGGTTATCTGTGAAATATTTTTAGCAAGCAGTAATTCTAAAGTCGCTAAAGCTTGTTCAGGTGGTAATAGTTCGACTCCTATACGGACCAAGAATTGTTCAAATTCAGATGCTACTCCTCCACCAGCCCAAGGTCCCCAATTGATACTTAAAGTAGGAAGTCCTAGAGTATGACGATAATGCGCTAGAGTGTCTAGAAAGTAGTTAGCGGCGGCATAATGTCCTTGTTCTCTCGAACCCCAAATAGCAGAAATAGAAGAAAAACAAACAAAGAAGTCTAGATTAAGATTTTTTGTCAGTTGATGTAGCAACCATGTGCCTTGAATCTTGGGTTTTAGTACTGATTTAAACTCGGACCAATCTAAGTCTTTAAGCATACTAGTACTAGAGATACCTGCACAATGAATTACTCCTTTGAGAGGAGGAAAAGTTTGCCCAATTTGGGCAAATAGCCGTTTCATTTCTTCTTCAATGCTGATATCTCCTTGAACAACTAAAATTTTTGCTCCTTTTTGCTCCATTTGTTGAATCTTTTCTTGCACTGATTCAGATGCTTTGCTACGTGAAAAAAGTACTAAATATTCTACTCCTTGTTTGACTAGCCATTGAGCAACCTGTAATCCTAAAACTCCTAACCCTCCTGTAATTAAGTAACTATGTTCAGCAGATAAGCTGTAAGCTTTGCTATCTGATACTTTAAAAGGCACTAAGCGCGGTACATAACGCTTACCTTGGCGCAATACTATTTGATCTTCCTCTTGAGCGTCTAGGATTATTTGTAATAACTCTTTTATTTCTGTTTCGCCAATTTGAACAGGTAAATCAATTAAGCCTCCAAACCATTCGGGATGTTCAATGGACAAAGTTTTTCCTAATCCCCAGAGGGGAGCCTCGGCAAGAGCAACTTGAGAATTCTCTACTGCAAGTACCCCTTGAGTTACTAACCATAAACTTAAATCCCTGCTAGAAGAGAAATCTACTAGTGCTTGAACTAAATTCAAAGTACTAGCAAGAGTTAAAATTTCTGCTTGTTCTAGATCATTGGTGGTTAAGTTATTTGTAGCTGGAGCATCTAAACTCCACAGATGAATAATTCTTTGGAGAGGTTGCTCTAAAAATTTCTTCAACGATTGCTTAAACTCAATCGAATTAACTGGAGCAATTTCATCCGCATAGAGTAAAATTGACTGAATGCCCGATTGTTCTAACAATTTAGCTAAGGCAACACCCACACCTTGACGATCTGCTAAAATCAGCCAAGGATGCTCTTGAGAAATAGATTGTGCTGAAACTGGAGATTTATCTGTTTCTTTTTGAATTTGCCACTTAATTTCATAAAACCAATCTTTAATAGTTTCTTTAGTAAGTTCTTGATGATGTTGATTAACTAAAACTTCTAGTAACTTAGGAAGTAATTTTAGTTGGTCTTCTGAAAATTGACCTGTTTTACCTAAATCATTACTTAATTTTTGAACATTACCCTGTTCAATCAAGGTAATAATTGATGTTGAGTTGGCAGTTGTTTTTATCCTTGAGGGATGCTCTTTTTCCAGATTATCTATATCTAACCAATACCTTTGTCGCTGAAATGGATAAGTGGGTAATTGTATTTTTTGACGAACATAATCTTGCTCAAAACCATCCCAATTGATTATTACTCCTTGCACATACAAATTTCCTAGGCTTTGAAGCATTTGCCTAAAATCAGAGTTTTTTGGATGTAAACTAGGTAAAGATAAACACTCTTTATTACTTTCGGATAAGTAATGACCAATCATTCCCAACAGTGTTGGTTTAGGTCCTATTTCCAGAAAGATTCTATAATTTTTAGTTGTTAAAAACTCTATACCAGAGAGGAAATTAACTGGCTCCCGCAAATGACGACACCAGTAATCAGGAGTAGCAATTTCTGTTGTAGCTATCTCACCCGTAAGATTAGAAATAATTGGTATTTTAGGAGCAGAATAACTAATCTCATTGGCAATCTTCCTAAACTCAGAGAGAATTGGCTCTATTAAAGGTGAGTGAAAAGCATGAGAAACTTCTAAATTTTTCGTCTTGACTTCTTGCTCTTTTAATTGTTTGGCAATCAATTGAACTATCTCTTTTTTACCAGAAATCACACAATTATTAACTCCATTAATAGTAGCAATTGACACTTGGTCGAGATAAGGTTTAATATAGGCATCAATCTGTTCTTTACTAGCCCATACTGCCTCCATAGCGCCATCTAACGGAAGACTCTGAATTAATTTACCTCGTTTAGCAACTAGTTTTAATGCGTCCTCTAAGCTAAATACCCCTGATATAGTAGCAGCAACATATTCTCCCAAACTATGCCCTATCATCACGGCTGGCTCAAGCCCCCATGATTTCCAGACTTGAGCTAAAGCATATTCTAAAGCAAATAAAGCAGGCTGAGCATATACAGTTTGATGAATAAAAGTATTGTTCTCTTTTTCAGGATATAAAATTGATAAAAGGGAGATATCTAAGTGAGGACGTAGAAGTTCTTCACAATAATCTAGAGTTTGACGAAAAATAGGTTGAGTTTGATATAGCTCATAACCCATATTAGGAAATTGAGAACCTTGCCCAGTAAATAAAAAAACAAGTTCATCCTGTTTAAGGTTTTTCAAACTATTTTTTATTAATTTAGCTGGCTCATCACCATTAAAATAACTGCTTAATTGACTAGATAAATCTGGGATGGAGTCGACTACAACTGCTAAGCGATGTTCAAAATGTGACCTTCCTGTGTTGGTAGTAAAACAGATATTCCCTATATCTTGATTTAAATTAGCAGCCAAATAAGTTTGATAATCTTGGGTTAATTCTTCTAAAGCTTTTTCAGTTTTAGCAGAAAGGGTGAAAATATGAACAGGTCGTTCAAACTTTCTTAAACCAGAGACAATTTTAAGATGCTCTTCTAGAATAAGGTGAGAATTGGTGCCTCCAAAACCAAAAGAACTAAGCCCTGCTAAACGAAGAGAGCCATTAGTTTCCCAAGTTTGAGATGTAGTAGGAATAAATAAAGGAGTATCTTCAATATCAATATAAGGATTAAGAGTTTGCAAATGTAGATGAGTTG
>CAIPYC010000194.1 GCA_903869185.1 uncultured cyanobacterium | reverse complement strand
CTGATATCTTGATCTTTATAACCACCATCTGAATGATTTATATCTGCTTTCAGTAAAATCCGTGCATGATTGATTTTAGAGGCAGTCGTTTTACCTGTTTTAGTTATTTGTTCTAAACTTTGGCGTTCTTCTGGCATTAGATAGACAATATAGCGCTTGGCTGGCATAGTAGATTGAACAGTACTTTATACTTCTACTATACCTTGATTGCTCGTCGTATTTTCACTGACAGACCACTAGATATAAATCAATTCTTTGTCTGTGCATATTGATTTTAATTTACGATCCCAACTGTCAGTGGGTAGCTGCTTTGTTAGCGCAAAAGTAATACCAATGGTGCTTATAGAAGACCATGGAGCTTGATCAAGCAAGCGATCATAATAGCCACCACCATAACCAAGACGATAACCTTGAAGATCGCAAGCGATTGAAGGAACTAGTATCAAATCCACTTGATCTCTAGTGAGTATAGGTAAAGAAGAAGACGGCTCCCAAATACCATAGCGGTTTAATTCTAATTGATCTCCGGGATTCCATAAGTGCCACTGCAGAGATTTATCCTTAATACGGGGAAAACCCCAGCGATGGTTTTGTAGGCTATAAATCCAGGAGAGATCCGGTTCAAAACGAGTAGAAAAATAGCCCAAAACTGTTTGGGCATTACTTAAATAATCAGATCCTAACAATCGACTGCAAAGATTCTGGTTTTTTTGAATAAGTATTTGCCGAGACATAGACTCTCTATCAGAGAGTAATTGTTTACGGAGAGATTGTTTAGACTGCTGCATAGCCAAAAAAGTCAAGGTGAATAACTATCCTTGACCTTTATTAATACATTAATGATGGTTATTCTGATATATTTTCGCTACGTTTGTACTGCATATAGGCAGCAAAAAACAGGCCAGCTAGGGTGACCAAAATTAGTCCTACGGTAATTCCAAGGGTTAAAGGTTCAATCATGAAAATTTTCCAAAAATAACATAATCAGACCATTATAAACTGCCATATACAGTCTCATCTAATCGATTTACCTGTCAAGATCTGTCGAACTTCCAACATGGCTGAGTATGTTGGTATTATGTAGAGAGTTTCATTGGTGGGAGTCAACTCCAATGCTTTATTAATAGCTTGAGCAAGATTTTCTTCAATAATAAGTGAACTATTTTCTGGGGTCTCTTGGCTATAAGCTAAACGTAGTCCCATATCATAAAGGCGATCTCCGCTAATAATAGTTGTGCCGGGCATTGCCATTAAAATTTCCGTATCAACATCCCAAATCCAAGATACATCAGTTCCATCGGGGATACGATCATTGAGAATCATCAAAGTCACATTAGCCATCCCAATCTGTTGCATGGAGACAACTGTACGAATTGTTTCATTGAGACCGACAGGGTTTTTGGAAAGCAAAATACAGATCTTTTTACCATCAACCGTGATTTCTTCAGCTCGACCAAAAGCTGCCTTGAATTGACAGATTGTCTGTTTGATTTGTTGGCTATCTCCGCCCAAATATAGGGCAACTGTTGCTGCGGCCAAAGTATTGTACTTATTGTAGACCCCTATTAATACTTGAGGCCATTCCGTTGAAGATAGTTCGATATTTCCTTTAGCAAAGCCACAAAAAGGGCATTTGTAATCACCCAGATGAGAAAGATAAAATCCCCGATAATCTAAGGAATAGCCGCAGCAAGGGCAATAGATGGAGTCAACAGCGTGAGGAATCTCCGGTAAATATAGCTCAGGTTCATCCAATCCAAAATAGAGTGCCTTTTGGGAAAGTTGTTGCCCTAGATGTGATAGCGTGGGATCATCTGCGTTTAGAACCACCAGCGTATTTGTTGGAAGCTTTTCGATTGCATTTTTCCATCGCCTGCTGATAATATCTATCTCACCATAGCGATCCAATTGATCTCGAAAAAGATTA
This sequence comes from uncultured cyanobacterium, assembly GCA_903869185.1. Taxonomy (GTDB): domain Bacteria; phylum Cyanobacteriota; class Cyanobacteriia; order Cyanobacteriales; family Microcystaceae; genus CAISPN01. Next base: position 26,003 of record CAIPYC010000194.1, on the reverse strand, counting down.
AGGGCAACAATTATACTAGGTTTAACATCTTTTAGCAGAAGTGGCAAAATATTCTCATCTACCTCCAAGATTGTATAATCGGCGTGAATGTTACCCCAAAAGTCAGTTTTCTCGATCAAAGCTGTGACTAAACCATTGATTAGGTTTGCTCCGGTGGAATTATGGACAACGCTGTGACCAGAATCTTCCAGCATCTGGGTTAGCAACAGGGAAGTGGTTGTTTTGCCGTTGGTGCCGACAATCAAAATCAGACAGTTGATCTCTCTGGCTAGACGAGATAGTAAACCTGGATAGAGGATCAATCCCAGCTTTCCAGGCATCACACTGGCGGCTCCCAATTTTAATCTTCTCACTAGAGCTGTAATACACTTGCTCAGAAAAAGAGTACAGACCAGAATCATTCGTTCTGTTGAGAACATTTGTAAGACTCACTAGGAAAAAGCAGTAAAGAAATTTTAGCGAAAATCGGCAACTAGATTATTTTTTTTTGTTAGGTTAAACAAATGAGGACATTTGGCAAAAAGATAGTTTTAAGGAAAATCTTAGGCTACTTGGCAAGTTGCCTGGTGGGGATTACTTTTTTATCTCTTTGCTACAGATTTACAGTTTTGACCAATATTTTTCCTAAATCTTTGATATTTGCCAAGACAAAAACTATCCCTAAGGATAACGGAAATGACAATTTCGTAGTTCGGATAGTTAAAAGAGTTAGTCCTGCTGTGGTTCGCATTAATTCTTTTTCTCTGGGCAAAGTGATACTCCAGCAATCACATGATGAGCGGTTCTTTGAAGAAAGAAAGGGAAGATTTTTAGCTGGTTCAGGTATTTTAATCAGCTCAGATGGTGTTATCCTGACCAACGCCCATCTGATCTCCCACCGGACAAGGATTAGGGTCACTCTCGATGACGGAAAGGTTTTTACTGCTAAAATTCTTGGTAGTGATCCGATTACCGATGTTGCAGTTGTCAAAATAGAAGCTGGTAATTTACCAACGGTTTCTTTCGGAAGTTCTAAAAAACTCAGTCCTGGGGATTGGTCCATTGCCATTGGCAATCCACTGGGACTTGATCATACCGCGACATTAGGAATCATAAGCGCACTGAATCGAAGTGGTAGCCAATTGAGGATCTTCAATGAAAGAGTAAGGTTCATACAGACCGATGTTGCAATCAATCCTGGTAATTTTGGAGGTCCATTGTTCAATGCCAGAGGAGAGCTCATTGGTATTAACACCGCAATCGATCAGCAGGGACAGTTCATAAGTTTTGCTATTCCTATTGAAACCGCTCAAAAAATTGCCCGGCAAATCATTCAAACCGGTCATGCTGAGCATCCTTATATAGGAATTCGAATGGTGGCATTAGATGCTGAAATCCTAGAACAATTGAAAAGATACGATGTCAACTATCGTAAACTCGGTAATGTACAAGGGGTCTTGATAATAGGACTGGTCAAAGATTCTCCTGCATCCAAATCTCATATACAGATAGGTGATATCATTCAAAAAATTGACCAGAAAATAGTTTTTTCGGCCATTGATGTTCAAGATCAAGTAGAATCCAAACCCATTGGCAGCAGTTTTGATATAAAACTTATACATCAAGGCCATATTGAAAATCATAATGTTCAAACTCTCTTGTTGATTCCCTGAATATCTTCAGAATTTATTGACTTAAATGAAACACCTCTTTGCCTGGCCAGAAATTCCTTCTTTTGCCTGGTCTCGTCAGATCGGACTGGGATGGGAAAAACCTTACACTACACGCCATTCTAGTAATATCGACGATGGTCCCTGGCACGGTATGCCTCTAGGGGGTTTTGGCGCTGGCTGTATAGGACGTTCACCTAGGGGAGATTTTAATCTTTGGCATCTCGATGGTGGTGAACATACTTTTCGGACTTTAGCCAGTTGTCAATTCAGTATTTTTGAAAAAGTTGAGGGCGAACAAGCTAAGACTTATGCTCTTTGTACTGAGCCTGCTGAAGATGGTACTTTATCTGGCTGGAATTGGTATCCTACTGGTAAAGGTACATACCACGCCTTGTATCCACGCAGTTGGTATGAATATAGCGATGTATTTAGTTCTCACTTAGTATGTGAGCAGTTTTCCCCGATTTTGGCCAACAACTATCAAGAGACCAGTTATCCAATTGCGATCTTTGAATGGAGTGCTCAAAATCCTACCGACAAGCCAATTACTCTCAGTATCATGCTCAGCTGGCAAAATATTGTAGGTTGGTTTGCCAATGCAAATAAAACCAACATCATTAAACAGAGAGATGACGGCAGTCCGTACTATGATTATGATGTGCGCTGGCGTGATAGTACTGGCAATTTCAATCAGTGGGTTCAGGATAATTTTCGTGTCGGTTGTGTGTTCAATCGTATACAAATTGGTGATGAGATTCAAGAAGGAGAAGGTCAAATATCTATAGCCACTGTGCTTAGCCCGGCTCTTGAGGTTTTTTATCATAGCCGTTGGAACCCATCAGGAGATGGCTGTGATCTTTGGGATGATTTTGCAAACAATGGCACCTTATCTGATCAACAGGATGAAACTCCTGCTGAACCAGGAGAACAGATCGCAGCTGCTTTTTGTGTCCGTTTCACACTAAAGCCAGGTGGTAAGCGCAAAATACCCTTTATTTTGGCTTGGGATTTTCCGATTACTGAATTTGCCCCGGACATCAAATATTTTAGGCGCTATACTGATTTCTTTGGACGTACTGGTAGTAACTCTTGGTCAATGGTTCGAACCGCCTTGAAATCCAGTGATATTTGGCGAGAAAAAATAGAGCAATGGCAAAATCCAATCTGTCAAGATCCCAATCTACCAGATTGGCTAAAGATGGCATTGTTCAATGAACTGTATCTCTTAACTGATGGAGGAACGCTTTGGAGTGCTGCAGATGAAAATGATCCAATTGGACAGTTTGGGGTTCTCGAATGCCTAGATTACCGATGGTACGAAAGCCTGGATGTCAGGCTCTATGGCTCTTTTGGGTTGTTAAAACATTGGCCACGCCTAGATAAGTCTGTACTGGAAGCTTTTGCCAGGGCAATTCCCCAAGAAAATCCAACTTCTCGCTATATCGGTTACAACGGAACATATGCCCAGCGCAAAATCAAAGGGGCTACTCCTCATGATCTGGGCGCACCCAATGAACATCCGTGGGAACAAACAAACTATACATCTTATCAAGATTGTAATCTTTGGAAAGATCTAGCTTGTGATTTTGTATTGCAAGTTTATCGAGATTTCTATCTGACCGGATCTAAAGATACTGCATTTCTTTGGTTATGTTGGGATTCGGTAGTAGAGGCTCTAGATTATCTCAAAACATTTGATTTTGATAATGATGGTATTCCTGAAAATTCAGGCGCTCCCGATCAGACTTTCGATGATTGGCGATTACAAGGAATAAGCGCTTATTGTGCTGGGCTTTGGATTGCCGCACTAGAAGCAGCCATAGAGATTGGGCAGATTCTTTTAAAAACCCAGGAAATTACTGCTGATTATTCAGATAGTATAGAAAAAAATATCAAAAAATATCAAAATTGGCTTGAACTCTCTCGCCTTCTCTATCAAAAAAACCTTTGGAATGGAAAATATTACAATTTGGATAGCTTGAGTGGTTCTGATGTGGTGATGAGCGATCAACTTTGCGGGCAATTTTATGCCCAGTTACTTGGACTTGAACCAATAGTGGAACAGGCTTATGTACAGAAAACTTTACAGACCGTATATCAGGCTTGCTTTTTAAAATTTTCCGAAGGTAAATATGGCGCGGCCAATGGTCTCAGGCTAGATGGTTCAGCAGAAGATCCCAATTCAACCCATCCTCAGGAAGTCTGGACTGGCATCAATTTTGGACTGGCAGCTTTTTTGATCCAACAGGGTATGAAGCACGAAGGTCTCCATCTTGCTGAAACTGTTGTCAAGCAGATTTATGAAAATGGCCTACAGTTTCGCACTCCAGAAGCGATCACCGCAGTAGGTACTTTCAGGGTTACCCATTATCTCAGGGCTATGGCTATCTGGGCTGTCTATGGCGCTCTATCAGGTTGGCAATGAGTATTGTAGAAGTTAATAATCTAAGCAAAACTTATCCTGTAGCCATTAAAAATCCCGGACTAAAAGGAACAATATCGCATTTTCTAAACCGTCAATATCGCCTCATCAAAGCAGTAGAGAATATTTCCTTTAGTTTAAATGAAGGAGAAATAGTGGGTTTTCTCGGACCCAATGGTGCCGGCAAGACCACTACTCTCAAGATGTTGACAGGATTGATTTATCCTACAGATGGAACTGTTAGGGTTGCTGGATATAATCCTTATAAGAGGCAAAAAAGTTTTCTCAATAAAATCTCCCTAGTGATGGGACAAAAACAACAACTGCTTTGGGATCTTCCCGCTCTAGATTCCCTCAAGATTAATGCTGCCATTTACAATATTCCCGACAGGATATTTAAAACTAGGTTAGATGAATTGGCTTCAATGCTATCTCTAGAGGATCAGCTAAATCAACCAATTAGAAAGCTTTCCCTAGGGCAAAGAATGAAAGCAGAACTCTTGGCATCACTGATTCATCATCCGCAAATCCTTTTTTTGGACGAGCCAACTCTAGGATTAGATGTCAACGCTCAAGCCGCAGTAAGAGACTTTCTACGTGATTACAATTCCCGTTATCAAGCTACTATTATTCTGACTAGTCATTATATGGCAGATATCACAGCCCTCTGTCGTAGAATCTTGATTATTAATCAAGGAATCCTTATATACGATGGACCTCTAGATGAACTGCTCAAGAAATTTGCGGCCTATCGTCAAGTCAAAATAGATCTTGCTGTTCCTCTAACTCGTGATGAATTGGAACAATATGGAGAAATTACCAGTATTGAAGGAAAAGAAGTTAATTTTTCAATTCCTTTTGAAAATCTCAATCAAACTATCACCAGAATGCTAGAAGACCTGGATATCCTTGATTTTAGTGTTCTCAGCCCTCCGGTGGAAGAGGTGATCAGGCTTCTGTTTACAAAAGATTTGTTATAGCAAATGTTGAAGATTCCTTATACATTGATGGTGGTTTATTACGCCCATATGCTAGAGTACCGAGCAGAAATATTTTTCTGGGTACTTTCGGGTTCTTTGCCTATTATCTCAATGGGAGTTTGGATGCAAGCTGCCAACAATGGATTTTTTTCTCTTAGTGCGGTAAGTTTTGCTCGCTATTTCTTTGCGGTTTTTCAAGTGAGACAATTTACCAATGTTTGGGTGATCTGGGAATTTGAAAGGGAAGTTGTCGAAGGAACTCTCTCATTTCGTCTGCTCCAACCACTCGATCCAGTCTGGCACCATGTAGCCAAACATTTGGCGGAGAAATTAACTCGCCTTCCCTTGGCTGTTATTTTGTCTATCTTCTTTTTTTGGCTCTATCCCCGAGCTATGTGGTTGCCGAATATGACTCAAATAATACTTGCAGTCTTTAGCGTGACCCTGTCTTTCACCCTTAGTTTTCTAATTCAATATAATTTTTCCATGTTGGCATTTTGGATGGAAAAAGCAACATCGGTTCAATTATTCTGGTCAATGCTACAAATATTTTTCTCTGGAATCATCGCCCCGCTCGATGTTTATCCTGAGGCTTTTAGAGAAATTCTTATGTGGACACCTTTTCCTTACATTGTCTATTTCCCCTCATCTATACTGATTGGACTTGATATTCAGGTTGGAAAAGGCATGGGAATTATGCTTTTTTGGATTCTTCTCTGTTATACTCTTAACCGATGGCTTTGGCGAAAAGGATTAAGAAACTACTCAAGTATGGGAGCTTAAAAGACTTTAAAGCTACTATTTAGAACTAAAAAAATAAAAACAATATTTTCTGGAGTGAGTTGTGTTAGCTGATAGGCAATTACTATTAAAATTAATCACAATTGTACCAATTGGTGCGGCTTTCTTTGGGTTTGTGGCGGGGTTTTTTTTCCATTGGAATATTTTCAGTCACGCCAACAAACCTTTGGCTTATAAGCCCCCTGTAGCGGAGCCCTCAGCCAAGCCTTCTCCTGTTTTAGAAAATACACCTAAACCTCTACCTGAGAGCTACAAGGGCAAGGTGTTTATGAATGTTGCTCTAGCGCCCTCCCAGAAGGTTGTAGCCCTAACTTTTGATGATGGTCCTTTAGGAGGACCCAGTGAGAAAATCCTAAAAATCCTCAAAGATAACAATATCAAGGCGACTTTTTTTCTGATTGGGCGCAATGCCCAGGCCAATCCGGGGCTGGTCAAAAAAATATATGCTGATGGTCATGTAATTGGCAATCATTCTTGGTCGCACCCCTACAATAGACATACTCGTGCTGGAGCTCAAGCTGAAATCGAAAAAACTTCTGATATAATTGCTTCGATTACTGGAGTTCGTCCCAATCTTTTCCGTCCACCTGGAGGATTGATGCATACTGGTTTAGCCGAATATGCAAAATCCCAAAAGATGGGCATAGTTCTCTGGTCTGCTGACTCGGTTGATTATCGGACTCGCAACTCCCCTGCGCGTTTAATTAGAAATATTTTTAAATCAGTCAAGCCAGGCGGAATTATACTGATGCATGATGGCGGTATCAGAAGAGCCAATACATCAGAAGCCCTCCCGATGGTGATTAAGCGATTGAGGCAGGAGTCTTATAAGTTTGTGACACTTCCTGCACTGATCGCCATGGATAGCAAATTACCTAAAAAATATATTGCCCATATCAATAAATCTGTTGATAAACCCAAGATGGTTACTGCTAAAACTTTCTAGAGAGAAGATCTTCAAGATACAAATCTTGATAACAAAGATATCACTCCAAAGCCAATCATAGTAGTGCCACTAAATGTATTGATCCATCTCGACCAACTCCTGATTGAAAGTATATTTTTAATATTGCTGGTAAAGATCCCAGCTAGAATTAACGGCGAAACATAACCTAAAGTATAAGCAAAAAGTAAAAGTGCTCCCCTTGCCAGATCTCCGGTGCTAGCTACCCAAGCTAGTAAGGTTGCCAGAACTGGTGTGCTGCATGGCGAAGCCACCAAACCAAAAGTTAGTCCTAAGAGATAAGAGCGAACCGTGGGTGGAAAATCCTCGTTGATCCAAGCGGTGGTTCCCAGCGAAGGAAAATTAAGATTAATGAGCTCTAGAAGATTGAGCCCCATAAGAATAGCAATGATACTAACTACAATGGGCAAACCTGTGCCTATTTGTCCATAGACTTTACCCAAGGTGGCGGCAATCACCCCCATCCCAGCCAATGTAGTTGCCAAACCAAAAGAAAACCAGGCAGATTGAAGAGCTCCCTGAAATTTTCCCTGATTTTCATAGCCCCCAATATAGGCAATAGTCAATGGCAACATGGATAGCATGCAAGGAGTCAAACTGGTTAATAGTCCAGCTATGGTCACTATACCTAGGGTTAAGAGATTAATCTGGTCAAGTTCGAGCTTAACCAAATTGTTGGAATATTGTCCCAAAAGGTAAAGTTGAGTTTGAAGATAATCCATTGGGATGTCAATGTTAAGATAAATAAAAATAAATAGATTACAAATAACAGTATATGACTTTATTTGGTTTTGGAAAAAAGGCAACCCTTCCTAAAGCAGAAGAAGCTCTCTCGGGAAGAGAAAAGGCGATCCCAACTGCTCAAAGGCATTTTGTCAATGGTAACGAGCTAAAGCCTCCCTACCCGGATGGAATGGAACAGGCAATGTTTGGCATTGGTTGTTTTTGGGGGGCAGAGCGCAAATTTTGGCAATTACCTGGAGTCTATGTCAGCGCTGTTGGCTATGCTGCAGGATTTACCCCTAATCCTACTTATCAAGAGGTTTGTTCTGGATTAACAGGACATAACGAAGTTGTACTGGTTGTCTACGATCCCAATATCATCACTTACAGTGCATTGCTCAAGGTATTTTGGGAAAGTCACAATCCTACCCAAGGCATGCGGCAGGGAAATGATGTGGGTACACAATATCGTTCTGGTATTTATTATTACTCTCCTTCTCAAAAGGCACTAGCTGAAAACTCCAAATTAGCTTACCAAGAAGCCATCAAGTCTGCTGGATATGGGACTATTACCAGTGAAATCATTGAGGCACCTCAATTTTATTTTGCTGAAGATTACCATCAGCAGTATCTTGCAAAAAACCCTAATGGTTACTGCGGGCTAGGTGGTACCAATGTTAGCTGTCCTATACCATTAGATGTCAAAAGCTTTTAGCGATCACGGGCCAGGGGAATTGTGAAATGGAACTGACTGCCTTTGTTTTTTCCCGCTGACTTGGCCCAAAGTACCCCACCCCACCCTGTCACTATCTGTCGGCAAATAGCCAGCCCCAGTCCTGTTCCTCCTGCGCTGCGCCTAAGCGCTCCCTCTTCTTGATAAAAAAGATCAAAAATTGTTTCCAACAGGCTTGGTTCTATTCCTCTACCGCTGTCAGATATTATCATCTCTAGCAAATTTGTATCTTTTTTGTTTACCAGAACTTCCAGAGTAACTATCCCATCAACAGTGGTAAATTTGCATGCATTATCGAGTAACTTACAGATTACCTCTACTAACCACTCCCCATCAGCCCAGACTAGGGGTGATTCAGCTGGAACCAAATTTTCAATAGTCGGTATCTCTATATTACGAGAGCGAGCGAAGAGATTACTAAGAGACAATTCAACACATTCAGGCAAAGAAAGCGGTTCAGGATGCCAGATAACTCTTCCGCTTTCGAGCTGCGAAAGGGTAAGAAAGTCCTGAATCAATTTACGCATTCTTTCGGCATCTTGTAAAGCAGTATCAAGCATTACGTCGCGTAGTTCAGGTAGAATATCGGGGTCACTGGACAAGCTTTCCAAACATACCTGAATTGTTGATAAGGGAGTTCTAAGCTCATGCCCAGTAATAGCTACCAGATTGGAACGGGTACGATCTAAAGCAGCTAGCTGAGCATTGAGATTTTGTAAATTGGCGTAGGATTCTGCCTGAATCAGAGCCACCCCAATTTGTACTGCAATGGCATCAACCAGATTGATATCCTCACGCACCCAAACTGTAGTACTAAATGTGCAGTGATGAAGTTCAATTATTCCTAGAAGATTCCCCTGATATATGATTGGAACCAAGAGCCAAGAAAAAATAGAAGATTTACGTACTAACTTATTGAGTGTAGAAATCCGAGGATCAGTCATTGTGTCGTCTATACTGATCGATTCGCGACGCTGGATAATTTCCTGGATAAGAGGGTTATCTTTAAGGTGCCAAATCATTCCTTTTAGTGAAGAAACTCCCTCCCCTAAGTATTCATGCTCTATATTGACCTGTTGGTCATTTCCAGTGCACCGATAGATTAAGCATCGACCAATGTTGAGTCTTTCCCCCAGTTGTTTAACTGCAATTTTTAGGATCTCTTCAGGATTGAGCGATCTCCTAATAGCAGTCGTTAGAGAATTAATAAGTCTCTCTTTTTCTTCCTTGACTGCTAGGTTTTTATTGGCTTTTATCAATTTGTACTGGCTTGCTTGTAGATAGGCTACCAGTCTTTCTACAAATGGATCAGGATTAATCTGAAAAGAATCCAGACGAGAGATGCCAATCATTTTTCTAGTTGATGGAAAATATTCCATTTGGGCTCTGGCAATTTTTTCTTTTAATTCCGGTCGGTAGATTAAGATTCTCTCTAGTAATATCTGGGCGGCTCTTTGACTCAATTTGCGTTCACAAGTCCAAATCCCTTCAAAGCGGCGATTATTATCACTATTGGCTATTGTTTTTTTTTGACTATCTGGCAGATAATTCTTCTCTCGAGTGATCAGACAACTGGTGAAGGTATGGCTAACTACAACTAGATGCCATTCTTGAACCAGAGCATCTGTTGGCTCAAAGGCAACCATTTCATATTCTCTAGAAGAATTAACAAAATCGGTCTCCGGCGAGGCCAGGACATAGACCTGCTGACTTTTTTGAGCAACCTTTTTGTAACGCTGTGTTTCCTGACGATAAAAACGCTCCTTCTGAAAAGTCGCAATCACCAGAGGCCGATCATCTCCAGCCAAGACAAGATCTTCCATCGCATGAGACAGGGCAGTCAGAGAAGATTTAAAATACATCTGTGGTCGCCAATCAGGAAAGGCTTCCAGAAGCTCTGATAAGACAGATTTAGCAAGACCCATTAGCTCTACATTAAGGAAAAATCTATATTGATAGCTCACTGCTCTATCAACAATAGCATTTAGTACCTCAATAATCTCACTAGCAAGGTAATCTAACGATTTTGAGCATTGTTTTTAAGTTATGTTTGGCTTATGGGTATGATATGTACCTTTTGAGTTTGCTTTGACATTACCTCTCAACTTCTTTTATGATGAGACAGGTTCAACTTTTGAACTGAATATTCTATAAATTAACTTACAGTGAAGCTATCTGTTTACCATACTCCAGAACTGATTCCCGCTGAATCCTTACCCCATACTGCAGTTGTTATAGATGTACTAAGAGCTACTACTACAATAGCTACTGCCCTGAATTTTGGAGCTGAGGCTGTTGCTACTTATAGTAGTATTGAAAATTTAATACAAGAGGGTCGAAGCTGGCCAGATAATAAGAGATTGCTAGCTGGCGAAAGAGGAGGATCCAAAGTTCCAGGCTGTGATTTGGGCAATTCTCCTTTAGAATTCAGCTCTGAACAAATGAAAGATAAAAGACTATTTATTAGTACCACCAACGGAACCAGAGCGATTGAATCAGTTGGCAGGGCAACTAATGTACTTGCGGCAGCTTTTGTTAATCACAAAGCCACAATTAAGTATCTATTGGAAAAAAACCCAGAGAGCGTCTGGTTAGTAGGCTCTGGCTGGGAAGGTACTTATTCCTTAGAAGATACTGCTCTAGCTGGAGCCCTGGCGAAGTCTCTTTTGGAAAATGGAAAAGTTCCCATATCTATTGAAAATGATGAAGTGTTAGCTTCTGTTGCTCTATATAGCCAATGGAAAGATAACTTACTTGAGCTTTTTCATCAGGCTAGTCACGGAAAAAGACTTTTGCGCTTGGGTGGTGAGCAAGATTTAAAATACTGCGCCAGTTTAGATATTATTGACACATTGCCCATACAAAAAGAAAGTGGCGTTTTTGTTAAACTAGCACCATGACCCAAGCTAAAATAATTGCTATTATTACCGGAGGAATTTCCTTGTTACTAGCGGTAGCCTATCTGCTGATAGTACAAATACTTGATTTTCGCGGCGAGATGATTCCAGCCCCTATCGTTGAGATGATTCTACCTTTTTGAGATTTGAGATATGTCTTTGTTGATAGTTATCCTCAACTATAAAACTGCTCAATTGACCATAGATTGTTTGGACTCTCTCTCTCAAGAAATCAAAAAAGTACCTTTTACCAATGTGGTGGTGGTAGATAACGACTCTGCTGATGGTTCCAGTGAAAAAATTCACAAAGCAATCACAGAAAATCATTGGCAAGATTGGGCCAGTTTAATTGTCTCTCCAGAGAATGGAGGTTATGCCAAGGGTAATAATTTGGCTATAAGGAAGGCTCTATCTTCAGATGAGGCGCCAGATTACTTCCTGTTACTTAACCCTGATACCGTGGCCATGGCTCAAGCGGTTCAAGAGCTCATGAATTTTATGATAGCCAATCCTAAAGTTGGTATTGCTGGAAGTCGGCTAGAAAATCCTGATCATAGCGCTCAATGTTCTGCTTTTCGTTTTCCTAGTCTCTGGAGTGAATTGGACTCTACCTTGCGTTTGGGCATAGTTTCCAAGCTTCTTTCTCAATATATAGTGCCTCTACCTATATCAAATAAGTCAGCCCGAGTTGATTGGGTAGCTGGCGCGAGCATGATCATCAGAAAAACCGTTTTTGACAAGATAGGATTGCTCGATGAAGAATATTTCATGTACTTTGAAGAGTTGGATTTTTGCCTACAAGCTCAAAAAGTCGGATGGGAATGCTGGTACGTTCCAGATAGTAGAGTGGTGCACTTGGTTGGACAAAGTTCGGGTGTAACTAACACAAAAGAACCTCTAAAGCGTCGCCCGCAATATTGGTTTGATTCACGCAATCGTTATTTTCTTAAAAATCACGGTAAGTTATATAAGATTTTTACAGATATTGTGGTGGTGGTTGCCTTTGTTCTGTGGTCATTTCGTCGTATTATTCAAAACAAACCTGAAGCTGATCCTCCTTATTTTCTGCAAGATTTCCTCAAAAATATTTTATCTGTCCAATTAAGATCAACAAATAATTCAGACAAAGAGCACTTGGGATTATTTGGACAAATCAAAGAAGATTGGATAGCACATGGAAAAGATTGGACCAAACCAGGTTTTAGGGCAGTAGCTGTTGCCCGTTTTGGTCAATGGCGTATGGGAGTTGAACCTAAAATCCTTCGTGCTCCACTTAGTATCGTTTATCGCTTCTTATTTCGTTATATAAGAAATTCATATGGTATAGAATTACCATATACTGTTCGGCTAGGACGCAGGGTGATAATTGAACATCAAGGCGCAATTATCATTCATGGTTCTACTGAAATTGGGGATGATTCGATTTTACGTCAAGGCGTAACCTTGGGTAACCGTTATCTAGAGCGACCGTTAGAAGCGCCTAAACTAGGTAAAAAAGTCAATGTAGGTGCCGGTGCAAAGATCTTAGGTGCAGTCAATATTGGCGATGGTGCTAATATTGGAGCTAATGCTGTCGTGCTAAAAGATATTCCCGAGTATCGCACAGCAATTGGTATTCCAGCTATACTATTACCACCGAAGTCCTCAAATAGTCTGGATATAACAACAATTTCTTCTCCTATAATTTCAGAGTGAACGTAATATTTTCTAATTCTTATGCAATTTACTAGCAGCCAGAGCGAATTAAGTAATCATTTATCCCTTGTAAGTCGTGTAGTGCCTTCGCGACCCAATCACCCGATTTTAGCTAATGTATTAGTTCGAGCTGATTCTGAAAAAGGTCTAGTTAGCTTGACTGGTTTCGATCTAAGTATAGGAATCAAGACCGAATTTGCGGCCAATGTGCTCAAAAGTGGAGAAATAACTTTACCAGCTAAACTTCTAAATGATATTGTTTCACGTTTACCAGAGGGACAGTTGACCCTAAAGCAGAGTGCCAAAGAGGAAGAAAGTGAAAGCATCAGTTTAATTTCCAGTTCAGGAGAATTTCAAATTAGGGGGATCAACTCCTCACAGTACCCCACATTTCCTACGCTAGATGAAGAAGAGCCTTTAATCTTACCAATAGCAGCCCTGATTGAAGGGCTAAAAGGTGTCCTCTTTGCAGCCAGCAACGAAGATACAAAACAGATTTTAACTGGGGTACATTTCAAGGGAAATCAGGAAAAACTAGAATTTGCCGCCACTGATTCTCACCGTTTAGCAGTCGTTGAAACTTTTTTTGAAGCGACAGAAGATAGTAACTTAAATCTGTCTGTAACCATTCCAGCTAAGGCCCTACGTGAACTTGAGCGCATCATATCCAGTCGCTCAGAAGATGAAAATATTACACTCTATGTCAGTGATGGTCAGCTTGCCTTTGATTCAGGTGCCCAGCGCCTAGTTAGCCGCAAATTAGATGGCAATTATCCTGCTTATAGCCAATTGATACCCAAGAGCTTTAAAAGAACAGCAGCAATTGAACGTAAAAGTCTCATCAGTAAGCTAGAATTAGTTTCTGTCTTAGCTGATCAAAAAAACCATCTAGTCAAATTCAGCCTCAATAGTAATAAAAGTGAAGTTGAACTTTCAGTAGATGCCCAAGAACTCGGTAACGCTAGGGAAATCATTCCTGCTGATATCACCGGAGATAGCGGGGAAATAGCATTCAATGTTAAGTACCTGTTAGATGGACTCAAGGCACTCCCTTCTACTGATATTTTGATGCAGTTCAATGAACCTAACCAACCAGTTATCTTTACTCCACTTGGTGGTGCCAAGATGATCTATCTGGTAATGCCTGTCCAGATAATACAATAAATAGATCATTAAAGGCAGTTGTTGGGGAAAAGCTAATAAATTTTTATGGACAGAGATACAGAAAAAACACCTCAAGTATCTAACGATGTTTTTCCAGATGATTGTTCCCCCAATTCTAAGTCAAGCAAAAGAAATAAAAACCTGATTTCTCTGTTGTTTTTATTGGGATTTTCTCTCTTGGGCTTTTGGGCCATCCGAACAATTTCTTCCAATAACAAGAACAAAAAGGAAAGACCTCCCAAGGCAAATCTAGTTAAAGTAGCAACTGCCACTGAGCAATCGGTTCCAATTCAACTCGAGGCTATTGGCAATGTTCAATCCGATTTGGTGGTTTCTGTCACACCTCAGGCAACAGGGCAAATCACCGGAGTCTATTTTAAAAAAGGGCAAAAGGTTAAAAAAGGACAGTTGCTCTTTACCCTTGATCCTCGCATTCAAGATGCTTCCTTAGCTCAAGCTAGAGGAGTGATATCTAAAGATCAAGCCTCCATCGATCAAGCTAGGGCTACTTTGGCAAAAGATCAAGGGCAGGTTGAACAAGCCAGGGCTACTCTGGCAAAAGATCAAGGGCAGGTTGAACAAGCCAGGGCTACTCTTGTTAAGGATGAGTCCGCAGTCAAACAGGCAATTGCTATTTTAAATAAAGATACTGCGCAGTCGAGATACAATCACTCAGCCAGTGAGCGTTACAATTCACTCTACAAAAGTGGAGCTGTTACCCTGGATCAAGCGCAGCAGTACGCCTCTACCGCTCAGTCCTCTAGCGCAACTCTGGTGGCTGATCAAGAGGCGATCACCAGTGCCCGACAAGTGGTCAAGACTGACATATCGGGCATTACTAATGCTCAAGAAGTAGTCAAAGGTGATGTAGTGGCTATCGCTAACGCTCAAGCCGTAGTTAAGGGGGATATGGCTGCAATCGCCAATGCGCAAGCGGTTAAAAAAACAGATCAAGGGGCTCTAGATAATATTCAAGTTCAACTAAGTTATACAAAAATTTATTCTCCTATTGATGGCAAAGCTGGCAATATCTTGATTAACTTGGGCAACGTCGTCCAGGCTAATAGCAATAGCCCTTTGGTCACTATTGCCAAGATTCGTCCGATTCAGGTTTCCTTCTCTATTCCCGAAGGCAAGCTCCCTATGGTCAGAAAATATATGAACCAAGGCAAACTCAAGGTAGATATAAGTTTTGCCAACGACAAACAATATGCGCAAGGGTTTTTGACTTTTATTAACAATACAATAGATAATTCTTCGGGTACTGTTCAGCTAATTGGTGATTTTGAGAACAAGGAAGGGCATCTTTTCCCTGGTCAATTTGTCAATACAACTTTAACTCTGGCTCAGAACCCCAATGCTATTGTTGTGCCATCTCAGGCAGTACAAATTGGTCCCAAGGGGCAGTTTGTTTTCTTGGTTGATAGCGAGCAAATGACAGTAGAAAATATACCAGTTACCGCCAGCGAGGCGATAAATGGACTCAGCGTGATTGAAAAGGGAGAAATAGAAGAGGGTGATAAAGTTGTCATAGATGGACAGGCTAATCTTGTCTCAGGTGACAAGGTTAAAATTAGTACTAAAGGAAAAAAATTACACAAGAGCAAAAAAGGCTCAGAATCATGAACCTTTCTGAGATATTCATTCGCCGCCCAATTATGACCACATTGGTCACTGCAGCTATCCTCATTTTTGGCTGGCTAAGCTACCAATCTTTACCGATCAGCGATCTACCCAATGTAGATTATCCAACCATCCAAGTAACCGCATCCAGGCCTGGCTCTAGTCCCGAGACCATGGCCAACTCGGTCACTCGTCCCCTAGAAAATCAGTTTTCCAGTATATCTGGTCTGGATTCTCTGACATCATCTACGACACTGGGAAACACACAAATAACCCTACAGTTTAATTTAAGCAGAGATATTGATGATGCAGCCCAGGATGTAGAAGCCGCTATATCTGCAGCCTCTGGTTTGATTCCCAATGATCTGCCCAATCCACCTAGCTATAGTAAAGTTAACCCAGCTGTTCAGCCAATTCTCTATCTTTATCTAACTTCACCGACACTGCCCCTTTCTGAGATCGACAATTATGCCCAGACCTACTTAGCTCAGAAACTTTCAACTATTGATGGAGTAGCTCAAGTTAGTATTTATGGCTCTGCTAAATATGCCGTCAGAATTCAGATGGACGCACAAAAAATGGCCAGCCAAGCAATTAGCTTACAGCAGGTACAAACTGCCATTACTCAAGGTAATGTAAACCTACCCACTGGATTACTCTCTGGTGAACACAGAAATTTTACAGTACAAACCAATGGTCAATTAGAAAATGCTGAAGCTTATAGCAAGTTGATTGTATCCTATATCAATGGTTCTCCAGTTTACCTTGAACAACTAGGCCAAGCTCTCAATAGCGTAGAGAATGATAAAGTCGCCAGTTGGTACCAAAATGAGCGTGCTATTGTTCTATCTATTCAAAGGCAGCCTGGCACCAATACTGTCAAAATTGTCAATACCATCACCAAGCTTTTACCTAAATTACAAGAAGAGATACCTCACTCAATCAAAGTTGGTATACTTTATGATGCTTCACAGGCGATACGAGATTCAGTAAATGATGTCACATTCACCTTGATTTTGACTATAATCCTGGTTGTCTTGGTGATCTTCCTATTTCTTCGCAATGCTGAATCTACACTGATTCCCAGTTTAGCCTTGCCTGTTTCGCTAATTGGTACCTTTGCAGTGATGTATCAGCTTAATTATTCTCTAGATAATCTTTCTCTATTGGCTTTGACTCTTTCGGTTGGATTTGTGGTAGATGATGCGATTGTAATGCTGGAGAACATTGTCCGACATTTGGAAATGGGAGAACAACCCCTAGATGCTGCCCTCAATGGTTCGAGAGAAATCAGTTTTACTATTGTTTCGATGACCTTATCGCTGGTTGCGGTTTTTATCCCTATGTTGTTTATGAGCGAATTATTAGGTCGATTATTCCATGAATTCGCCGTCACCATAGCAGTAGCAATTTTAGTTTCTGGCTTCGTCTCGCTCAGCTTAACTCCAATGCTCTGTAGTCGTTTTCTGCGATCACATTGGCAACAAGATAAATTATTTAATTGGAGTGAGCGATTTTTTACCAGTTTATTGAACCTTTATGACTGGAGTTTGAAAAAAGCGCTTAAATATCATCGCTCTGTAATCATAATTTCTGCTGTGATGTTTTTGGCGACAATTTGGCTGGCAATTATTGTGCCCAAAGGCTTGATACCCAGCGAAGATAGAGGGCAGATTGTCGCTATAACTCAAGCTTCCCCAGATTCTTCTTTTGATTCTCTTGTGCGCCATCAAAAGCAAGTCACTGATTTAATTGCTAAAAATTCTAATGTAGAGGCAATTAATTCTAATATTGGGGCAGGTACCAGCGCTACTGGTTCTGGCTCAGTAGTACCAACCAATTCAGGTAGTCTATTTATTCGTCTCAAGCCGCGTTCTGAGCGCCAACAGAGTGCCGATGAAATTATTCAGGATTTGCGTACTCAATTAGCTGCTAATATCAGTGGAATCAATGTGTTTTTGCAAAATCCACCATCACTCCCAATAAGTACTCAGCAGACTACTGGTCTATATCAGTTGACTCTCAAATCCCCTAATCCCAAATCTCTCAATCAATATGTTCCTCAATTGGAGGATAAACTGAAACAATTGCCCGGTTTACAGGATGTCAATAGTGATCTTGCAACAACTAGCCAGGTCAAAATTTCCATAAATCGCGACAAGGCAACAAGTTACAATATTTCTGCCTCACAAATTGAAACTACATTACGCAATGCCTATGGTTCTTATCAGGTATCCACTATTTATGGTGTTGCTAATGAATACAAGGTGATTCTGGAACTGCAACCTGAAGATCACCAGGATATCAATTCATTGCTTTCACTCTACGTTATTTCTAGTACTGGTCATTCGGTACCGCTTAGAACCTTTGCTAATATTTCACGGGATACAACTCCACTTTTGGTAAATCACGCAGGCCGAATGAATTCTGCCACGATTTCCTATAATCTAGCTCCAGGAGCTTCTTTAGGAACCGTTAATCAAAAGATAGTAAGGATTATCCAAAAAACCGTTCCGACTACTATCATTAGTAGTTTTAGTGGAGCAAGTCAAGTTTTTCAGAATTCTCTACCTAGTTTGCTGTTCCTCTTGGTAATAGCTATCTTGGTAATCTATCTGATTTTGGGAATCCTTTATGAAGATTTTATCCACCCATTAACTATACTTTCAGGTTTGCCCTCAGCAGGATTTGGAGCTCTAATGACTTTACTGTTGTTTGGGGTTGAGCTAAATGTCTATTCCTTTATCGGAATCATTTTACTAATTGGTATTGTAAAAAAGAATGGAATCATGATGGTAGATTTTGCCATTGAAGCTCAGCGAGAAAAGGGCATGAAAACCTCTGAGGCGATATATCAAGCCTGTTTGGTGAGATTTCGTCCAATCATGATGACTACCATGTCGGCATTGATGGGCGCTTTGCCTATTGCCCTAGGATTTGGGGCGGGTTCTGAGGTAAGAAGGCCATTGGGAATTGCAGTCGTTGGAGGTCTTCTTTTTTCACAGGTTCTAACTCTTTATCTAACTCCTGTGCTTTACATATATATGGAATCCTGGCGTAAAAAATTCAAATTAGACCGCATCTTTTCCAGTGGAGAGATCCCCGGCTGAGATTATTTATATTATGTCTCTAGTTCCTGCTGCCCTGCGTTCTCGCAATTATCAACTATTCTTTATTGGACAAGGTATTTCCCTAATTGGTACCTGGATAACCCAGCTGGCTACAGTCTGGCTAGTATACCAGTTGACAGGTTCTGCCCTGATGTTAGGGTTTGTATCTTTTATCAGTCAGATTCCTAATCTTTTGTTTGGACCCTTTGGTGGATTAATTGTTGATCGCAGTAATCGCAAGCACCTCTTGATCATCACTCAGATTTTGGCGATGTTACAGTCTTTTGCATTAGCTGAAATGACTTTGACAGCTAGGATCAATATTACTGGGATCATGGTTTTGAGTTTTTGCCAAGGATTGATCAACGCCATTGATGCTCCTGCCAGACATACTTTTGTCAAGGATATGGTAGAAAGCCCAAATGATTTAATCAGTGCTATCGGACTCAATTCTTTTTTATTCAATATCTCAAGATTGATCGGCCCTGCTATCGGTGGTATCTTAATCGCCCAGTTAGGAGTGGGTTATTGTTTTTTAATTGATGGTATCAGCTATCTGGCAGTAATTGGTGGACTGATACTGATGCGTTTCCCACAAAAACCCAAACGAGCAAGAATCAGTTTTAATCCATTACAGAGTATTAAAGAAGGCTTTATCTATGCTTTTGGTTTTTTGCCAATCAAGTTGATTTTGTTATTGACTGTGGTTTTTAGTTTGATGGTCATGCCCTACTCCTCCTTGATGCCCATCTTTGTTACTGAAACTCTTCATGGCGATGCTCATACTCTTGGTTTTTTACTAGCTAGCTCGGGTATAGGTGCTTTAATTGGTGGGATCTATATGCTTTCACGCAAGAGTGTCGTCGGCCTAGAGTTTTTGATTGCCTTCTCTCCTATTGTTTCCGGATTGGGTTTAATCCTTTTAGCTTTTACCAAAATATTTTGGTTTTCTTTTGCTAGTCTTGTATTAGTTGGTTTTGGCTCTATTTTGCAGTCAATTGCCAGTAATACGCTTATTCAAATTTTGGTGGAAGATGATAAGCGTGCGAGAGTATTGAGTCTCTATATAATGGCTGTTTTGGGGATTATTCCTTTTGGTTGTTTACTTGATGGTGTATTAGCCCATTATATTGGTGTTCAATTGACATTGATCTTCAATGGTGTAGTTTGCATAATTGTGGCAATGCTGTTTGCTCGAGAGCTAAAAACCTTGGGAGCAATGATTAAACCAATTCATTCAAGAGAAAGATTTTTAGATGATACGGATATATGAACTTTGCTGAACTTTTTATCCGTCGACCGGTGATGACTACTTTGGTCATGCTTGCTATCTTGATTTTTGGCGTGATAAGTTATCTCAATCTGCCGATCAGCTCTCTGCCTAATGTTGACTATCCTTTTATCAATGTCAGTGCTAGTTTACCTGGAGCGACTCCAGAGACCATGGCTTCTTCAGTGGCAGCTCCACTAGAGCGTCAATTCAGTGAAATTGCTGGATTGAATTCTTTCAACTCCACTAGTTCTACTGGAAGTACGAGTATATCTTTGCAATTTAATTTCTCTCGCAATATCGCTTCGGCAGCAAAAGATGTTCAAGCTGCAATTTCAGCAGCCGCTGGTCAGTTGCCATCGGGATTACCCAAACCCCCTAGCTATCGCAAGGTAAATCCTTCTGTTGTACCAATACTCTATCTTTATCTCTATTCAGATACTTTGCCTATTCAAACTGTTGACGAGAATGCCGAAATAACAATAGCCCAGCCCTTATCTATGATTGATGGAGTAGCACAGGTGATGGTTTACGGGCAAAAGCAATATGCTATAAGGATTCAAGTAGATCCTAAAGAGTTAGCCTCTAAAGAGATCGGATTGGATCAAATTTCTACAACTATTCAACAAGCTAGCGTATTTTTACCCAATGGTATTATCTCAGGATCTGATAGAAGCTTTATAGTTCAAGCTGATGGACAATTGAACAATGCCGCTGACTACAATCACCTGATTGTCGGCTATAAAAATGGACAAGTCGTGCGGCTAGAGGATCTCGGAAATGTCATAGATAGCATCCAAAATAACAGAGTTTCTAATCGTTTTACCGATAGTAAAGTAACCAATCACCCTGCCATATTGCTGGCAGTGCAACCTCAGCCTGGTGCCAATGCAGTACAAATTGTCGATGCTATAAAGAAAATTCTGCCATCTTTGAAAGCCCAGATTCCTCAATCTATTGAGATGGGGATCTTCTACGATCGATCTGTATCAGTACGTGCTGCAATCAATGATGTCAAATTTACACTTGTTCTATCGATAGTTTTAGTAATTATGGTAATCTTTCTCTTCTTAAGGGATATCAGAGCCACAATCATTCCGAGTCTGGCTTTGCCAGTGGCTATAATAGGCACCTTTGCAGCGATGGATCTACTAGGGTTTTCCCTAGATAATCTTTCACTATTGGCTTTGACTCTTTCGGTAGGGTTTGTTGTAGATGATGCGATTGTAGTATTAGAGAATATAGTCCGTCACCGCGAGATGGGCGAAGCATCTTTGTTAGCTGCCTTAAAAGGCTCTCAAGAAGTTAGTTTTACTATTGTTTCCATGACGCTTTCGCTAGTTGCTGTATTTATCCCGATTATTTTCATGGGTGGCTTGGTAGGAAGATTGTTTCATGAGTTTGCAATTACTATCAGTATTGCTATTCTGGTGTCAGGCTTTGTCTCACTCAGTTTAACGCCCATGCTCTGTAGTCGTTTTCTCAAGTCAGTGAATCATCATAGTCAAAGTAAGCTTTTTCAAATCTCGGAAAGATTCTTTGCTAATTTATTAGATGTCTACGCGAAAAGCTTGAGAGTGGTTTTGGAATTTCGCCTGGTTACTTTGGTTTTTTCTTTAGTGATACTGTTATTTACTTTTTATCTTTTTACTGTAGTACCTAAGGGCTTTATTCCCAACGAAGAAAGTGGTTTGTTGACAGCTAATACCAAAGCAGCCCAGGATATTTCCTTTGATGATATGTTGCTCCATCAACAAAAAGTGGTTAATATCTTGCGAAAAGATCCCAACTTCATCATGATTAATTCAACTGTTGGTGCTGCAGGACCCAACCCTTCGGTCAATACCGGTCGTATCACTATGCGTCTCAAGCCTCGCTCTAAAAGAAAGATTGGCGCTGAGGAAATAATACATAGACTCAATCCAAAATTGCGCAATATTACTGGCATCACTACTTTTATGCGTATTCCCCCTTCTATTGCGATTGGGGGGCAGCAGACCAATTCACCATACCAGTTCACGCTTGAGAGTCCAAGCCTTAATGATCTTCGTCGCTATATTCCTCTGCTGTTAGAGCGAATTAAGAAGGTACCCGGACTGCGTGGTGCAGATAGCGATCTACAGCTGGGAACTCCACAGATAAATATAGAAATCGATCAGTCTAAAGCTTCTACTTTAGGCATTACGGCTGCTCAGGTTCAAAAAACTCTAGGCAATGCCTATGGTACTAGTCAGATTGCTACCCTTTATACTCCCAACAATGCATACTATGTGATTTTAGAAGTTTTACCCGAATTTCAAAGAGATCCTAAAGCTCTATCTATGATCTACCTGACTTCGGGTCAAGGAAAATCAGTTCCCTTGAGCACCATTGCCAAGATTACAAAAAATGTAGGTCCCTTGACTGTAAATCATCTAGGACAACTTCCCTCAGCCACTATATCTTTTGATACTGAAATAGGCACCTCACTCTCCCAGGCAACTCAGGCAATCGAAGAAATTGCAAAAGAGATACTACCCCAGAGTATCATTACTAGCTTTCAAGGACAGGCCCAGGTTTTCCAGCAATCATTTCAGGATTTAGGAATCCTTTTGCTGGTATCTATTCTAGTTATTTACTTGATCTTGGGTATTCTTTATGAAGACTTTATTCACCCTTTGACTATCCTCTCGGGGTTACCTTCTGCTGGATTTGGCGCACTTTTGACTTTGTTGATTTTTGATGTTGAGCTTAATCTCTATTCCTTTATAGGCATGATTTTGCTAGTTGGCATTGTCAAAAAGAACGGAATTATGCTGGTGGATTTTGCTATTGAAGCACAGCGCAATCATGGTAAGAACTCTTTTGAGGCAATCTTTGAAGCAGCTACAGTTCGTTTTCGTCCAATTATGATGACTACTATGGCCGCTTTAATTGGTACTTTGCCTATTGCTCTTGGGGCCGGCTCTGGTTCTGAAATTCGCAAACCTCTAGGAATTGCAGTTGTAGGTGGTCTTTTGTTTTCCCAGATCCTTACACTTTATTTAACACCAGTAGTCTACACCTATTTGGAAGAATTAAGGGAAGATTTACCTAAGCTCAAATTACGAACTTATTTCTTCGGTCGTTAATTTTTTTTGAGGCATATTGGCATGTTAATTGTTATCACAGATCTTGGACAAGTTTTACCTTACAAGCTTCATTCTCTCTATAATTTGAAAAGTTGAGACATAAGATATATTAACGGCGTCATGAGTAGATCACATAAATCCAATTTATCACTCAAAATTTTGTTGTCTTTGGGAAGTCTGGGAGTAATTTTAATTGGGGGTGCTATTTTCCTGCTGACAGCCGGTAAAGGGCTTGGCCAATATTTCTTTGGTAAAAGCTTTGCCGAGAATGAGCTAAAAGGCTATGTATCCACCGTTTTGCGCCAAGATGTAAATGGGGCACATTGCCAGTCTGTTGATTCCGACAACAATGGTTATGTCTCCTGTGACTACACCTTGGTTACTAATCCTCAAGTTACCCATTCGATTGAATGCGCGGCTTGGGGATTAAATGGAGTCCTCAATAAAGGTTGCAAGGCCCGTATGCCCAATTTCAACAACTGAATTTCGGCAGTTTTTTAAATGGCTGACCGTAGATATTCCAACTTTCTTTGTTGAAGGGTGGTTGCCATTTGCCAATTAAAAAAGACTCTATATCCTGTCTTGCTTTTCTTTCCCTGGGAGTATCCCACCAGAAAGCAAGCTTAAGGCTACTATTTAATTCGTAGCGATAATGCAGATCTCGATAGTTGGCAATATAATCTCGACAATCGTGATTTAACCACCTTTTTTTTGGATTTTGTTTTGTCTCGCCAATATATAACAAGATTGGTTCAGCAAGATCTACAAGGAAATAAAGACAGTTAGACTCATTGCTATCTGCACTTGGGTAAAATTCTAATGGAAAAAATAATAAATCAAATGGATCAATCTTGTTTGGATCAAATTGTTCCCTGTCGGTAAATAGATTTGTTTGGCGTGAGGTAGAACCATGTTTTACAAACTGCTGATTATTAAAGATTTTTTCTTTCCAGTCGAGCAGAAAATCTTTGGGCATCAAAACAGATTGTATGTTATTAGGAGAAAATTCCTTTTTGTCAAATAAAGATAGTTGATCTTCCATTGTTTTACTCCAAAAGGCCACTGAGAGAATAGCTGATCTCTTTCTGCGCATTTTGTCGATTGTCATCGTAGATCATTAAAGTTTCAATGCTTTTGTGTCTGGAAAATTTTTGTACTTTTCTGACGTCTCCATTATAAATATCTAAAGCAGCGGTTATGGCACTGTGCCTTATTCTATGAGGTGACATGCGTTTATTGGTAACCAACTTGAAGTACTCTTCAACGATCTTATATATTCCAGTGGTGGTTAAATGTCGCTCTTTAAAACCTGGATGAAGACTGACAAAGATGGCAGATTCATCTAAAAGTCCTTGGCGAGTTGCAAGCCAAATTTCAATTGCCCTCATGGTTGCTACAGAAAGTTCCACCCATTGCCCTTGAGTTCCTTGTCCTTTACCATAGATTTTCAATCGTCTGTTTTCTGGATCGAGATCCTTGATTTTCAAGATAGACACTTCTCCTCTTCTAAGAGCATTAGACCAGAGCAAGTGCAACAAGGCATAATCTCTTTTCCCCCTGCTTGTAGAAAGATCACACTTTGCTAAACAATCAGTAAAAGTCTTCACTTTTACTCCAGTAGTATCTCTATAGGTTTGGACTTTTTCTCCTTTAATATCATTCAGGTTGTAAATACAGGCTCCCAATCTTTGTCCCATACTCACTAATGCCCTGATTGCAGCTAATCGGCGATTGACAGTTGCCTCTGCTAATCCTTTCTCTAGACAATGGGCCTTAAACCTTAATACCAAAATCACAGACTGCTCTCTTTTTTGCTGTAAAAAACTAGCTACTATACTTGCCGAAAGTGGTTCATCTGGAGCTATGAAGGCAAAAAAAATTCTCAGATCACCCAAGTAGGCTCTTTGGGTGTTTTGGGAGCGACGCTGTGATAACAGAATATCCAGAACATCTTCTGGATATGGATTTTGAGGTTTAGAGATATTAGATTTTATTAGCATACATATGATTTAGTTATGATAATGAATCTTTCCGTAACTAAAACAATTTCAATATATCATTTTGATGTTAGGAAAGCCAGTCATTCCATTGAAATCTCCCCAGCATAAGGTCAGTTTCGAGTTTTTTTGCCTTTAGTTGAGCAATAAGCAATCCTTCTGGGTTGGCAATAGCTCCTGTTTTCAATTCTTGACTTTTTTTCCCATTTCCTGCTTTTAAGGGTAAAGTAGCCCTGATATAAAGTCTCTTACCTTTTTTTCTGATGCAACATAGGGTTAATCCCTGGTTAACCTGAGCTAGATTTTGGACTATATCTTGCTGTTGATTTTGGCTTAATTCTTCAAGTACCTTTACTTTTTGATCTAATTCCTCTATGGATTTGATCAAGGATTTGAGTTCGTTTTCTGGTTCATTTTCTTGATTTTCAGCGGGTTCTTTGTTAATCAATGATTCTAAATCATTTAAAGAAACTATTTTTTTTAGCGTAGCAACTATCAAAATATTGACTCCTGCAGTTGCACTAACGATCTCTTCTCTGCGACAAAGTTTTTTAAATTCATCCCACTCTCTGGGATTGACACGGACACTGATTGGAATAGTTCTTTCTGGATTTTCTACCATATATGCCATATATGCTATATATAAAGTGCAATATTATATATATAGCATATATAAACTGTAAAGCAAAAAAAAATAACTATAAAGATTATGTAACCTATATTCCGCAGGTCGAGGATGGAAGTTATGATATTTTGAAAGAATGG
This sequence comes from uncultured cyanobacterium, assembly GCA_903869185.1. Taxonomy (GTDB): domain Bacteria; phylum Cyanobacteriota; class Cyanobacteriia; order Cyanobacteriales; family Microcystaceae; genus CAISPN01. The sequence continues at coordinate 97 of CAIPYC010000194.1, read as the reverse complement.
AAGAAATAACCCCTAAGATAAGAGTACAAAATATTGACCACTCTGGCATATAGCTGAAGTCGGACCTTACAAAGAGGTAAGATAACCTGAGTTCGGG
>CAIPYC010000193.1 GCA_903869185.1 uncultured cyanobacterium | reverse complement strand
ACCTGGACGGTAGATATGGCAAGTCCTAGAGATACGACGCCGTTCCTGGACATAACAACAAGACTTGGTTTAGATCCAAACAAAATGCCGGTTTCCAAAAAACCTTGGTATGGTTATGGCGGGGCAATGGGTCCGGCCCAGTTTATTCCGTCAACTTGGATTCTATACGAAGCTAAAATATCGGCAGCTACCGGTCATAATCCGCCCAATCCTTGGGATCCAGGAGACGCTTTTACGGCCGCGGCAATTTATCTTAAAGACAGCGGCGCGGCCAAGCAAACTGTTAGCGCCGAAAGAACTGCAGCTCTTTGTTATTTGGCCGGATGCAAAAACGCCAGTAAAAAAGCTTACCAATTTTACGCCGACGACGTTATGGACTTGGCAAAGAAATATCAAAACCTAATAGGAATACTGAATGGCCAGTAATTAACGACAGAATAACTTATCACTTATAACTAATAACAAAAAATAAAAAAGGTAAATAAAATGAAAGAATATAGAAACTATACATATGCTGAAGCTATAACAGCAGTACAAAATAACTGGCACAACTTAGAATACGTGAATCCAATAATCAACGGCTATAGAGAGATTGTACTAAAAGTAGTAAAGCAAAATGTATATGCTTTTCAATATGCTCACGAAGATTTAAAAAATGACAGAAACTTTATACTAAAAGCAGTAAAGCAACAATGGATGGGCTCTTCAATATGCTCACGCAAATTTACAAGCTGACAAAGAGATTGTACTAGCAGCAGTAAAACAAAGTGGATGGTTTCTTAAATATGCTTCAAAAAAATTAAAAAGCAACTTCGACATTGTACTAGCAGCAGTAAAGGAAAATGGCAGGGCTCTTGAATACGTTAGTTCAGGCATCTCCAACTATAGAGAAATTGTACTAACAGCAGTAAAGCAAGATGGATGCTTGCTTAGATATGCTTCCCCTAAATTAAAAGATAACTTCGACATTGTACTAGCAGCAGTAAAACAAAGTGGATGATTTCTTAAATATGCTTCAGAAAAATTAAAAAGCAACTTCGAAATTGTACTAGCAGCAGTAAAGCAAAGTGGATGGTTTCTTAAATATGCTTCAAAAGAATTAACAAATAACAAAGATTTTTCAAATTTTTTATACGAAGCACACTTTAATGGATCTACAAAAGAGCAAAAAGCTTTAGCAAACTTGAAAAAAATTTTTAAAGTTATCCCAGATTATGAAGATTATAGTGTAAACATAAAAACTAACAATGGTTGTGTCGTACCAAACTTTATTCTAAATATACTTTCTAACACACAACAAAAGGAAATAGAATTATTTTTTGTGATGGAAAATGCTAGAGTAAATACTGGTTCCGAATCTACAAAAGAACTTAAAAAACTTACTTTCGTTGGCATTATATGCAAATATTTAACACATAGAGATGCATTCAAATTATTATCTGCAAACAAAGCGTTATTTGAGTTAAAAAAGGATACAGGTGTAATGCTAAAAGATGGATTTTTTTATATGAAAGAAGGTGTTCAAGCAACTCTTAAAGTAAGTACAAATCTAAAATCAATTGATATTACTATTATTACTACTATTACCACTCCTAACACTGAATTGGGTCAAAAAATTTCAGAGGATAATAACAAGTCTGAGATTACTAATCCAAAAGAGGGGAGCTTACCTCAGACAACACAAGAAAATAATTTACTTGGGACAATCCAAGAACAGGGAACATATTTTGATCCCAATGAAATTTGCAAAATGGAAGATCTTTAAATTAATGGATAATTAGATAATCAAGCAGCAGTATGTCAAAAGCAATATAAATGAATAACTTTTCAGTGTGGTCTTAAAACTTGGCCACACTTGTAACAATTTTCATAAACGTTGTAGGTTTGATCAGCAAAAAAATCAAACCCTTCATTTTTTACTACATAATTACTACATAGGCAGATAATTT
>CAIPYC010000192.1 GCA_903869185.1 uncultured cyanobacterium | reverse complement strand
TAAAAATGTTATCGATGATGATCCATCGTTGAGAGAATATCCAATAATAGTGGATATTTTAGAGAAAATGTTATTAAACAATTTAACTAAACGCTTATTCTGTAAGAATTACAGCATTTTCCTTATCCCGAATTGACGTTACTTAGCCACTATTGACGGTACAGCCACTACCACATCAGGTAGTTCAGTTTATTTGGGTTTATCTGACGGACTTCCTGCTGATGATGATGCAGCAGATTTCAATGTTAAACTTACATCTTCTGTTCCAGAACCTACTGACGCACTTGGTGTTGGTGTAAGTGCTATTCTATTGGGAATTGTTTCTCGTCTTAAGAAAAGAAAGGTCTCCAAATAGAAAAGAGCCTTTGCAATAAAAAGTCAAAGTAAAAATAATTACTAGGGAATAGACAATTGATCTATTCCTTACCTTTCCAATAGTTTTTCATAATAACCAGTCCAGTCCTTCATGACATTTGACCAGCGCCATAGTTCAGCTTTTTTGCGAGATGCTAAAGACATTTTTTCGGCTAAATCTCCATTGATAGCCAAGTCATCTAAATATTGGGCTATTTGATCAGTGATGAATTCTTTACTTTTTGGTTCAATTAAATATCCTGTTACTCCATGTTCAATAAGGAGTTGGGGACCTCCCCAATCTAGGCATATTGTTGGGAGTCCCAGGGCCATCGCCTCTTGAACGACAATCCCATTAGAATCCTCTATACTAGGAAGTATAAAGCCGCGATAGCTGCTTAAAGAATCTAGTAATTCTTCATGGGGATACCAACCCAAAAAATTCACTCTATTCTCTAAATCAAGTTCCTTAGTAAGTAATTTACAACGTTCTAATTCGGGACCTTCACCGACGATATCCAATAAAACTCTATGCTTTGTTTTAATAAGACTTTCAATAATCAAAAAAGTGCATTTAAAAAATACCAATCGTCCAAAATGAATGAACTTAAAATTTTCTCCTTGGTGTTCAATTCGAGGACGGTCTAATATTTCATCTTTTATTCCGCAGTCCATGCATTCTATCATTTTCTCGGGTTTTGCCCCTGCTGCCAGCATAGAATCTTTTGTTCTCTCACCACCTGCAATCAAGAGCAAATCAGAGTTAGCTACTGCACGAAAAAAAATACTATTTATTTTTTGAGAGGGAAAATGAAGTATTCTCCTGAGTTTATTTTTAAAACTTTCTTTATTTCTAAATATTTCAGGATAATAGATATTACCGTTTATTGGTCCCAAAACATTATAGAAATTTTTAGCTATTATTCTGGGCAATACTGGCGAGTTAGGCTCTGTCTGGTGAACAATTACCTGGGTGGAATCTAGTTGATTTTGTTTTACATAATTTTCAATAAGGTCAATTGCTTTTTTGGAGAACCATGTATCAATAAACCATCGTAAAACTACAGTTTTCCATAAAAAAAGTGTTAGTGGATCATCTTTAATAAATAATACATCATCTAATTTTAAAGTATTACAAATCTCATCTTCATTACGCTCATGAGTTATTTGAACAGTATTTGGGTGAATCTTTTTAATCTCTTGAAAAATCCCAAGTGCTTTTATTGCTTCGCCACCCTTTTGTTGGGAAACATTTGGAGCTATTAGGAATATAGTTAGTTTATTAGAAATCATCTGATTTTCATTTGTCATAATAACAGAACCTTTTATTTGTTGTTACTTTAATTCTTTAAATTGTAAAGATTAAAAAAAATATTCCGGGATATAAATAGAAAGTAGATGCACCAGTCAAGAAAAAATCAAAAACAAATCAAATATTAACCACCTATTTAATTAAACCAGACTCCTACCTGAGATCGGACGTGAGTTATGAGTGACTTTTGTCTAAAACATGAGTGACTTTTGCAAAAAATAGACCTAAACAAGTGACTTATGGCTGAGATAACTTTAAACATTGCATTTTTAGGAGATGAATGGTACAATATCTTCTATTTTAGGAGGATGGTTCCTATTATTTGTGGTGAAGAGTCCATCTATAGTTCTAGAAAGTTCCTTGACTTCTGCTGAAGTGAATTGATAGTCCAAGGCTCTTTGGCTAGACTGATCTATTAGTTCAAACAGGGCTTCCGGGAGAATTTGAAAGAGTTGATAGAATAGATTGTCTGTTCTCATCTGGCTGGTTGTAGAGCATTAATATTGGTATACCTTACAATCACCATATGAACAATCAAAGTCCATCTTCCCTTGTGGGAAAAGAGCTTTGAATATCTACCAAAATCTCTAAGAACAAAATATATACGCATCAAAAACCTGTTTTTTTCAATGATTTGCTATAGAATATAGAATACTTACCTTGATTTTGCCGGGCTCCAAAATACCAAACTGTAATAATAAATGAACAAAAAAATATACTGACCATCTTCGCTATTCTATGCGGTAGTCTTGCTCTTTCTGCCCCGGCCCACGCAACTCAAACCTACATTATCAACTCTTTAAGCGACCCCAATGCTGCAAGTGGTACAAATAATACATTTGCCCGAGGTATCAACAATTTTGATGATGTTGTCGGATATTATATTAACAGTAACTCCCAGTACATTGGATTTAAGGATATTGCTGATACCTTCACCGATGTAATCGACCCCAACGCAGTAAACGGTACATTTGTCCAGAGTATCAGCGATAGTGGAGCTGTTGCTGGATATTATCTTGACAGTCAAGATACCGCCCATGGATTTACAGAAGACAATGCTGGTAACTTCAGCGATTTAAACAACCCCAAGGCCACGGCCGGATATGGTGGAACATACGCATATGGTATTGACACTAATGGAGATGTTGTCGGATATTATAATGATGTTCTGAGACCTCATGCTTTTATATACAGTAACGGTAATTACAGCGATTTAATGTTTCCTGTTGCAGCAGGAGTAAGACAATCGCAAGCCTTCGGTATCAACAATGTTGGAGATATTGTCGGCACCTATCTGTCTGGTACTTCAAATATACTCCAAGGTTTCATGCTCAATGGCAGTAACTTCATTCCTATAAACGACCCTAATGCTCCAAATGGAACAAGCCCCAATGCTATCAGCGATGTTCGAGAGATTGTTGGAGGCGAACCCGACCCAGCGATAAATAGCCAGCTATCGTTCATATACTTTACAAACAATCAGCCGGCAGGATACCAGCCATTATACAACGAAGCAACTGGGTTACCAGTTAATGCAACACTCTATGGGGTTAACAAATATGACCACATAGTCGGAGACCTAGATGGGGGCGGAGCAATTTTCGCAACAGAATTTTTAAACGCACCAAACCCTATCACTGTCCCATCTCCCTCCACCCTTGGAGGTGCCGCTTTTGTTGTACCTTTATTCCTAGGACTGAGGTATCTCAAGAAGAAAAGAGCTTAAAGGACTCTCCCTAAATCCGGGATCCCACAAGCGGTGAGGGACTTTGAGGAATGTCAACGAATCATGAGAAAACTAAGGTTTGCGCTTAATATATATTTGCGTAACAACCTTATTGCCATTTTGACTGGTAACAACAACTTGATTAGTTTGTAATGTTCCAACAGCGCGATCTCCGGTTAGTTGCATCTTAGGATTGTTCTGTTTATATATTATATTTCCAGTAGCATCTACTTTTTTATTCTTTATATACCAAATTGCTTGCTGAGAATAGATTTGGGTTTGGTTACGAGAACTAAGTCCATGCACACCCCCTTTGAAATTTGCCAATCCTTTATTTTGATCATAATCAGTCCCATTAGCAGTAAAAGTAACCTGTTGACTGTAGTCGTATAATTGGGCAGTTTGTTGAGATTGAAAATGACGTTCACGGTAATTCCAAAGAAAATTATTACCGGTTATCTGAGTAGCTGGATGTATCGATTTAAAATTGAGGGTATCTTTAGATAAAATAGTATTTTTTATGGTGTCTATTTCCATCTGCTTTGTGTTGAGCTGATCGGTTATAGATGTTCCTTGATAGCGAATGAATTCAAGTGGTTTATCTCCAATCATCTTATGCTGAGATATGAGCCATTTAAGATGTTCTGTTTTTAATTCTATGTCAGGTTTTTTAGAAAAAGCCAATATATTACCGGTCAGCTCTAGTTCCTGATGACGGCTATGATATATAGCGTGATCTGCAGAAATCTGGAAACCAAGATGGACAGCATTAAATCTTTTGGTGATTGTCAGTAAATCGGCTTTTGGTTGCCATTTCATTTCATCAGCATCAATCCTTATATTATTACGAGGATCAACTGCTACTACGCTGTTTCTAATATAGATCTCTTCACCGTTTTTGTATACTTCACCATCTTTCGATGCTATTTCTAATACTCTATGTCCATCCTGAAAAAAATTACCTTTAATATCCTTGACTACTACTTTTTTATGATCCAAGCTATAGCTTGCTTTTTTTACCTCTATTTTCCAAAGAGGCTGTCCTTGGTTGTTAGATTGCTCCAGAGTGGCTTTGCTTAAACTGAGCCCCTCGTTTGTTTTTTTAACAACCTTTGGCGCAGACTCCCGGTTGTTAGTTGATTTGCTGCTACAAGAAATTAATCCAAAAAGAAATAAAAGACAAATAGCTCTTAATAGGACAATGCTATTTCTGTTTATCTTCATCAACTGAACTTAGATTAGGAAAATTTCCATATTGATTGACAGAGGAAACATTGAGCTTTGGAGGCTTTTGAATTTCTTCTTTTATTAGATCTAGGTCGATATATCTATCGGCTACATTAATTAAACTATCACTAGTCATAGATCGTAAGCTTACTACCTCTACCCTTGCTCCTCGGTAGCTAACCGCATCAACAGCATAGGCTAAATCTCCATCACCACTAACTATTACCGCTGTATCATATGCGCCAACCAAAGCCATTAAGTCGACCGCTATTTCTACATCTAAATTAGCTTTCTTAGAACCATCCGGTAACTGAACCAAGTCTTTAGCTATAACCCGGTAACCATTACGCCGCATCCACAGCAAAAACCCCTGCTGTTTCTCGTTAGTGCGATCAACTCCTGTATAAAAAAATGACCTTAGCATACGAGATCCACCTATCAAGCGAGAAAGCAATTTGGTGTAATCTATTTCTATCCCCAACTGCAGAGCTGCGTAGAAAAGATTGGATCCATCAATAAAGATAGCAACTCTTCCCCTATTTTCCAATATTTGCTCCGGTGTAAATATCGGATCATATCCATAATCATCGAACATATTAATTTATACCTCATTTTTTTTAAAAGTTTTTATGAAAATTGGTTTTTATTATTGTTGTCGCTCTTTTGAAATTAAACTGGATTTTCTAGTCTTACGAACACCGGCTCTGCTTTAACTAAAATCGAATTTACCGCAATAAGTCCCCATTGACTATGTAAATCCAAAGGAGTCTGAGCTTCAATTGCACTTATTTTATTAAAATCGATATCAAAACCCAACTGTTGATAGATCTTGGTACTGATATTTGGTATAATTGGTGACAAAAGATAGGAGCACAGTCTCACTGATTCTATCACTGCATATAAAATCTGTTCAACCTCGAATTGTTTTTCCTGCTTGTACAGACTCCATGGAGCGCTTTCATCAATAAATTTATTACTCGAGCGAATCAAATTAAAGATTTTTTCACAAACCAAATTAAGTTGTAGCCCTTGGTAACTATTGAATACATCCTGCCCTAATATTTCACCGATCTGCCTTAAACGATTATCTCGAGGAATATCTTCAAGCCTTACCTTGGGAAGGATCCCATTGCAGTACTTAGTTACCATCCCAAGCGTGCGATTTAGAAGGTTGCCTAGGTCGTTGGCAAGATCGGCATTGATAACCTTGACAAAACGCTCTTCATTAAAATCACCATCCTTACCAAGCTCGATTTCCTTAATAAAATAATATCTGACAGCATCTGAACCATAACGAGCAATTAAATCAACAGGATTAAGGCTATTGCCGAGGCTTTTACCCATCTTTTGTCCATCTTTGGTCAAAAAACCATGTCCAAATATCTTTTCTGGCAAAGGAAGTCCTGCCGACATTAACATCGCAGGCCAATAGACCGCATGAAACCGCAATATATCCTTGCCAATTAAGTGTAAATTGATTGGCCACCATTGTGCCAAAGCATTCTCCAAGCTAGGCTCTTGTCCATCTTCCAATAAGGCTGTTATATATCCCAAAAGAGCATCAAACCAGACGTAAATCGTGTGCTTGGGATCTTGGGGTATTGGAAAACCCCATTCAAGATTAATACGAGATATGGAAAAGTCTTTCAGTCCTCCCCTGACAAAATTTAATACCTCGTTAAACCTGCTCTGGGGTTGAACAAAGTCGGGATGTTCCTGATAAAGTCTATCGAGTTGATCCTGGTATTTGGAAAGACGAAAAAAATAATTAGATTCATCCCTCCATTCAGATTTTTGGTTAATGTGGATGCTACAGTGTTTATTTTCTAGTAGTTCACGTTCTTCTTTAAATTCTTCACAAGAAACACAATACCAACCTTGTTGCTGAGAGAGATAGATATCTCCCCTTTCCCAAACCCTTTGGAAAAATTCCTTTACAATCTCGTGATGGCGAGTATCGGTGGTACGGCTAAAACGATCGTAGTCTATATTCAACAATTTCCAGAGTTCCTGGTAACTTTGAACAATTTCATCGCAATGCACTTGAGTAGACAACCCTCGATTGTCGGCAGTGCGCTGAATCTTTTGACCATGTTCATCAGTTCCCGTGATAAAGAGTACGTGATCACCTCTTAACTTATGGAAACGGGAAACAACATCCGCTATTATCGTTGTATAGGCACTCCCGATATGTGGAATATCATTGACATAGTAAAGAGGCGTGGTAATAGAGAATTTACTGAAATTTTGTTTACTATATGGCATGCAAATGTTAGTCTTAAGTAACCAACTTGGTTTAAGTTTTTTTAAAATTTATCGGAATTTGGTTAGACTCTTGCGCTATTTTTACATAGTTCGTGTAGAGTGTTTTACTTATTATAACCTTAGCGATTCTATCAACTGTGACAGTCATTGATGAGCCATCACAAAAATTGACATACAAAATAAGGTCATCCTACAACATACAACATTTTCAATGTCTTTAAGAAACCATCTGAGAGGGAATAATATAGAAAGAATGATTAAATTATAAAACCAAAGTCTTATCATGTTGATTTTTTTCCTAGTTACTATCCTTGTTTTAGGAAGCCTCATCTTTTTTCTAAGCGGCTTCTTTTTACCCAGACTCCATCGCAGAGATGACTTTTTCTGGGGTTCTGTTGGCCTTTTTTATGCCCTAAATTTATGGGTTTGTAGAGAATCTTTCAGGGGTGGGATTCTTTTGGGTCAAGTGGCATCAACTGCGTTATTGTTGTCTCTGGGATGGCAGTTGTGGCGACTAAGGGCATTAGTACCAGATTCCGGGGAATTCTCGTTGATTGGATGGATTGGGAATACACTTTTTCCTCAAAAGCAACCTGTCACTGCAAGCTCAGATAACAACGATGCAGCTGTTGAAACAAAAAAAACAGAACCTGACTCTCTGACTCCTATCATTGAGGAAATCAAAGAACCTGATTCTCTAATCCCTATCATTGAGGAAATCAAAGAACCTGATTCTCTGACTCCTATCATCGAGGAAATCAAAGAACCTGATTCTTTCTCTCCTCTCGTTGAAGTGGAATTGCCAAAAGACATTGATTAGTTTCCATTCATGAGAAACCAGATATGACCCTTGGTAGTTGTCTCTGATATAATGGATTTGAGTTCGGGATGTAATATCTTAGGATTTCTAACAAATAGATTAAGTAAAAAGGAGAAAAAATCATAGCAACGGCCAAACCTAAAAACCCAATTGCCGCTTATCCTGAAATCAGGGTTATTGATGCATCAGGTGCCCAAGTGGGTATCATTACCCCTTCCGAGGCTCTTCAATTAGCAGCTGAAGCTGGACTTGATCTTGTCATGGTCAATGAAGATGCAAAGCCACCAGTCTGCCGCATCATGGACTATGGTAAGTATCGTTTTGAAGCTGAAAAGAGAGCGCGTGAAAGTAGACGCAAGACCAGAATTGCAGATCTCAAAGAAGTTAAAATGCGCTACAAAATTGGTGAACATGATTATCAAGTTAGGGTAAATCATGCACGTGCTTTCATCGCAAATGGTGATCGCGTAAAAGCGGTTATAACCTTACGCGGTAGAGAGATAGAGCACCCTGCATTGGGCTTTGAACTGCTCAACCGTATGGTTAGTGATTTATCCGAAACAGGAGATCTCCAGCAAGCCCCCAAAAAAGAGGGACGCAATATTACAATGATCATGATACCCAAGAAAACTTAGAATATTCCTTCTTAAATTTATTTAATTTGCGAAATTCTTTTTACTTCTCCCCCTTCGAGCAAATCATGAGCTTCAGCTAAAAAAGAGGGGATATTTTTTTGATTGGGACTATTTTTCAGGCAATATCTGAGATCTAGATTTTTAGCATTTTTTGCCTTGTTGCCCGGAAACCAATGGCTAGCATTACCCAAGAGATTATAGCGCATTTTACTATATTCAGTCATATCATAGGCAAGAGACAGATTCCTCAGCCAAAGAATTGTCTTAATGTTAATCTCGTCCGGGGTAGCTTGCCAGTCAGGTAAACCAACGTCCCAATTGTTCGCCCAATCTTCGCCCAAAGTCTTAACAAACTCTTTCTCTAATCTCGTCAATATCGGTGAGAGTATTTCTTGGGCTTGATCTAAAAGAACAAGGGTTTTTATATGTTCTTGAAAATCTTCGGGTTTATTAGCGCCTATGCTCAGTGTATGTACTTGAGGACAAGAGAGACAAAATAAGTCATTAAAGACCATAGGACTCAGGGGTGAGCAAAGTTCAATTAGCTTTTGTGAAGGGGCATATAGCTTACCTCCTTTATCAGAAGGGCTAATGATAAAAACCCCCATATCATGTGCATTGGCAGCCTCAATTGCTGGCCAATTATTTTGATAAATCCAGTACCAATGCAGATTGACATAGTCAAATTGATCACTTTCTATAGCTTCAACAATAATTTCAGTTGATGCATGAGTAGAAAATCCTAGAAATCTAAATTTACTTTCTTTTTGAAGTTTTTTAGCTTCATCTAAACAACCACCAGGTCTCATGGCGTAATCAAACATCTCTCTATTATTGATACCGTGAATAGAGAAAAGATCAACATAGTCAAGTTGCAGATAATTCAGGGATTTTTCAAAATTTGCTCGAAATTCTTGAGGATCACTCCCGGGAGCAACCTTGGTTTGAATGATCAACCTATCTCTGGAAATATCCTTCAAAACCTTACCAAGCTGCATTTCAGAAGTTCCATAATATCTTGCGGTTTCAATATGATTGATTCCAAGATCAAGTGCAGTTTGGACTATCTTTTCTAAATTAGCTTGGTTTTCTGCTGGAATCTCACTTTCGTCTGTATCTTGCCATTTGTATTGATAACGCATCCCCCCGCAAGAGAAGATAGGAACATTTAACTCTGTACGTCCAAAGCGGCGATATTGCATAGTATAAAACAAATATTATCAAGACTAGTCTATCTCAAAAACATGATGGTACTGCAAGAATCAAATAGTACTACATACCAAGGCTAGTTCTGTGCGACCTGGTATTTGTACATTTCTCGGATTACCAGTCCAGGATCTAAATATTCACCGTTAAATTTTACTCCCCAGTGTAGATGAGGTCCTGTGCTATTACCACTTATACCAACTCGGGCAATTCTTGTGCCATAAGATACGGACTGCCCCAGAGCCAGCATGATTCCACCTTGGTCATCTATTAAATATCTGCCATTAGGGAGATCCTGCACTTTGCCGATTAAATGACAATAGATATGTTGCCACTGGCCAGATTCAATTTTGATCATCGTCCCACATCCGGTATCATCAGAAAGTTCGACTACATTTCCAGGCCACCAGGCGCGGACATAGCTAGCATAGGGAGCCGCCATATCCAATCCGTAATGAAACTGGCGCTCTCCTGTTATCGGAGAGATACGATAGCCAAAACCAGAAGTATAGGCTTGAAAATTTTCTACAGGAAAAGATGCGTATTTCCAAGGATTGATGGTATTTTTCTTGCTAATTTGAGCCTGAATGGGACTGCTCTGGAGAACCAGCAACAACGGAATCAGAAAAAGACTCAACAAAAGGAACCTTTTGGAGATTATTTGATATAAATTACGCACTTGTCGCATGATCCTTAATACAAAACAACTGATCAAGAGATTGTAAATTACTCTTAATAAAAATTTATGCTGATTGTTTACATTTTGCAACCCGAGAACATGCCTACATCCCTTTACCTGGATTTTCTAATTAACTAAAAATACTACCCAGAAATTTGAGCTTGATATTCAGCCCTTTTTAATTCTTCTGTCCATCTAGGAAGTTGTGAGTTTCGTGTCCGCATTTCTTTTGTAGTAGGTTTTCGGTTATAAACAATGCCAGGACGGTTATTATATATTCCTTTTCCTTTGAGCCATTGCTCACAGAAATATTGCCATAAATACTTATGATCATGTGTTTCTCCTCCCAAACGGCGAATTTTTTTAATAGAGAGATTAGGATCCCCAAAACATATGTTATGTGTACTATCGGGCAAAAGACGAGTCTCCGCAACCGATCCACGGAAAATTTCCACAACTAGCCACTGACCAAAATCAAAGATACAGACTTCTGATGATTCACTATTATCTTGTTGTAAAATATCAAAATTATGGGTGAGTTGATCGCCTATAACGTTTCTTGATTCCTGTGGTAATAGAATTCTAATATTTTTAAAGCTATTACTATATTCTTTCCAGAATTTCCGTCGACTCCTAAGTTGTTTCTCTTGCCCATCTTCTAATTTTAGTTTTTCTAAAACCAATCCTGCTAACTTTTCAAATTCAGAAAAATTGACAGCACCAATCCAATCGCTTATGGCACGTTTAGCATTCTCAGTTAATCTGTGGCGAAGCTCTCCCGAACTATAATGTTTTTTTAACCAATCAACCAATTGCGGAAATTTAGCACCTTTTTCTGCTGAGATTTCAGTCAAAATAGCATTTACAGCTTGAATTTGTATTTCTACCTGCATACTATCTAAACATTTCAACAGCCAATTTACTTGCTGATCACTTGGTGAGTCAATAGCCAAGAAAATCCGAGCCGATTCATCCAAACACTCTTGAGCAATACTGATCCAATCTGGCAGTTTTTCTTGCTTAAATAATTCTGTAGGCAGTTTGAGATCATCTAAGGATAATTTACAAAGATGAACCTTGGGTTGACTTCCACTGATTGCCCTGATAATTGCTACGGTAACTTTCTTTTTAATTTGAAGTTTATTGGCAAACTGGGGAAATCTTTCAACTAAAGAAACCGGTAATTCTTTTTTTTGATCACCATAATATAGTACCAATCGATGTAAAAGAATCTGATTAAGTAAATAGCCTAAATATTGATTCTCAATTGCTTCATTCCAAATTAAATCTGCTGTTTCAAATGCTCTAGTAGGATGCTCCTGATCCCATTTGGTTTTATTGTAGAGACAGGCAACCCACTCTAATGGAGTAACGCTGCGGGCATTATTTTTCTCAATTGCCTCTATCACCTCATCAATATTGCGAATCTTTAAATCTCGATCCTCTAGTCCGTTGGCAATTTGTAATAAATTTTTGGGTTTCAATGGAGGTATATTAACTAACCTGAGTTCGGGATAAGCAATCCTTGAAAGCCTTGTTCTTTCGTAGTTTATCTCAGTCTAATTGTAAAAATGTTATCGATGATGATCCATCGTTGAGAGAATATCCAATAATAGT
>CAIPYC010000191.1 GCA_903869185.1 uncultured cyanobacterium | reverse complement strand
TTTAATCCTTGATAATGCTACCTTCCATAAAGGGGGAAATATTAAAACAATGGTAGAGGAGGCTGGTTGTCATTTACTTTATTTACCTCCTTATTCTCCTGACTTTAACAAGATAGAACGATGTTGGTCTTGGCTTAAAAGCCGCATTCGTAAATGTCTTGATCAATTTAATAGCCTTCGAGATGCCATCGAGCATATTCTTATGGTTTCTTCTCTATAAGCTCTGGCTATTGCTATATCTTTTGAGAAGCTCTACTAATTTATTGACTACTAGATGAAGTTTAAAGCCAAAAACCAATCCACTGCTCTTATTCCGAACTGAGGTTAACTAGGATTTGATTGGCTCTAACCCAAAAAACAGCGCATCAGAAAAGTCGGCAACACAAGCATCCTCCGCCAGCGCCAAGGTTCCTGATAGAGCCTGTAGAGCCATTCCAAGTTGTTATCTCTCAGCAGGCGTGGCGCTCGTTTCTTAGAACCAGACCAGATATCAAAACTTCCTCCTACTCCTATCCAAACGGCTTTTGGAGAAAGTTGACGATGTTCGGCAATCCAGACTTCCTGTCGGGGAATTCCCAAACCCACCAAAACCAGACTTGGTTGGGCTTTTGCAAGTGTTTTGCACCATTGCTCCTGCTGCTGTTGGTCCAGATAACCATGCGAAACCAAGATGGAAATATCCGGTATTTTATCACGCCAAACCTTAGCTGCAGCCTCAGCCACCCCAGGTTCTCCGCCATAAAAAGCTATTGGTCCTTGCGGGGACAATTTCTCAATCAACTCCTGTGCCAGTTCAATCCCGGGAACCCTTTTCTGTTTAAACCCCCTGAGCATCAGATACAAGACCACACCGGAACCATCGGGAATTACCAATTCTGCCTGGGTGATAATTTGAGAGATTTTCTTGTTTTCTTGCCCCAACATAGCCATTTCAGAGTTGAGGGTGACGATGTGGGTTCCCAAATTCTCTGACGAACGCCGTACTATCCAGCTGGGGTAGTCTGGTGATAGATGAATAGGCAGTCCCAAAACATCAGTTGTTTGCGGTATGGTGAACATATTATTGTAGTAAGCACAACTAAAACCAATGTCCAAAATCTTGTACAAAAGTCCCTTTGATAATAGATTCTCTCATTTTTTTTGTAAAATTCAAAAGTTCTGTGACATTGTGAAGAGACAGTAGAATATAGCCGAGCATTTCTTTGGATCTTATTAGATGACTCAGATAAGCCCTAGAGGTATTTTGACAGGTATAACAGGGACATGAATCATCTAAGGAGGTGAAATCCTCCCGATAGCAAGCATTTTTCAAATTCCAGCGCTGGCCCTGAACCAAGGCGGAACCATGGCGTCCCAGACGGGTTGGGATCACACAGTCAAAAAGATCTATGCCAGAAGCTACAGCTTTGGCCATTTCGCGATAGGTTCCCACACCCATAAGATAACGGGGTTTGTGGGCAGGCAAAAAAGGAGTGGTGAATTCCACTATTTGATGAATCAGCTCAGGTGCCTCCCCTACACTGACCCCACCAATGGCATAGCCGGGTAAATCCAAAGAAACCAGACTTTGGGCAGATTCCTTGCGCAGATCCAGATAGATTCCTCCCTGGACTATGCCAAAAAGCGCCTGATCTTCGGTTCTCTGGTGTGCCTCAATGCAACGCAATAACCATCTGTACGTCCTTTGCGTAGACATATGCACTGTTTGCCAATCACTCTGACTTGGTGGGCATTCGTCAAAAGCCATGATCACATCGGCTCCCAGTAGATTCTGGATTTCGATTGAGCGCTCTGGGGTCAAAGAGATAAGCCTGCCATCTCTGGGCGATTTAAAGGTGACCCCTTCTTCCCGTATTTGCCGTAAATTACTCAGGCTAAAAACCTGAAAGCCACCTGAATCAGTCAGAATAGGCCCAGACCAATCCATAAATCGATGCAAGCCACCGGCTTTTTCAATAATCTTCTCACCGGGCTGAAGATGCAAATGATAGGTATTGGCAAGGATCATCTGCGCTCCAGCTTCCCGGATTTGAACCGAAGTAAGACCCTTGACAGTACCAACGGTTCCTACCGGCATAAAACGGGGAGTCTCGACTATTCCGTGCGGAGTAGACCAGAGACCAGCTCTGGCTTTTGTTTCCTGACAGCTGGCTTGCTGAGTGAATCTAAAAGGAATCTTCGTCATCTAAGGATAGATCCCACTTAGAAGATAGTACGCGAGTGACCATCTCTTCCAATGTGGCATCATCAAGAGCCGGGGCATTTTCTTGATCTTTTAAGGGATTCGACAGTGGAATCAATCTCAGTATTCTTTGATCCTGAATTAAATCAAAACAGGGTTCATCCTGAGGGGTTTTACCGATTTCCAGATAATCAAAACTCTGTAAATTGAGATACAGGGTATGATTGGCAATAAGTGTGGACTGTTGAGGATCGATGAATATCTCCATTATCCAACCTTCTCCTTCTGACTGCAACTTTCCTTCTAGATTGTGCTGGTATTGTACCCTACTCAAATCATTGAGTAAACGACGCATGTCATCTTTATTGATCACTGTACCCCAATCTATAATGCAAGGAGATGGTTTTTGAATCATTTTCTTCACAATGGTAGGGATTAATGAAGCGGTTTGAATTGCTCAAAGAGACTCTAGGATCTTTCTTGGGAGCTATTGTCTTCTATACCATGATACCGCTTCCGGATTCCTGGTTAATTGATCTTAGGCGAATTGCCCGTTGGTCTCCCCTGGTTGGGTTGATTCTAGGAGCAATGCTAAGTTCTGTAGACTATATGCTGGAAATTATAGATTGCCCAAGATTCTTGAGTAATGTGTTGATTGTAGCATTTTGGTTAATTATCACGGGCGGATTACACCTCGATGGCGTAATAGATTCAGCCGATGGACTGGCTGTCCCTAACAGAAACAGGCGACTAGAGGCGATGCGCGATAGTAATGTAGGTGCTTTTGGGGTTATGGCGGTTATCCTCCTGTTGCTGTTGAAAATCTCCTCTCTAGTTGATCTCCATAGCCACAGGGCTTTGATCTTGATATTGTCTGCTGGTTGGGGCCGCTGGGGACAGTTGTTTTCTATTGCCTCTTTTCCTTACTTAAGGACAGAGGGCAAGGGAGCATTTCACAAAATTTCCCTCAAACTCCCTGAGGATCTAATACTCCCATTGGTTTTCCTGTGGGTAGCTTCTCTATCTGGAGGTGGACTGGGTATTGTTTTGGCCTTGATGGGAATATCAATTAGCTCTCTAGTTGGTTGGTGGTTCTTTCGCCAGTTCAATGGGCATACTGGTGATACCTATGGAGCGGTTGTGGAGTGGAGTGAGGCTATTTTCCTGGCAATTGCCACTATACTAATGCGACATATTCATCAATAGCAACTACTACCGCTACTGTTATTGGTTCCCCACTCTTTTCCGTCGGTCAGGGCCCCCAAAAGGGTTTTAAGGATGATACATCTTTTGTAGGGGTAGGGCGTTACTACAAAAGTGAGCTGTTGAGGAGGAACAAAAAAAGCAGGATAGGTGCAAACCTGAGGGGATCCACCTGGGGTACTGGGCAAGCCCTGGTCATTAAAACAAACTTGGTAAATTCCAGCAGTTGGTTGGCTCATAGTTACATTACTGGCTGTTGTATCTAGGG
>CAIPYC010000190.1 GCA_903869185.1 uncultured cyanobacterium | reverse complement strand
TGCGATTGCATTAGGACTTTTTTTTACTTGTTCTTCAAATAACTGATGAATACACTTATCCTGAGGATAATCAACCTCTGTATCATTCCATTCGACCAGTAATTGATGCTTTTCTGCTTCAGTTAATAAAGGTATTTCACCAACGGTCTGTAAAGGATTTTCAACTATTAAGTTACATAAGTTAATAAAATGATTTGCTAAAGACTCAATAGTTAAGTCATCAAATAACTCAGTATTGTATTTTAAAATTCCAGAAATTGATGAATCCATTTCAACCATTTCCAGACTTAAATTGAAAGCATCTTCTTGTTGAGAAATTTCAAAAGGATGGACATGAAAACTTCCCCAATTCAAATTATCCAATGTTTGATCTTTCAGAAGATGCATTATATCTTGAGCATTTGGTTGAAATGCAAAAAAGGTTTGAATAAATTGAGAATGTGGAGATTCACTATGTAATTGTAGTTTATCTACTAATAACTGGAAAGGATAATCTTGGAAAGTACGTGCCTCAACTACTGTTTTACCAATTTGACTTAAGAATAAATTAAAGTTAGGATTGTTAGACAAATCGCTTCGCAAGAGAACTGTATTAATAAAATAACCAACAATTTGTCTAAATTTTAGTGGAAGATTGATTCTACCACCAAGTGGTGAGCCAATTATGATATCTTCTTGACCTGTATAACGATATAACAACACATTAAAAACAGCTAGCAGTGTAATAAAAAGTGTTGAATCAGTAGATGTTGATAATCGCTTAAGTTGATAAGTTAATTCAGTGGGTAATTGAAATTCATAAGAAGCAGCTTCATAACTTAATGATTTTTTTAAACTTTTAGAAAAAACCTCAGACAAATTTGAGGATGATATATTTCCACTAAGTTTATTTTTCCAATATACCCAGGCTTGTTCTGCTTTTTCTCCTTGTAACCATTGCTGTTGCCACACCACATAATCAGAATAAGAACTGTTTAAAGTTGGTAATGATGTTGAAACACCTTTCTGCAGATCATCATAAATTTTTGGCAATTCAGATAAAATAATTTTCAAAGACCAACCATCTACTGCTATGTGGTGTATCGTAAATAACAAAATATGTTCTTTCTCGGAACAGGTATACAATCTTACTCTCATTATTGAGCCTTGTTCAAGGTCAAAAGGAAGTTGTGATTCTTTTTTTAAATACAGATAAAGTTGTGTTTCATTCCAAAAAGATGCATCTATCTGCAGAAAATCTAATTCTTTTGTCTGATGTATATATTGAATTGTCTCAAAATCCAATACTGAGAAAGTGCTACGTAAAGAAGAATGACGATCAATTAGTTTTTCAAAAGCTAGACGCAAATTTTTTATATTAATTTCATCACAAATACGAACTGAAAAAACCAAATTATAAGCCGAACTTTTACTATCTAATTGCCAAAAAAACCAGAGAGCTTTCTGACCATAAGAAAGGGGAGTAACATCAAGAATATCTGGGTAATCATTTAATAACTGTAAAATTTCAGCTCGATGTTCCTTTAATTTATTTATTACTTCAGGGGTTGATTCCTTTTTGGGCGCACTATATTTTAGATGATTATCCTCGATACGAAATTTACAACCTTTAATTACTAGTTTTTGTAAAAATTGAGTTAAATTCATATTTCCTCTTCAATCCATTCTTCATTTTGCAATTCATTTTCTTGATGAGTACCAGTTTCCATTTGTAGCTGTAATTCTTTCACTAGTTGTAGAATACTTGTTCCTTCGAGAAATTTCTCGACTGGTATCAAGATACCAAAATTATTTTCTAGTTCATTCATCAATTGAAAAGCCATTAAAGAATCTACTCCCAATTTTGTTAAGGGTATTTGTTTATTCAGCCTTGAAACAGGTATTCGTAAAATCTTAGACACTATTTCTTCAACATAAGACTGTATAAATTGATCACTTTTTTCTAATTCTTTAAAGTCAAAATTATCTTTAATTAAAACGGCTGTATTAATGTCAAAAGTTTTGGATTTAATTTCATATTTAGTTGATATTTTTTCTAATAATAAATTAGTGAATTCAGCAACTATAAATCCATCTTCATTGAAAAGCAGAATATTACTAATAAATTTGCCTTGATTATTTTTTTCATATTTACTATGACACCATAATTTTTCTCCAGCAGAAGTGAATATCTTTGCCTGATCCATTGTGATAGGATTGTATAAAATATTGATTTCTTCAGAGAGATAACTCACTGCTAAATTTTGAAAACAAGTATTCAAAAAAGCTGGATGAATCTTATATATATCTAAGTCTTTTTTTAATAAGTCTGGCAAAATAAGACATGCTAAAATTTCTCCATCAGCTTGCCAAATCTCCGATATTATACGAGAACTATCCGTGTAATCGAAACCAATTTCTCTAAGCCTCGAATAATATATATTTGCTGATAGCTTATTTGTAAATTTTATTTTTAATTCTATTAAAGATACTTGATCTTTCTTACGGTTAATGTTGTCATGCTTACAAACTTCACCGGAAGCATGCAGATTCCATGTTTCTTTGTCTTGTTCAATTTTTTCATGACTAAAAATTTTAAAAGTCATAGTATTTGAATCTTGATTATTCTTGTAAATTAAATGGACTAGTGAATTAACTTCGCTAAGATATAAACAATCCTTAAAGGAAATATTTTTTAATGTTTTAATTTTTTCTGAACTAAGCTCGTCTATAGTATTAAAAATCATTGATATATAGATAGCACTAGGTATCATTGTATTTTTATGTAACAAATACTCTCCAAGAAAGGATAGATTATTAATATTAAAATTGTATTCAAATATCGTTTCCTTGATTTCAGGGAGATGAAGCTGCCGTCCGAGTAAGCAATAATCTTCTTCATTTCGTTGCTTATTTTGTTTGATTATTGATTTAGATTTATTTCCTTCGAACCAATAGCGCTCTCGTTGAAAGGGATAAGTGGGTAAGACAAGTCTATTAAATTTATAATCTTGATAAAACCCGGCCCAATTAATTTGAATTCCTAGTGTAAAAAGTTCTGCTAAACTAGCTAATAATACCTGCCAATTACTTTGATTCGAGCGTAAGCTAGGCAACCAGGTAAGATCCTGTTCGGGTAGACATTGACTACCAACACTCAGTAAAGTTGGCTGTGGTCCTATTTCCAGGAATATTTTGCAACCAGCTTTATTAAGACTATCTATACTATCTGCAAATTTAACTGTTTTTCTAATATGACTTACCCAATATTCTGCTGTGGCTATCTCTGTAGTTACTTTTTTTCCTGTTACATTTGAAATTAAGTCTATTTTCGGTGATGAGTAAGTAATTTGTTTGGCTATCTCATGAAAAGATTTCATCATTGGTTCCATCAAGAGAGAATGAAAGGCATGAGTTACGTTTAATTTTTTGTTTTTTAAACCTTTGAACTCTAATATAGAGATGACTTTATCTATATAGCTATCTAGGCCGGAGATAACTACATTTTCCGAACCATTAATAACTGCAATTTCTACATACTCACTATAAGGGGCAATGATTTCTCTAACTTGAACTAATGACGCTTTAATAGCTACCATTGACCCATTTAAAGGTAAAGATTGTATTAAAGAGGCTCTTGCTACAATTAATTTCAAAGCATCTTCAAGAGTGAATACTTCTGACACACAAGCTGCTACGTATTCTCCTAAACTATATCCCATCACATAATTCGGTTCTATTCCCCAAGATTTCCATAATTGGAAAAGAGCATATTCTAATGCAAAAAGAGCTGGCTGAGTATACCTAGCTTGCTCAAACAGTAAACTATATATTGGCTCTTCTGAATAAAGAATTTTTATTATTGATTCTCCTAAATAAGTCTGAAGTATTTTGTCACATGTATCTAAAGTTTTACGAAAAATGGGTTGAGTTTGGTATAACTCTTTTCCCATGCCTAAATATTGAGAACCTTGTCCTGTAAATAAAAAAACAATTTTGGCATCCTTAATATTGTTTATATTTTTATAGAAAAGCCCTGTTATTTTTTGTTTTTGATAAAAATCATTTAACTGCTCTTTTAATTGTGATTTTGATTGAACTACCATCGCCAAACGAAAGTCAAAATTTGTTCGTTCTGTATTAGCCGTGAAACATAAATCTGCTATTGAATACTCTTGATTATTTTCTAAATGCTCTATATAAGAGCCAGATAAATCTTTTAAGGCTGAGGCTGTTTTCGCCGAAAGGGTCAGTATATTTAATGGGTAATCTATCTGATTTTTAATATTTCCAATAATAGGAGCTTCTTCAACAATGATATGACAATTAGTTCCACCAAGTCCAAATGAACTTATACCGGCATAACGATGACCTTTTTCTGAAGTCCAAGATTGTTTTTCTGTGGGAATCATAAAGCTTGTTCCCTTTAAAGAAATAAAGGGATTTAATTTCTTGAAGTGTAAATTTGGAGGTATTTCTTGATTTTGCAGGGCTAATACTATCTTGATCAATCCAGCTATTCCTGAAGCTGCTTCTAGATGGCCTATATTTGTTTTAACTGAACCTAACCAACAAGGTTGTTCATTATGAAAACTATTCTTAAATACTGATTTTAGAGATTTGATTTCAATATGATCCCCTAGTGGTGTTCCAATTCCATGTACTTCTACATAACTAATCTGTTCAGGTTTAATTTCTGCTTTTTTTAAAGCTGAGCTAATTACTGATTCTTGGGCTAGTCCATTGGGTGAAGTAATTCCATTGGTGAGACCATCTTGATTTACTGCTGAACTTTTGAGGATTGCTAAAACATTGTCTCCATCATTTAAGGCATCTGATAGGCGTTTAAGAACTACCATTCCACAACCCTCTCCTCTGACATAACCATCAGCACTTTGATCAAATGTTTTGCACCGTCCATCGCTTGATAACATATTTGATTTGGATAGACTAATATGACCTTCAGGTGACAAGATAACGTTTACTCCACCAACTAAACAGAGATTCGTTTCATGATTTTGTAAACTTCCCATCGCAAAATGTACTGCTATCAAAGAAGAGGAGCAAGCTGTATCTAAAGCTATACTTGGTCCTTTAATATTTAACAAATATGATAGACGATTGGAAACGATGGAAAAGTTTGTACCCGTAGCACTATAAGCATCAATGAGTGATAAATCTTTATAAATTAATCTATTATAGTCAGAATTAGTAATTCCAATAAAAACTCCGGTCTGAGTTTCTGAAAGAGATTGTGGTATTATTCCAGAGTTTTCTAAAGCTTCCCAAGTCACTTCTAAAACTAATCTTTGTTGAGGATCCATTAGTTCAGCTTCACGTGGAGAAATTCCAAAAAAATCAGGATCAAAATGATCTATTTTTTCTAAAAAGGCACCCCAATCTATGTTTACTTTTTTACCAGTTAAATCTATATTTAATTCATTATAATCATCAATATCCCAACGGTCAGAAGGTATTTTAATAATGGCATCTTTTCCTTGTTGTAAAAGGCTCCAAAATTCCTCTTGATTGTTAGCGGAAGGAAAACGACAACCTATTCCTATAATAGCTATTGACTCCATAATTTTAATTTTATTTAATATGTTAGTAAGGATATCAAATCGTTTCTTCTTTGGTTAAAAATTGCACAATAGATTCTATCGTAGGGTAATAATATAGAAGTGCTGGATCCAATTCACATCCTAACCATTCAGCTAAGTCTCCTGATAAAGTTACTGCCGCCACTGAATCTAGCCCATAACGATCAAAATTAGTTGTTGTACTTATTTTATCTATCCTAATTTCTAAAAGATTAGCTAAATAAGATACTAACCAATTTCTTATTTCATCTGATTTTGGTAAATTATCCATTTAAATAAAATAGTAATGTTGTTCACTATGAGATAACCTATTAACTGGACTGCACTTTTTTTAGTTCAATTATTTCTTTTGAAGGAACTTTTACTTGAAAAACCAATCTTGACAGTTCAAGAATACGTATAAACCAATAACCAAAATCAATTTGCCACCAATACAAGCCAGCTTTAGCTGAAGTTGGAAAAGCATGATGATTATTATGCCAAGCCCCTCCTAGTGTCGGAAAAACTAACCAGATGTTATTCTTACTAAAATCTTGAGTTTTAAAAGGATTTGTTCCAAAAATATGAACAATGGAATTTACACTCCAAGTAGCATGATGAGCTAAGAAAATTCGTACAAGACCTCCCCAAAGAAATCCTTGCCAGATTCCCATTAAAGTAGACGTTAGAAGTCCACCTAAAACTGCAGGAATTAAAAGACCCAATGATACCCAATATAGATACATTTTATTAATTTTGACTATAGTTTTATCATGTAACAAGTCATTTGCAAAGACGGTAAAGTTTGTTACTTTATTGTCAAACATCCATCCTATATGAGCATACCATAAACCTTTGATACCGCCTTCCAAATGAGGTGAATGTGGATCGCCTTGTTTATCTGTGTAAGCATGATGTTGTCGATGCTCACTAACCCAAAAAACAACCGGACCTTGAACAGCCATTGAGCCAAGAATAATAAAAACTGTTTTTATAAAATTGTTTGTCTGGAAAGCGCCATGGGAAAAGTATCGATGAAATCCAACCTCAATACCTAACATAGTTAGGCAATACATAATAATTGATATAAAAATTATTTGTATACTAATATCTCTGTAGATACAGAGTAGTGTTGCCGCTAGAAGTGTGCCAAGGCTAGATATTAGGATAGTAGCTAGACTAAATATTTTTTGTCTTTTTATTAGGTAATCATTGGTTAAAGTTATACTAAACTTTTCATTATAGGAATTTGGAGGTAAGATGAAATTTTTAGGGTCTTCCATGATTTTTATTATTTATTGTTTAATTTATGTTACTAAGTCTTCTTGTATTAGATCATTATCATCAAACTTCCCAAATAAAAAATTATCGCGACAAGTATAACGCTTTATTTTCCCAATCGTAGGGTAATAATATAGAAGTGTTAGATCTAATTCACATCCTAACCATTTAGCTAAGCCTCCTGATAAAGTTACTGCCGCCACTGAATCTATACCATAGCGATCAAAATTAGTTGTTGTACTTATTTCATCTGGTTTTGGTAAATTATCCATTTAAAAAAAATAGTAATATTTGTTCATTATGGAATTGACCTATTAATTTGACTGCACTTTTTTTAGTTCAATTATTTCTTTTGAAGGAACTTTTACTTGAAAAACTAATCTTGATATTTCAAGAATACGTATCAACCAATAACCAAAATCAATTTGCCACCAATACAAGCCAAATTTCGCAGAATTTGGAAAGGCATGATGGTTGTGATGCCAGGCTTCGCCAAAAGTGGGGATAACTAAGAAAATGTTGTTTGTACTTCGTTCTTGGGTTTGAAAAGGTGATGTTCCATAAAAATGAGCAATGGAATTTAGACTCCAAGTAGCATGATGAGCTAAGAAAATTCGTACAAGACCTCCCCAAAGAAATCCTTGCCAGATTCC
>CAIPYC010000189.1 GCA_903869185.1 uncultured cyanobacterium | reverse complement strand
TCTTCTGGGCGCAAGATGGATAGAGGCTGGTTATTTCCCAATCAGCAATCTTTACGAATCTCTTTTTTTCCTAGGCTGGGGCATTACGCTTGTACATTTGTTTGCCGAAAAGATGACACGCTCTCGTTTTGTCGGAGTCTTCACCAGTCCCATTTTGTTGGGAATCAGCGCTTTTGCTACCCTCACCCTGCCTCCTGATATGCAGATGGCTGAACCATTGGTACCAGCTCTGAAATCCAATTGGCTGATGATGCATGTCAGCGTCATGATGCTATCATACGCAGCTCTTTTGGTAGGATCACTAGTGGCTATCGCCTTTCTCTTTATCACTTGGGGACAGCAGATTGAAATTCGGGGAAGTTCAGTTGGCTCTGGCGCTTACCGATTAGGACAGAGAAACTTAGATGACGTTTTAACGCTAGAAAGCCTAACCCTAGCTGATACTCTAGATAATATTAGCTACAGGATAATTGGACTGGGCTTTCCCTTATTGACTATTGGTATCATTGCCGGGGCAGTGTGGGCCAATGAAGCATGGGGATCGTATTGGAGCTGGGATCCTAAGGAAACCTGGGCATTGATTACTTGGCTTGTCTATGCAGCATATCTGCATTCTAGAATCTCTAGAGGCTGGCAAGGCCGTAAACCTGCCCTATTGGCATCAGCTGGTTTTTTGGTGGTTTGGGTATGTTATCTGGGAGTAAATCTTCTGGGTAAGGGTCTGCATTCTTATGGATGGTTCCTCTAATTTTGTGCCATGCCAAGATTGCATGCTAGCTGGATTGCAGAACAAGATCTCCTTTGGGTCTGGGCGGAGCAGTGGAAATCTGATACCGATGAAATTGATCTTCATCCTTTTTCTCTGAGCGAGGTAGAATTAACTACTCTCCTAGAGAATGAGTATCTCTTGGGGGGTATCTTGGAACCAGCAGAGAGGTTTGTGCTATCTTTGCCGAGTTATTCTCCGGCAAAAGGCCAGAAAATGATCCCTCTTCTGGAGTTGCAGGAAAAAGTATCATGTACCTTGGAGCAATGGAAGGTGCCTGGTATCATGCTTCCCTTACCCCAGTTGCTCAAATTTTTAGAACAGATCCCTCTGGGTCTGACAGAAGAATCGCAAATCGGGGCTGATCTGAAGTTTTGGGCTTATATATACCGTTGGTGCGAAGAATTAATCAGTAGAGAGAAGTTTTTACCAGGACTGACGCATGGAAAAGCGATCTGGTATCCTCTTCTGGATAATCTACAGGATCAGGTGATTTTAACAAAATTAATTCAGCGCATACCTCAGGTGTGTTACGCCAGAGGGGAGACTTCGGTAGAAGAGATGGTCTGCACTTTTGTCAGTCAAGTTTTTGACCAATTACTAAGGCAGGGTTTTAAAAACTTCAGCTATCGGGCCAATCGCTCCTGGTTACAAGGCTGGTTTAAAGCACTAGGTCAAAGAGAAACAGAAACCAAGCTGGATTCCAAATCCCTGAAAAGATTGGAAAATGCATTGCATAATTGGTATCTTCCGGTTCAAGATTATCTTTTATCGCCCACCAATATGCAGCTGGCTTATAACCAGTTTCATCTCTGTTTAACTTTAATTCCACCAGAAAACAGAGAAGGCACAGATCAAGGAGATTGGCTGTTGCGATATGGATTGCAGTCCGTCGATGATCAGGATTTTATTATTGATGCTGCTGTAATTTGGTCCTGTTCGGCAGCTCAATTATCCTTCAACGGGAGGTCTATCAATTATCCACAAGAAACTCTACTCAAGGGACTGTCCATTGCAGCCAAAATCTATGAACCAATTAAAGATTCACTACAAGAGAGCTTGCCGACTCACTGCCGGCTCGATCCCATAGGAGCGTATCAATTGATCAAAGAAGTAGCCTGGCAATTACAGGATAAGGGACTAGGTGTAATTCTCCCGCCTGGTCTTTCCCCTGGAGCAAATGAAAAACGTTTAGGCTTAAAAGTCCAGGCTCAAATCAAGCCAACCAAAGGGCAACAGATTAATCTGCGAAGTTTACTGGACTTTGATCTAGAGCTTTCAGTTGGAGAAGAAGTCATCTCTAAAGCTGATTTTGAAAAGTTGCTAAAACAGAGATCGCCACTAGTTCAAGTCAAGGGACAGTGGATCGCTTTGCAGATTGCCGATGTTCGTGCAGCAGGAACCATTCTCGATCACTCATATGAAAAAACCAATCTTACAGTAGAATACGCTCTAAGGATTGCGCTGGGAGAACCTGGACAGATTGCTAAACTTCCGATTGTCGGTTTTAATACCTCTGGCAAGTTAGAAAATCTGCTCGACCATTTGTTGAATAATCAAGCAATTGAACCTATTGCCAAACCGGCCGGTTTTCAAGGTGAGCTGCGTCCCTATCAAGCCAATGGGGTTGGTTGGCTGACTTTCCTTGAAGAATGGGGACTCGGCGCTTGCCTGGCCGATGACATGGGACTTGGCAAAACGCCTCAACTACTAGGATTTTTACTACACCTCAAAGAAAAAGGCTCACTTACTCTGCCTACCTTGATTGTCTGTCCTACTTCGGTGCTTACCAACTGGGAGCGGGAAATTAAAAAATTTGCTCCCTCTCTCAATGCTCTGGTCCATCATGGGGAACGCCGTGCCAAGGGATCTGATTTTGCAGAGGCTGTTAAAGGGTATGATGTGCTGATTACTAGCTATTCCCTAATTCAAAGAGATCTTCGAGCATTAGAAACAGTGCAATGGAAAGGCATAGTTCTCGATGAAGCTCAAAATATTAAAAACCCCCAATCCAAATTATCTTTAGCGATACGTAAACTAGATAGCGGATTCAAGGTGGCTTTGACCGGGACACCCATAGAAAACAGCCTATCTGAACTATGGTCTATTTTTGAGTTTCTCAATCCTGGCTTTTTGGGAACTCAAGCCTTTTTTTCCAGACGCTTTGTTTTGCCCATTGAAAAGGGAGGTGACAAAGATGCTTTGAATGTTCTGCGATCTTTGGTTACTCCCTTTATTTTACGCAGACTAAAAACCGACAAAAGTATCATTGAGGATTTGCCGGCTAAACAGGAGATGAATGTCTTTTGCAGTCTTTCTAGCCAACAAGCTAATCTCTATCAAAATCTGGTCGATAATGCATTGGGAAAAATTGAACAGAGCCAAGGCATTGAGCGCCATGGATTCATTCTTGCTTTATTGGTCAAACTCAAGCAGCTCTGTAACCATCCCGCTCTTTTACTGAAAGAAGAGAAAATAACCAAGCCAAAGCAATCAGGTAAACTGTTGCGACTAGAGGAGATGCTAGAAGAGCTTATTTTGGAAGGAGATCGGGCATTGGTCTTTACTCAGTTTGCGCAATGGGGTAAGTTGTTAGTTCATTATTTAGCCCAACGTCTCAACTGTGAGATATCCTTTCTCTATGGCAGTACATCAAGAAAAGAGCGTCACGATATTATAGATAGATTTCAACAGGATCCCAACGGACCGCCCGTACTGATTCTTTCTCTCAAAGCTGGAGGCACTGGGCTTAACCTAACTCGGGCCAATCATGTATTTCACGTAGATCGATGGTGGAATCCAGCAGTCGAAAATCAAGCTACCGATCGAGCCTTTCGGATTGGACAACAACAAAATGTTCAGGTTCACAAGTTTATCTGCACCGGTACTCTGGAAGAGCGGATCAATGACATTTTAGAGAGAAAACAACAGCTGGCCCAGCAAACAGTTGACGCAGGAGACCATTGGTTGAGCGAACTAGATAGCCAGGCGCTGCGAAATTTACTTCTATTAAATCGCGATGCGGTGATAGATGAAGATTAACTGCGCTCGGTACGTACCCATTTTTGTTCGCGGCGTAGTAAAAAAGACAGATAGATGGGAATTTTCCAGATTATATAAAAGGGAACAGTCAACAAAGTAGATAGAGGGATTTCGTTACGGGCAAATTTAGCCCAGCTCAGCAATATACTACTAACGATAAACAATCCTCCTAGCATCAGGATCAAGAAAGGGAAAAAGGTAGTAACACCCAAAATCCATGTTAGTAAAGATAGGGTAGTCAATGAAAACCAAAGCAAAACCAGCAGAGAAAGCGGCGGTATCGACAGATCAAGGGCAAAGGCCAATAAATTAATACTTCTTTTCTCTAGAGCTGCTTTGAGAATAGGCGGTCCTTGAGTGAGAATTGTATTGAGATGTCCCTGTTCCCACCTGGTTCTTTGGGTTTTGGCCGCATTTGCTTCCTGAGGTATCACACTGAATACCGAAGCTTCACGATAATAGAGAGCAGGATGACCCTGTAGTGTTAGATCAATTCCCAGTTGCATATCTTCTACCAGATTATCACTACCGAGGGATACTTTTTGGAGTACTTCAAAAGGAATAGCCATCCCCGTGCCCTGTAAAGGACAAGGGAAACCCAAGTTGCTCATTCCCAGCATTCTGACCTGATTTTTTACTAAAAAAGCCAGTATGGAGATGAGATCCTTAGTCGAAGGCGCACTAGATTTTTCCATCAAGTAGTTGGTCTGCACTGGGTGTCCGCTATAGTGAGCTAGTTGAGCGATCCTTTCTATGGTGCCTGGTGTGAGGTAACAGTCGGCATCAACGAAAACAACTACATCAGGTTTACTCAATTCCAAATATTTCAGTCCATAGTCAAGTGCATAGCCCTTACCTCTTTGAGTGGTGTTTTTTCTTTCAATTACACTTACTCCTACCCTATGAGCAATTTGTGCGCTCTGATCAGTGCAGTTGTCGGCAACTACCAGGATATCCTGGGGATCCTTGATCTGCTCAATGAGATTGAGCAAGGTTTTTTCTATACCAAGAGCTTCATTGTGAGCGGGCACTAATATCTTGGTACGAAGACTGGAATCATTTTTATATTCCAAATGTTTGGTTTTATTTAAGAAGATGGCTGATAAAGTTTCAATCAAAAGAAATAAAGCAGGCAGGACAATCACCAGAGCCAAGAGAGTAAAAAGTGGATCAAACAATATATTCATAGATATTGGGTATCGGTTGTGATTAATTATCCATAATCCACTCTAGTAAAAGTGGATTGACTATTTCCGGGGCTTCATCTTGAGGGCAATGACCAACATTTTCCAAGGGAATGAATTTTTTAACAATCGGGTAATTACTTAATGAGCGTCCCAATTCAATTGGTTCCCAAGGATCTTTATCCCCCCAGAAGATAACCAGTGGACGCTTTAATTGAGAAATCAGATCTTCTGCTAAAGGACCTTGAGAATATTTGGTAAAAGCCAAAAATACATCGGCAGCTCCCTTATCTTGCGAAGGACGATAGAGCAAATCAACCAATTCATTAGTGATAGATTCTTGTCGATAATACGCTTGTTTAAGAATATTGCGAATAACTTTGGGCTTAGCTAGTTGACTAAAAAAAAGATGGCCAATCGTTTTATTTCTTAGGACTTGCTGTAACAAGGAAGCTCCAATTTGGCGATACCAGGGCAATAATTGTTTTTTTCTTTCATGCAAAAGACGCAAAGAACAGTTGAGGATCGCTACTGACAAGCAAAGATCCGGGTCTTTTACCGCTACTTCGAGTACCACAATTGCCCCAATCGAATTTCCTACCAGAAAAACTGGCTCACCCACGACTTCTCTTATAAAATCGAGAATTTCTGCCGCCCAAGTTTCAAAAGTATACTCTATCTCCAGACCTGGCTCGGGTTTGGCAGATCCACCAAAACCAATCAGATCAATAGCATAACAACGACAATATTGGCCAAGGAAAGAAATATTTTTACGCCAATGTTGCCAACAGGCTCCAAATCCATGTACAAAAACAACCGATGGACCCACATCTCCAGTGCTTTGGTAAAGTATGGGGAACCCACGCCAATACCAGGTTTTTGATTCTTGTATGCTCATTGATAGTGACAATGATTAATACTTAATGATTATAACAAAATGTAAAGTTCATTTCTGTCAGTCAATAAATCACTTAGTTAAAGATTCTTAATAAAAAATCAAGGCAAAAAAGTTTAATCTAGAAAAAATAAGCGCATTTTTGATCTTTTTGCGTTCGAGACATAAAAAAAATCTTTTATTAATAGATAACCTCAATTAAAAATGGAAAATATCACAGACGTCAATCTAGCCAGCCAACTCCGTGAAGGTACCAAGAAATCACACTCCATGTCCGAAAATGTTGGCTTTGTTAAATGTTTCTTAAAAGGGGTTGTCGAAAAGAACTCCTATCGCAAGTTGGTATCCAATCTCTATTTCGTTTACAGTGCAATGGAAGAAGAGATGGAAAAACTTAAGGATCATCAAATCCTCTCTAAAATTTATTTTCCCCAATTGAGCCGCAAAGAAAGCCTTGAGAACGATCTACAGTTTTACTATGGTTCTAACTGGCGTAATGAGATTGCACCTTCTGCCTCTTGCGTAAAGTATGTCAACAGAATCAAAGAGATCGCCCAGTCTCAACCAGAGCTATTGATTGCCCATTGTTATACCCGTTATCTAGGCGATCTTTCTGGAGGACAGATCCTCAAAAAAATTGCTCGTCAGGCTATGAACTTGAATGAAGGCGGTACGGCTTTCTATGAGTTTGAAAATATTCCCGATGAAAAAGCTTTCAAGACCACTTATCGTCAGGCAATGAACGATCTTCCTGTAGATCAACCTACCGCCGAACGCATAGTTGATGAGGCCAATGCTGCTTTTGGTATGAACATGAACCTCTTCAAAGAACTAGAAGGTAATTTGGTTAAAGCAATTGGTGTGATGCTATTCAACACACTAACTCGCAGGCGCAGTAGAGGTAGCACTGAATTGGCTACTGCTGAATAGATTATATTGACTTCAAGCATTGGAGATTTAGATGCCACCGTTACCAGATTATCGTCCTAAACAGCTCTCTCTTGGTCCATTAGAATCAGAGATCTTGGACTTAGTTTGGGACATTGGTCTGGCTACATCTAGGGATATACATGAGCGAATTTTATCCGATATCGATCGCGAGCTCTCCTATAGCTCTGTTACAACTGTTTTGCAAAGGCTCACCCAAAAGGGTTGGTTGCTTTTCTTCAAAAAAGGTAAGGTCATCTACTGGCAAGCTCGAATAACAAGAGCTGAATCCCAGGCTATTCGTTCGTATGATCAACTGCATCTCTTTTTGCGGCTGAGTAATCCCGACTTGGTTGCTTCTTTTGCTGATAGTCTAGATACTGCCTCTTGTGAGCAACTTGAGTCAATCGCCCAAAGATTGCAATCTCTCAAAAAGGAGGGAAGAAAATAGTGCATTTACTGTTGATCGCTATCTTTTGCTCTTTAGCCTGGGGGATCAGAATTGTCCCGAACCCCCGCGATGGACATGATGTTTTATCTCTCTTCCTGATTCCTCCTTTGCTGATTTTTTTTACCTTCCTTTCGATTGTTTTGATGGGAAGCCATGGTCGGATGTTTGGTTTTTCCTCTAGTATATTTGCCTATTTTTTGGCATTACTTCTCTTATCTGTTTCTCTCTTTGCTGGCATGCGATCTTACTGGCAAGTCAGAAGAGCTCTAGAAAAAATCAGGGAATTTCCCAGAACCAAGATTGCTGATCTTGATGCCAGAGTTCTTGATATTGACTTTCCCTACAGCGCTCAAGTTGGTTTCTGGTCCAGCGAGTTGATAATTTCCAGAGGCTTATTGGAACTTTTGAGCCCAGATGAGATCAAGGCGGTTCTTGCCCATGAGCAAGCTCACCGAATATATCACGATACTTTCTGGTTCTTTTTTCTAGAAGTAATCAAGTCTCTTACTATTTGGTTACCTAATAGCGAATCTCTCTGGCAAAAACTTTTATTGTTGCGAGAAGTCAGAGCAGATCAATTGGCTTGTCAAAATAGTGACTCTTTCAATCTGGCCCAAGCCCTACTCAAAACAGCCCAGACTATAAGCTCTACTACCTATTGGGATGAATGTAAAGAAAATTTTTATGTGACGTTTCATCCCAATATATCCAATAGTCATCTAGTTACCCGATTGGAATCAATACTAGATAGAGAGCAACCCTACAACTGGTCTTTTCCGTTTATGGCATTGCTGATGAGTATATTGCCCATGATTTTAGTTATTTGGCATTCAGCCTAGTAATACTTTACTTGCCAATACAGAAACGGCTAAAAATTCTCTCTAGTAAAGCTTCACTGACTTCTTCTCCGGTAATTTCTCCCAAAGCAGATATAGCAATGCGTAGATCAATTGTCCAGAAATCTAAAGGTAGTTGATTTTGGATAGTTTTTTGCACTTGCTCAAGAGCTATTTGCGCGCTGGTTAAGGATGCTGATTGTCTTTGGTTAATAGCTATTTCCAGATTATTAGCGGTGAGTGAATCAAGCTCGATGTAATCTAAAATTGCTCTTTCGAGATCCTCAATTCCCTCTTGCTTGGCTGCGGCAGTTTTTACAATTTTACTGACTACTGGTAAACCTATTTGGTAATTCGGACAAGCTATATCAATTTTATTGATAACCAAAATCAGGGGAAACTTTTTTATTTGCCGATAAATCGATTCATCTTCATTAGTCCAGCCAGATTGAGCATCTATGGTAAAAAGAACAAGATCGGCTTTTTGGGCTGCTTGTTGGGAACGAATGACTCCAAGTCGCTCAACTTGATCTATTGTCTCGCGAATGCCGGCTGTATCCAATACCTCAACGGGAATTCCACCAACTACCAAGTGAGATTCGACAATATCTCTAGTAGTACCGGGAAGATCTGTGACAATAGCCCGGTCACTGCGACTCCAGGCATTGAGCAAGCTGGATTTACCTACATTGGGTCTACCTAGAATAGCAACCTTGAGACCTTGGCGTAGTAGTTCACCTTGCTGGGCTGTTGAGAGAATCTGCTTTACTACCAATAAAGCTTGTGCTAATTGATCTTTGATCTGCTGCTCATCTAGAGGTGGCAAGTCATCTTCAAAATCTATGCGGGATTCAACTTCAGCTAAGATATCCAGACAAATTGAGCGGATAGATTCAATCGGTCTTGATAATTTCCCTTCAAGGCCAGCTAGAGCCATTTTGGAAGCTAACGATGATCTTGCTCCCACAAGTTCAGCCACACTTTCAGCTTGGGTTAAATCTAGCCTGCCGTTAAGAAAAGCTCTCATGGTGAATTCACCAGGATTGGCCAATCTAGCTCCCAGGTCCAAACAGAGTTGCAATACCTGTTGAACCGGGATGATTCCACCATGACAATGGAATTCGATCACATCTTCTTTGGTATAAGAACGTGGACCTTTCATAAACAGAACCAGAACCTCATCTAAAGTCTCTCCGGTATGTGGATGAACAATATGTCCATAAAGTACATGATGACTTAGCCAACTTGCTTTGGTCACAAAGAGAGCCTGCGCTATTGGCAAAGAGCGAGCGCCCGAAAGTCGAACTATACCAATACTGCCCTGTTGAGGTACTATGGCAGTGGCAATGGCAACTATTGTATCTTCACAAATAGCACTGGACATGGGAGCATCCCTAGAGCGAAAAATATCTAGACCAATTCCCGAAAACGAATCTCATCTCTTTGGGGATCGCTGCGACTGACTTGCATATTTAGACGATCTCCCAGGGAAACATTCCGCTCAAATCGGTGAGGTAGCTCTAGTCCGAGCTCTTCGAGCAAAATCAAACCCAGATTTTCATCTTCTCTAAGCCAGCGTAATACTAACACTTGCCAGATTTCATCGCTATGTCGCCTTAGATATTCAAGTCCCCAATAGCGATTAGTTTGTCGTTCAACCGAGACAGCCTCCTGGACAACCAAGGTTACACCAAAAAGAACTTGCTGCATTTGCTCGCTGCTAAAAGGCAGGGCAATACCCCGTAAATGGGCCTTGATCTGAAAATGAACCAATACATCTGTATACCGTCGAATTGGTGAAGTGACCTGAGTATAGGTTTCCAGTCCCAAGCTGGCATGGCGAGTAGGATTGATACTGATCTCACTGCGTGGCATACAGCGTCGGATCGCGCAAGATCGTACTGGACCTGCCGGCAGGTTTATCAATTCTTCTTCCGGTGGCAATTCAGGTTGTGGTTGGCCGCGGAAAGGAACTGCCAGTTGATGGGCTTGACAATATTTGCCAGCAATTTCTCCTGTTAGAATCATCATCTCGGCTACCAAGCGTCTAGAAGTTGAGCTCTCTAAAAGCTGAATTTTAATTTGGTCATCTTCAGAAACCTTGATTACAGCTTCTGGCATAGAAATATCAATAGCACCTTGGCTCTTGCGCCATTGATGACGCAGTTTAGCCAATTGGGCTAGGCTAGCAATCTCCGGCTCAGCTTCAATCCTCAGCTGCAGCATCTCATCTACATCTTCATAGGTTAGACGATAAGTTGGCTTGATTAGACTGGCATGGATTTCATACTCACCAATAGCTCCCTGTTTGTCAAGAATCACCCCAAAACTCAAGGCAGGACAAATTTTTCCCTGAACTAAACTCATTGGTCCAGTTGCCAGCTCTGGAGGAAACATAGGAATCATCCCTGTAGGCAAATAGAGACTAGTACTACGTCTTCTGGCTTCTAAATCCAATTCATCATCAGGCAAGACCAATCGCGTAGGATCGGCTATGTGAACCCAGATTTTGACCTGGTTATCTGGCAAATATTCTATGCTCAGCCCATCATCGATTTCCTCTGTACTTTCATCGTCTATAGTGTAGACTTTGAGTGTGGAAAGATCGAGACGTTCTGCTTCTGCCAGATCGACAGGCGGTGAGTCCGTGTATAACTGTGCCAATGTAAGTGCCTTTTTGGAAAAATGTTTAGGATATGAACTACGGCGGAGGTATAGATTTTCGCGGGAACTCCACAAACCCAGCTCAATAACTAATTCGTAGGAAGCTTCTGGTGTGGCTGGTTTTCCGGCAATTATCAACAGTTCCTGTGCAGCATGATTATTCTGCTCCGGCTGCAGCACGTAGCGCTCTAAATTTTGTAAACGAGAGAGATCACCCTCGCTCCATTCTATCTTTTCTTTGCTCTGTGCTCTTTGCAATTTCTTAACAAATTCTTCTTTCTCTGCCTGTTTAAGTCCTTCAATTTCCAACTGATGTTTAATTTCATCTACTTGAGCGGTTGGACGGGCTTCATATAGTTCGCCTTTGCGCTTGAAATATATCTTATCCTCCATCAGTAGGCTATGGGCAATATAGCAGTACATCGGTGTGCTATTTGAAAACAGTAACTGTGCGAGATCACTTGGAGTTATACCTTTGCCCTCCTCAATTACAATCTCCCAAGCAATCTCTAAGACAGAGTGATCTTGATGATTTTCTGCTGCCTTGAGGAATTCTTTAATTTCAGCAATATTATAAGGTCCTCCATCTATTTGATATTCAACCTGTTGAGGACGAATTTTGTGAGGATGACCTCTGTGATCGAGCGCAATCCAGTCCTTTTTTCCTTCTGGTCTATCCAGTACTGCTAGAAGACGTGCCCTCTCTAATCTAAATTCAATTAATTGCCCTTTTTCCATCTGATCTAGTATACTCTCCTCTCACAGATCATACCTTAACTCAGGAATGAGAGAATATCTTGTGATTAGATATACTAAGATATAGCTAGAGATGAGGATAATAGTACTTTAATGAAAATTCTCCATCTTTCTGATATTCATATGGGAAGCAGTTTCTCACATGGCAAGATTGATCCTACAACTGGTCGCAATAGCAGATTACAGGATTTCGTCGAAGCCTTGAGCTGCTGTATTGATGATGCTTTTGAGCAAAAGGTTGATTTGGTTCTTTTTGGGGGAGATGCCTTTCCTGACTCAATGCCACCTCCCTATGTCCAAGAGGCTTTTGCTACGCAGTTCAATCGACTTGCCCAAGCTCGAATACCTACGGTTCTTTTAATAGGTAACCACGATCAGCATAGCCATGGACAAGGTGGAGCTAGTTTATCTATCTACAGAACATTGGCTGGCAATAGTTTTATCGTTGGCGATGGCGTCGACACTTACACAATTGAGACCAATAGTGGGCCTATTCAGATAACAACCCTACCCTGGATCAATCGCTCTGGACTTTTAACACGCCCTGAAACATCCGGCCTTTCGCTCGCTGAGATCAACCAACTGATTCTAAACAAATTACAGGCAATTATTGAAGCTGAAATCCGCAAACTCAATGAAGATAATCCCGCTATATTACTAGCTCACGCTATGGTAGATCGAGCAGTTTATGGAGCCGAAAAATTTTTAGCCGTAACCAATCGTGGTTTTCAAATCCCCCTTTCTTTTTTGGCCAGGGCAGAATATGACTATGTTGCATTAGGTCATGTTCATACACACCAGAACCTCAAGCCCGATAATAATCCACCAGTAGTCTATGCAGGTAGTATCGAGAGAGTGGACTTTTCAGAAGAAGGAGAGGAAAAGGGTTATGTGCTTATTGAAATTACGCAAAATGCTCAAACTAAACAGGTTAACTGGTCTTTTAACGCCTTAAATACCAGGCAATTTAAAACTATTAGAGTCAATGTCACAGAAAGTCAAAATCCTCAAGCAAAGATCGTCAAAGCAATCCAATCCTGCCAAATAAACGAAGCAGTAGTCAGGTTAATTTACGAGATTCATCCAGAACAACATGATCTAATTGACATCAAAGAATTTGCGGAGTTACTCAAAGAGACTCACCATTACAGCATCAAACCCAACTTCACAGGCAACAAAAACCAGAAGCGCTTACCTGAAATGGGTCTAGACAATCATCTAACTCCATTAGATGCTCTCAAAATATATGTAGAAAGCCGGCAAAAGGAACTCAGCGACGTTGCCCAAGACATGCTGAAGATCGCTGAAACTCTGCTGTCTTCGGATTAGTCTTTTGTAGACGATAATATGATCTAACTTAATGTCAAAATATCAATAGATATTTAGTAACTGAGATACTATGAATTATCAAGTAAGAAAAGCACTCCAGTCTCGCAAAGCACTCAAGGTCATCAGTGGATTAAATAATTTTGACTCCCAAAGAGTAGCGCTTATCGTCCAGTCCGCCCAAGCTGGAGGGGCAGATTATGTTGATATTGCCGCTCATGATGATTTAGTACGCTATGTTCGCACCTTAACCACCTTGCCAATATGTGTTTCTGCAGTAGAGGCTCAACAACTCTTCCAAGCGGTAAAAGCCGGGGCAGATTTGATAGAGATTGGAAACTTTGACTGTTTTTATGAGCAGGGGCGCATTTTTAGTTCAGATGAAATTCTAGAGCTAACTAGAGAAACTCGCTCACTCCTACCAGAGACTACTCTTTCAGTAACAGTCCCTCATATCTTGCCTTTGGATGAGCAGGTTGAACTGGCACAGTCTCTGGTATTAAATGGAGCTGATATTATTCAAACCGAAGGTGGTACCAGCAGTCAGCCGACTCATGCGGGTATTCTTGGGCTGATAGAAAAAGCAGCACCTACTCTTGCTGCGGCCTATGCCATCTCTAAAGCTGTCACAGTTCCTGTCCTCTGTGCTTCAGGTCTTTCCGAAGTTACAGTACCTCTGGCTATAGCTTCTGGTGCATCTGGAGTTGGTGTTGGTTCTGCAATCAATCGTCTCAATGATCCTATTGCCATGGTAGCAGCGGTTCGGGGATTAGTTGAAGCGCTTGGACAAGCCAAAATCGCTCGGGTTTAGTTTTTAGGCGGAGGAAAAGATCTCAACCTTCGCCTCATTAGAGGTTTTATCGTGATTCACCCCGACATCGTTACTCTTGGTGATCCAATTCTCAAGTTAGCTTGTTCAAAGGTAGAAAATATCGCTGGTATTAGTGATCACTGCAAAAAAATGGTATCGCTATTGCGTGAACTAAAAGGCGCTGGATTGGCCGGGCCCCAAATCGGTTTACACAAGAGAATCATTGTAGTAGAAGTAAGAAAAACAGAACTTTTCCCCAACAGGATTGAATCTCCCCTGTATGTAATGATCAATCCAGAAATCATCAAAGCATCTTTAGAAGTTGAAGAAGGTTGGGAAGGCTGCTTTAGTGTACCGGGAATGGTTGGACTGGTTGAGCGTTCGAAAAATATCACGGTCAAATATCAAAGCCAAGCTGGCCAAGAGCATTTAGAAAATTTTGAAGGTTACCTTGCTAGAGTTATCCAGCATGAGTGCGATCATCTAGATGGCTATCTTTATTTGGAAAAAATGAAAGATATAAGCCGTCTTTCTACAGTAGAAAACTATAAAATTTATGAACATGAAAATCAGCTACCTTCGCGTTCACGAAGTTCGACTCTCAAATGACAGCGATCGCCCATAACTTTTACCAAAGGACCTCTTTTTCCGATTTCTACAATGCTCAAAGATGCTGCAGGGATACCAATGCGATCTCTAAATCGTCCAAGATCTATGCCCAGAAAAGAACATAGCATAATACGGATAGTCGCCTTGTGTGAAACAATTAAAATATTACCCTCTTGGTGTGTTTTTCGAATTTCCTCAATCACCTCTGAACTTCTTCTGGCAATATCAATACCTCTTTCTCCATCGGTAGGATGATTCCATCCAGGATCAGCCAGCCAGCTGACGTAATCATCATGATATTGACTATTGACTTGCTCGGGAGACTTACCTTCCCATTGACCATAGGATATTTCTCTTAAACCATCTCTGAGAAACACTTTTAATCCTAAAAGATCTGCCAATGGTTTCGCGGTCAACTGAGTGCGTTTAAGCGGGCTTGCATAGATTGCCTGCCAAGGTAATTGCCCATAGGCAGAAGCGAAGTCTTCGGCCATGAGATATCCCTGCTCAGTCATATCTATATCTAAAACGCCACAATAGGTTCCAGTTTGACTCGAGAGAGTCTCTCCATGACGTAGAAAGTATAAATTCAGATGTGACATAAATAGTGTGTGATATCAAAGATACAATTATATACGTAAAAACAAGGGTGAATTTTCTGACAATCATTACAAAAATCAATGATTGCAAGCTAATTAGAGTATCAGAGTTTATGAGTTTGTAAAAATTTTAACCAAGGTAAAGATTATGAATAAGATAGCCCTCTGGCAACGTTACAAAAGCCTCTTGTACTACAATCAAGAGTTGGGACTATATCTAGATGTCAGCAGGATGGGTTTTGATGACAGCTTTGTACGAGAGCTCTCGGGCAAATTCCAAAACGCCTTTGTGTCAATGGATGCACTGGAATCCGGAGAAATCGCCAATCCCGATGAAGGTCGCTGCGTTGGACATTATTGGCTCAGAGATCCACAATTGGCTCCCAATAAAGAGTTCAAAGAACAAATTATCACTGTTTTAGAAAAAATAGATACTTTTACCAAACAAGTTCATACAGGAAATATCAAACCACCCTCTAAGGATAAATTTACTAATATTTTATCGATCGGAATTGGTGGATCTGCCCTGGGACCTGAATTTGTTGACCAGGCTCTCTCAAGTGATTTTCCCTTGATGGAAATTGATTTTATCGATAATCTGGATCCCTCTGGTATAGATAAGGTCCTGATCAAGTTAAAGCCGCATCTAGATAGCACTTTAGTTCTGGTAATTAGCAAATCAGGCGGGACACTTGAAACCCGTTATGGAATGAGGGAGGTTGAAGCCTTTTACAAAAAAAACGGACTGGAGTTTGCCAAATACGCTGTTGCAATTACTATGCCTGGAAGTTTATTGGACAAGTATGCAACTCAACAGGGTTGGCTGGATTCCTTTGCTATGCTGGATTGGGTTGGCGGAAGAACCTCCGAATTATCGGCAGTGGGACTATTGCCTGCAGCCTTGCAGGGGGTGGATATCCATCAAATGCTCTCAGGAGCCAAGGAAATGGATATAGCTACCCGCGTCCATGATGTATATCACAACCCAGCGGCCTTACTGGCATTGTCATGGTACTATGCTACTGATGGGAGAGGGAAAAAAGACATGGTGATCTTACCCTACAAGGACAGCTTGCTACTTTTTAGCCGTTATTTACAACAACTGGTAATGGAATCTCTAGGCAAGGAAAGGGATCTCGATGGCAATATCGTTCATCAGGGAATTGCGGTGTACGGCAATAAAGGCTCTACAGACCAGCATGCCTATGTTCAGCAATTACGTGAAGGGGTACCCAATTTCTTCATTACCTTTATTGAAGTCTTAGAAGATCGTCTGGGTAAATCTCTTGAACTAGAGCCTGGCATCACTTCAGGAGACTATCTTTCGGGCTTCTTCCAAGGAACCAGATCCGCTCTGTATGAGAATGGGCGAGATTCCATTACAATCACTATTGCTGAGGTAAATCCGCGTTCGGTTGGCGCTCTGATTGCTCTTTATGAACGTGCTGTTGGTTTTTATGCTTCTATGGTCAATATTAATGCTTATCATCAACCCGGAGTTGAAGCTGGCAAAAAGGCTGCAGCAGTTATTATAGATTTGCAGACTAAGATTTTAGCTCTGCTTCAATCCAGTAAACAACCATTGGATTTAACGAGTATAGCCCAAGATATCCAGGCTCAAGAAGACATAGAGACAGTCTATCTCATCCTACGTCATCTAGAAGCCAACAGGCGCGGCATCAAACTTATAGGTGATCGCTCTAAACCCGATACTCTGCAAGTTATTTTTGAACCCAATTAATTAGTCTAATTTGATAATTCCCTGCATCACTAACACACAGGAACCCCCTACTTTTATTGCGGCGACATTTCCATCCCTGATGTCAGCTTCTATCTTTATTAGGCTAGGGCGTTCCATTTCTTCACCTTGATATATTTGCCACCGCAAGGTTGTGTCACCTTGAAGAAAATCTCTAAATAGAAGACCAGCTAGGGCTGTTGCAGCCGAGCCGGTGGCAGGATCTTCCCTGATGCCTAGTCCAGGAGCAAACATTCGTGCATATATGGGAGTACCCGTAGTCAATCTATTGTAATAGAATAAATACAACGAAGAGGCCCAGCGCTCCGATAGCAAATCTTGCCAAAGCTCTATTTTGAGGTTGGCTCTTTTTAGGCTCTCTCTACTAGTAAGTTCAACGAACAAAAAAGGAAGACCGCAAGATACTGCTTGTACGCTCAATATATCCTGGCAATCCAAAGATAGCATTGTCGAGAGCTTCTCAAGTTCAATTGCTTGGTTTCGGTATTCTGGCATTTGAACTGCTGCCAATTCAGTATATACTGGCATGCCGGAATTAAAATTGATCCTAACTGGAATTATTCCGACATTTTCTTCCAGAAATATAGTTGTAGTATCTTGATTTGTGGGAATTAATCCACTGATAGCCAGAACATAGGCAGTCCCAATAGTGGGATGGCCGGCAAATGCCAACTCAACTTGAGGAGTGAAGATTCTGAGTCGATAGGAGGCGTCTTTCCTCTGACTTGGAAGTATAAAGGCTGTCTCAGAGAGATTAAACTCTCTAGCTATCTTTTGCATTTGTTGACTGTTTAAACCCGAGGCACCAGGCAAAACAGCCAGTGGGTTTCCTCCAAAAGTCCGATCTGTAAATACATCAACTGTATAAAATGTATAGATATTCGACATGAGAAATTTTGGATTATTAATTTTCTACAGTCACGGTCGTTCCAACTTGAACTTTTTCAAATAAAGACTTAACATCGAGATTGCGCATCCTAACACAACCGTGGGATACAGCCTGTCCAATCAAGTTCTCATTAGGAGTGCCATGAAAGCCAATAGTATTGTTTCCATCAGACCAAAAACCTATCCAGCGCTCACCTAATGGGTTCTCTGAGCCGGCAGGAATTATAGTGCCATTGAAAGGATTTTGCCAAGAAGGATTACGCACCATTTGAATTACCTGAAACGAACCTGTTGGAGTTTCCCATCCTTTCTTTCCTATTGCCACACGATAACTGGCAATGACTTTTTCTCCTTGATAGACATAGAGCTTCCTCTGTTGCAATTTGAGAACTAAATAGATTGTATGACCCCTACTAAAAGAATCGGTAGCTGTGGTTTCTACCTGCGCAAGACCAGAGCTCTCCTGAGCTATTGCATGACTATCTAGAAATAAAAATATTGCTAACGAAAACTTGATAACTTGTATAATTTTTCTGTCAATCACAACAGCCAATACCCGATAATGTCCTAAAAAAACATACACAACATTATACATTAGCTAAAGTTTTTGCATATTTGTATACAAATAATATTAAATTAGTATCGTAGGCATCATTATTTTTCAGATTAGGAGGAAAAATAAAATGAAACTAGAAAAAATTCTTTGTATCACC
The DNA here is from genome assembly GCA_903869185.1 of uncultured cyanobacterium. Taxonomy (GTDB): domain Bacteria; phylum Cyanobacteriota; class Cyanobacteriia; order Cyanobacteriales; family Microcystaceae; genus CAISPN01. The sequence continues at coordinate 1,817 of CAIPYC010000189.1, read as the reverse complement.
ACCTTGTCAATTTCCATCTCTGGGGCATTTTTAGCTCCGGTTTTTGCCCAAAATATTCAACCCGCCGGTTATGATCAAAACGTCACTAACACTGTTGCTACAAGAACAACAAGGGTTGCTTGGATTTCCGAGATCAATGGCTCTACTGCCACGGTGATTTATAGAAATGGTTCATCCGAGGATATTCCCATTGCCTCTGAAGACGTCAGTAAGTTGAACGTAGCTCAAGGTAATTATGTATCAGTCACCGACGGACATATTGACGGTATTGTCAGAGTTGGAAGAGTTGTAGGCATGGTTGGACCTATTGTGACTGTCAAGCTGGATGATGGGCAGGTTGACACTATTCAAAATGGTCCTTCCATCAAGCCAGGTAAATACGTTTATGTATCTGGAGGTAGAGTTGTTGCTGTAGCTAATAACGATTATTTCCCTAAATATACTGCCGTCAAAGCTAGCAATATAGACTTTACACCGTCCCAACCCGCCCCCATTGTGCAACCTGTCCGTCACACAGAAGTTCAGCAAGTTCAGTCCGCTCCAGTTCAAGCAGCGCCCGAGCCTGCTCCTCAACCAATTAAGGGCATGTGGTAATTTAAGTGTTTTAATTTAGTATATGGGGAGATTTTTTCTCCCTTTATTTACTTAGAAGGATTAAATTATTATGGCAACTGAGAAGGAGCATAAATTTCCAATTGAAAAAACCCAGCAACAGTGGGAAGAAAGCCTCAGTCCTGAACAATTTAATGTTCTGCGTAAACATGGAACTGAAAGAGCAGGAACTAGCCCACTAAATAGTGAACATCGTAAGGGAATGTTCGTCTGTGCTGGTTGTCAGTCTGCTCTATTTGCTTCTGCTACCAAGTTTGATAGTGGAACAGGCTGGCCAAGCTTCTATGAGCCTTTAGAAGGCAGTGTAGAAACTACAGTTGATAGTTCTCTTTTTATGACTAGAGTGGAGGTACATTGTAGTCACTGTGGTGGACATTTGGGGCATGTATTTGATGACGGTCCAAAACCAACAGGTAAACGTTATTGCATGAATGGAATCTCGCTCAATTTTGTATCTTCTTGAGGGCTGGAATCTAATAGGTTTGAGCACTTTCTAATGGGGAACCCAGACGGTCTTTAGCTGACAAAATGGGTTCTCCATCAATTTTTGGCCACGTGATTCCTACATCTGGATCGTTCCAGAGTAGGGTTCTTTCGTATTGAGGCGCAAAAAATTCAGTCGTTTTATAGAGAAATTCAGCCGTATCAGAAATAACTAGGAACCCGTGAGCAAACCCCTCTGGTATCCAAAAAAGTCTTTTGTTTTCGGCATTTAAAATGCACCCTGCCCACTGTCCAAATGTAGCAGAATCCCTCCGCATATCCACAGCTACATCGAAAACCTCTCCCTTGACTACACGAACTAATTTGGCTTGAGGTTGTTGAATCTGATAATGTAGTCCTCTTAAAACATTACGGGCAGAACAAGAATGATTATCTTGCACAAATTCACAAATAATTCCTGTTGCTTCCTCAAAAGTCTTTTTGTTATAGCTCTCTAGAAAAAAACCTCGCTCATCTCCAAAAACACGAGGTTCTAAAATAAGAACTTTAGATATATTTGTTTCAATAACCTTCATTAGCTTGACTGATGATAAACAGAGAGTATTCTAGCAAGAAAGAGTATATAGAAAAAATAAAAAAAGCCACTCAAGTAAAAAATAAGTGAGTGGCTTTTTTATAAAGAATAATCCTGGCATCGAACTATTGTCCCAGCCGGCTACCCGACAAGTATCTTCGTCGCTAATGAGTTTCACAATCGAGTT
>CAIPYC010000188.1 GCA_903869185.1 uncultured cyanobacterium | reverse complement strand
GTTTTTAATCCTAATACGGCAAGAATGGGCGAAAAAATTCCCATTGCCATAAATACCGGCGATGATGTCCTAGTCTCGAAAATTTATCCTGTGTTTGAAGTTATTGATCCCACTGTTTTACTCCCTGAATACCTTTTTCTTTGGTTCAAGAGGCCGGATTTTGACCGCTATGCGAGATTTCATTCATGGGGCAGTGCTCGGGAAACTTTCGATTGGGAGGAGATGTGTGAAGTGGAGATCCCACTTCCAGATATGAGCGTGCAAGAGGATATAGTTAAATTCTCTGTCAATCTTTCGGAAAATCAAGATAACTGCGCTAAGGGCATCATGCTACTTGAAAAAGCGTGTTTGGCGTTTATGGCTAAACAAGCCAAAGATACTGAATATCAGAAACTTGGCAGATACATCAAAGAATCAAATGAAACGAATACGAATCTAGATCTCTCTCATGTTCGGGGAGTGTCAATCACCAAGCAATTGATTAAGACAAAAGCGAATATGAAAGGAGTAGATGTTTCCGACTACAAAGTTGTTCACAAAGGACAGTTCGTATTTAACCCCAATACGGCAAGAATGGGAGAAAAAATTCCCATTGCTATGAATACCGCTGATGATGTTCTAGTTTCAAAAATTTATCCCGTATTTGAAGTTATTGATCGAGACTCACTGCTCCCAGAATACTTACTTTTGTGGTTTAGACGTCCAGAGTTTGATAGGTATGCGAGATTTCACTCCTGGGGCAGTGCCCGAGAAACATTCAATTGGAGTGAAATGTGTGAAGTAGAGATTCCACTTCCTTCAGTGGATGAGCAAGCAGCTATCGTTAAAATCTTCTCTGTTCTTGAAAAACGAAAAAATTTGAATGCAAAATTGATCGAAATCCAAAACATTTTCCCGCCAACAATTATGCAAGGTGTCCGTAATGGGCTAGTAAAGAGCGTTCGATGAAGTTCACTGAAGATAGTTTAGAAAGAGCTGTTATAGAACTCTTTGGTGAGATATCCATTGAACATGTACACGGTCAAGAAATCCATAGGGCGAGCGAAGATGTGATTCTTGCCGACGATTTAGAGCACTATTTGTTTTCTCGGTATTCTGGTGATGGTATTACTGCTACCGAAATAAAACAGGTAATTAATAGGGTTACCTCATTACCCAATATACCCATCTATGAATCTAATCGAGCATTTATGGGAATCCTCTCTGAGGGATTTATCCTCAACAGAGACGATCGCACTCAAAAAGACTTTCTGGTAAAACTTTTAGATAGTGAAAATATCGAGCGTAATGTTTTTAAGATTGTGAATCAAATAGAAGTGAAGGGTTATGAAAAGCGAATACCTGATGCAATTGTTTATATAAATGGTTTACCTCTCGTAGTTATTGAGTTCAAAAGTGCTATAAAAGAGAACACCACGATATTAGATGCTCACACACAGCTAACGGTCCGTTATAAGCGGGATATTCCCAACTTGCTAAAGTACAACGCATTCTGTGTGATAAGCGACGGGGTAAACAACAAGATGGGTTCATTATTTGCTCCTTACGAGTTTTATTACTCTTGGCGAAAGGTAAATAATTCTGATGAGCCGCGAGATGGCATAGATTCACTATTCACGATGGTCCGAGGTTTATTTGATAAGACTAGGCTCGTTGATGTAATCGAGAACTTCATTTTTTTCCCAGACAACGCGAAGAATAATGAAAAATATGTTTGTAGGTATCCACAATACTACGCCGCAAAAAAACTCTACGAAAATGT
>CAIPYC010000187.1 GCA_903869185.1 uncultured cyanobacterium | reverse complement strand
TCAAAATAAAAAAGCATGGTCGACCAGCAAAAAGTATTTTTCGTTATGGACTTGATTTTCTGCGTTCCATTTTTGTTGATCTGGATCTAAAACAAAATGACTTCCTTCTCTGTCTTCAATTTTTGTCCTGTACGTAGATTCACTAGATATCAGAGAAAAAATAGTAAATACATATTTTGAAGGAAACACGACAGTTAGAGGGGTAGCAAAGCGGTTTTGTGTAAGTCCAAGAGTTTTACACCTAGTTGTTTCTTTGGCTTTTGTGTTTTCGTATCTCACAAAATACTGTATTTTATTTTTCTCCCAATATTATAGGAACCAATAGATCTCTAGCTAAGGACTTAGAAGCCAAGGGAGTTAAATGTCCTCTGTCAAAGGTTGTTATTCCCAATTTTTTATCATTTCCAATTCGAGTTAAACAGCCAGTGGAATTACAGAAATAATCAATCAAACTAACATAACGAAGAGTTGCTGAAGATTTAAATTGCTGTTTTAAAATCCTATCTGATTCTAACTTTTGTTTAGTAACTCCAATAAAAGTTCTCTCTGGAGTATTATGCCATAACCTTCTCAAAATAAGTGTCGGCAAATGAGGATTCCAATCTGGTGTGGGTCCATTAAAAATAACTTTGTCAATTCCGAACCCATGAAGTGTACTAGCTGTTTTATGCATGTCGGCTATTTCATTTACGTCTGATAAGTAGCGGGAATAATTGTGATCTCTAAATCGAGCGACAATAACCAAGTCAGGATGAGTCTTTTTAATAGTTTGCAAGGCAAACCAATTTGATTTTGTGCAATAGTCATTTTGTGATATTTCTTGAGAAGTCACGATTCTAGGTGGACATGCTGAACTTGCTACTTGAAGAATTTGCCAGTTTTTTGGTAAGTATGATTCTAACCCAGGACGCAGCATTTGAGCATAAGAATCACCCCAGAGCATTAATGATTTCTTAAACCTCGGATCTCTTACATAACATTCTTTTGCTATTTTGTCCCTAGTTAAAAAGTCATTATGATGGTCGGCAAAAAAACTGCATTGATCTCGCCATTGCTGGTTTATATTCTCATGTTTTGCATACCTGTATTCTGGTGGAGTATTGTCAAAATAATTAGCAAATTCTGTTTTCTCCTTATCTCTAAAACCTTGATTTGGATAACCATTATTTGCTAAACAAGAAAAACCAAATAAGCCAGTTATAATTAAAGTAAATAACAAAATATATGGAATCTTTTTACTTTTATTAAAACGCAAAGGTTTTTCAACCAAAGTATAAGTTAAATAAGCTAGAAATATAGATATAATTACTATGATGCCATTTATTCTGGATTGATTAAGATTAAAAATTTCCCAAAGCAATAATATTTTACCAAACGATAAAAGTGTCCAGTGCCAAAGATACAGAGGATAACTAATCAGTCCTATCCAAACCATAGGCTTATTGGATAACAATTTTTGATTGATCCAGGACTGAGAGCCTGCTGAGATAATCAATACCGCTCCTCCAACAGGTAGAAGTGCCCACCAGCCAGGAAATTCTGTTCCACTTTTGATAAACCAAAAGCCAAGTATGAGCAGGAATAAGCCAGTTAATGATTGCAGGTTTTTAAATCTTTGGTTGAGAGCCGGTTGATGCAAATTAATATAGGCTAGGATGCCTCCAGCCATTAGCTCCCAAAAACGGGGAATAGGCAAAAAGAAAGCCCCGGTGGATTGTCCATTATTGATTAGATAAATATTGGTGGCAAATGAAATGACCCCAATCAGGACTGTTAATCTCAGGAAATTGAATTTGCGCTTCCATACAAAAATCAATAACAAGGGCCAGAAAAAGTAGAATTGTTCCTCAACCGATAAGCTCCATAAGTGCAGCATTGGTTTAGTTTCAGGGTTATCAAAATAACCACTTTCTCCTGAAAGAACGAAATTGATGATAAAAACCGCTGCAGAGGCTATATGTCTACCCAATTGCTCCAATTCATTAGGCATTAGGGTAAACCAACCAACGATCAAACTGACAATAGCTACAGTTAAAAGTGATGGCAGGATTCGTCTGATTCGTCGTAAATAGAATTGTCCAAGACTAAAATTATTATTTTCTAAGCCAGAAAAAATAATTGAGGAGATCAAAAAGCCGGAAATAACAAAAAAGATATCAACGCCAATAAAACCACCTGAAAATCTGACAGGGAATGCATGATAAAGTATCACGGATACAACTGCTACTGCACGTAACCCATCAATATCCGGTCGGTATTTGAGAGATGACATAAGTTTATACTAGTAGCCTGAATAGATTGTCCCTTTCAACGTGAATTCTGAGACATTATAGATCTTTATAGACACAAATTACCTATCCATCAAATAGAAGTTAAACCAATACCTTACTATAATAAGGCTGGACGACCAACTAAGGGACAAGAACCAGATGGTTATCATTGTCGCCTTATAGCTACTCTAATCCCCAAAGAAGAAGTTATTGCACAAGCTACCAGAAGGGCTGGAAGATTCGTTCTAGCTACTAATATTTTAGAATCTAAGATACTCTCTTGGGATGAGATTTTAATTAAGTACAAAGAACAACAATCAACAGAAAGAGGATTCCTTTTACGTAAGCCTACTTCTACACCAACCATGCGTTGGGTGTTTCAGTGCTTCCAAACTACTCATATAGTTATTTTTAATGGTCTACT
>CAIPYC010000186.1 GCA_903869185.1 uncultured cyanobacterium | reverse complement strand
TCGTACAAGACCTCCCCAAAGAAATCCTTGCCAGATTCCTGTTAAAGTAGAAGTTAGAAGTCCACCTAAAACTGCAGGAATTAAAAGACTCAATAATATCCAGTATAGATACATTTTATCAATTTTGACTATAGTTTTATCACGTAACAAGTCATTTGCAAAGACGGTAAAGTTTGTTACTTTACTGTCAAACATCCATCCTATGTGAGCATACCATAAACCTTTGATGCCACCGTCCAAATGAGGTGAATGTGGATCGCCTTGTTTATCCGTGTAAGCATGATGGCGACGATGTGCACTTACCCAGTGAATAACCGATCCTTGAACAGCCATTGAGCCCAAAATACCCAAAATTATTCGTATAAAATTATTTGTTTGAAAAGATCCATGGGAAAAGTATCGATGAAACCCAACTGTGATGCCTAGCATAGTTAGGCAGTACATGAAAATCGATATAAAAATTATTTGTATACTAATATCTCTGTAGATCCAGAGTAGTGTTACTGCTAGAAGTGTGCCAATGCTAGATATTAGGACAGTGGCTAGACTGAAAATCTTTTGTCTTTTTTTTAGATAATCATTGGTTAAAGTTATACTAAGCTTTTCATTATAAGAATTTGGAGGTAAGATAAGATTTTTAGGGTCTTCCATGACTTTTATTATTTATTGTTTAATTTATGTTAATAAGTCTTCTCGTATTAGATCATTCTTATCAAACTTCCCAAATAAAAAACTATCGCGACAAGCATAACGCTGAATTTTTCCACTTGAAGTTCTTGGAATAGTATTTGGCTTTGTTAGTAATGTTTTAAAAACTTGCAGATCATAGTTTGTAATCACCGACTCCTGAATACTTTCAAGAATTTCATTTATAGCCAATCTTTTAAAGTAAGCCCTCTTTATTTCTTGTACAATCACCAATTTAATTTCCCCATTACTTTCGATAGTAAAAGCAGCACAGACACCAAACTCTAAAGCTGGATGACTTTTTCCTACTGTTAGTTCTATATCTTGAGGATAATAATTACACCCACGTATAATGATTATATCTTTCATTCTACCTGTTACAAACAACTCACCTTCTTTAACAAAGCCCAAGTCTCCTGTACGCAAAAAATAAGTTTCATTTGTATCCTTAAGAGTTGCTTGAAAAACCTCTTTTGTTTCTTGTGTTTGATGATTCCAATATCCTTGAGCTACACTTGAGCTTGAAATCCAAATTTCTCCTATCTGCTTATCTGAACATCTATTTAATGTTTCTGGGTTGACAATTATAACTTTAACATCTGCTCTAGCTTTACCGCATCCTACAACTAAACAAATATCTTTGTCATCACTTATTGTTGTAAAGACTTTATTTAGACACAGCTCGTGTTTTTTGACTCGTTCAATAGTTGGAGGTATTTGTTTTAATCCACCCGTAATAAACAAAGTACTCTCAGCCATACCATAGCAAGGATAAAACGCACTATGTTTAAACCCATAATTACTGAATTTTTGGCTAAATTGTTCCAATGTAGTTGCCATTACTGGCTCAGATCCATTAAAAGCCAATTCCCAACTATCTAAGTTTAAATCAAGTAATTCTTCAGTAAGTTTAACTTTTTTGATACATAAATCATAAGCAAAATTGGGACCACCACTAGTAGTGGCTTTATATTTAGAAATAGCTCGTAACCAGCGTATTGGCTTTTGAAGAAATGCCATTGGAGGCATAAAAATACAGGGAAAACCAACAAATAGCGGTTGCAGAATATTGCCAATCAACCCCATATCATGAAATAAAGGTAGCCAGCCTACTACTATACTTTTTTTACTATGACCAAAGGATTGCTGAATTAACTGTTGGTTGTGTATTATATTAGAATGCGAAATCATTACTCCTTTAGGTTTTCCTGTAGAACCAGAAGTATATTGTAAAAAAGCTAACATATCTAAATTAAGTTTTTTAGCAACAAACTCTTGAGAAGAAACTTCTATTTTATCTGTAGCTAATAACTTGCAATATTTCAACAATATTTTACCCTCTAGATCCTTATCTAGTTCTGAAATTATTAGTGAAGTCGTTAGCACTAAGCTTGCTTGCGCATCATTAATTATTGAAATTAGCCTAGATGATTTTTGATTACGCCTAGGAATGTTTACTGGAACTGCAATTACCCCAGAATATAAACAGCCAATAAAAGCATTAATAAATTCTAAACCTGAAGGGTATACTAACAATGCTCTTTGTCCTGATAAATTTTGGATATGATTAGCGATAGCTCTTGCTTTCTTATCTAAATCTCCATACGTCAAATTATCTGTCTCTGTTTCGCCATTCTCAAGAAAAATATAAGCAGACTTTTCAGACTGATATTGTGCTCTATAAGAGAGAATATCTAATATATTTCTATTATTTAGATAAGGATGATTATGTATTTCCTGAAATTTACTCTTATCCATAATCATATTCAAAAAATTTATATCTTAATCTTTATAACTTAACCCAAATAATAATGTTTTTATCAACTTTTATTAACGTGAGTTCAGTATAAGCTTAAACTTTGATTTTATTGATTTTCTATAAAAGGTCCAATACCTGGCGGAAAATATGAATACTTTTCGATTATTTCCGGGTCAAGTGATGAATAGCTACCACTCATACCAAAACTCCAAGGATTTATGGACATCATTTTATTAAATTGTTCAATGCGTAATTGTTTCATTAGTGTTCTATCTGCATCAGGTTTAAAGAAATCTACTATCATGATAACTCGACGATTTTTAGTTAAATTCCAAGCTGTATGCGGATTAGTAGGATTAAAAACAATTAATTCCCCTTCTTGCCATTTAACTATTTCATCACACACTTTAAATCCAATATTTCCTTCAGGAACAATCAATCCTAAATGTGCTCGATACATATATGTATCATCATTTACATGTAAACGAAGATGAGCACCAGGCTCAAAATATGAGATAGATGCGTTGATAATACCATAATCCTCATTAGACTTAAGTTGACTAATTATTTTACATGTTTGAGAAAATTTACTGTAAATAAAATCATAAAATTGCTCAATTTCATCTAAATTTACTTGATACAGATGTTGATATTCTTGAAAAATTTCTACAGGGGTTTTAAAATGTATACATAAAACAATTGCTTTCCAGTAATTTGCTACGTTAATCGCATTTTTAGCAGTAGAAACCATGACAAACTTTTCAAAGTTCATATTTGGATCAAGTAAAAAGTCATTTAATTCTTTGGTTATAATTTTATAATTATCTTTCAAAGAAGATAAAAAAGGAAAATCTGTTTCATTTTTAAAATACTGCATTTTTAATTACCTTTACAATGAATATAAATTTAATAGTTTATTTCTACTTATAGTTAACTACTTACAAGTAATAATCAGCAAAGATATTATATTAATAAATTTTTCTTGTTTATCTTACCTAAAATGAACCTAAATTTACTTTAAGTAAGACAATTAGCAAGAAATACTCCTATTTTGATTTTTTCAAATCTTTAGCGGATTTTTTTAATGCCACTAAACCACCAAGAGCAAATATGGATCCTAGTATTGAGTTGGGTTCAGGAACCTGGCTAAAAACTAAGGTTCCATCACCAGTTGGAGATGGAGAACCAGTTACAGCTCCAGTACCAACTCGGTATGAATAGGCAGAGCCCGTAAATAGTATGCTATCAGGATCGGACACTAGTGCATTTAGTAATTCACCTTTAACGCTAAAAATAGCATTAGCATTAGAAGGAGTCTCATTTACCTGCAGAGTCAACCCATCACCAGCGCCCTCTAGTATGATAGAACCATTGCTTACGGTGTCAAGTTTTGTCGCAAAATATTTACCGCCAAGTGGATTACTAGGAGTAACGAAAAACGATAAAGGTGGGGCACTAGTTGTAGCTCCACCTCCTACAGAATAGTAAGTAACGAATTTAGCTAAAATTGTTGGATTTGCTCCTGAAACATTTATATCTGATATTACTCTTGGTGTCGCACCGCCGGTTCCACCACTAGCAACGGCAGTAATTGATGATGTTCCTTCTCCTGTAAAGACAGTTGAAGCAAAATCAGAAGATGTGGCGTTACCAGTGAATGTATCTCCAGCAGCGCTGTAATTGTGTGTGAAACCTTGCCAAGTAACACCACCACTTGGGGTAACTGGAAGTCTTGTTTCGACAATAAATGCATGAGCAGGAGCCGTTAAACTTGTGAGCGCACAAACTACGGAAGCCGAGCCAAGTAGTGAATAGAGTTTGTTTTTCATTGGTTAAAGTATATTAATTTAGCCCATTACGGGTCCCCCCCGAATGTAACGCTATTTTCTAAATATGTCAATAGATATATAGGTTCCTGGTTTTTCCCAGGGCCGGCCCTAGGACCATCTAAAAAGAAGGAACTATTTAAAATAACAAAAAGCCCAAAAGTCTTATACATCATATGTTTAAAGTTGGCTGACGGTTAAATATATAATTTAAAAACATACAATGTATAAAAACTACTTTGTATAAATAGATACTGTCAGTAGTTAGATCTCATGAAGCAATCAAATATCTCCAGATAGGACTATTAAGTGATATAAAAAGATAAAGCTTGTCGATACTTTTTGCCAAGGAAATTATCCTCCTTCTTTGTGGTCTCAATCTAGTCCTAATCCAGAACTAATAAGCTTGACTATCTGATATCTCCTGAACGATTAGGTTAAATTTAGCCTCTTTAGAGATAATATACTTGTATTTACACAGTGGTATGATTTCCGAAAATATTGCTAAATAAAATTTTTAGGATTATTCAATCTGCCAAAATCACCTGCCGAATATAGGTTAAATAATGGAGGCTTGTAAGATTCTTGGAAAACACTTACCAACATTTTGCTTTTTCAATTAATATGTGGTTATCGCGGAAGAGTTGAATATAAATTTACGAAGCAATGTTCGAAACTACTAGCTTTGCCTGGAAAAATGGAAAAATTGTTCAGATTAATGAAGCCGATCCATCCATTGCCAGTCACTCACTGCATCTGGGTATTGGTGTATTTGATGGATTGATGGCCTACTTCAACATAGAACATGGACATTATTATCTTCATCACGTAAATAGCCACCTAGAAAGATTGTTAAACGGTTCTTCCAAAATGAATTTAAAAATTTCATGGACTGTAGAAGATTTAAAACAAGGAATCTTTGATCTTCTTGAAAAAGAGCCTCAAACCACTTACTATATTAGGCCTATTGTCTATCGCTCTGTACCTCAAATTAATATAACTGGTAGTGATAGTATGCCTGTTGATATAGCAATATTTGGTGTGAGAGTCCCACGATCTGTTGATGATTCTATTACATGTCATATATCTCCCATTGAGAGAATTTCTGGAAGCGCCATTCCAATTGAATGGAAGATCTGTGGTGCTTATGTAAACAGTTATTTAGCTCGTAATACCGCTGAAAAATCAGGGTTCAATGATGGTATTATGCTTGATAGAAAAGGTCGAATAACGGAAGCTTCAGCATCCAATATATTCTTCCTCACCAAGGAATCGATTGTTACACCTGCTCTAACGCCGGAAATCTTTCCTGGTATTACTAGATACTCTTTGTTGAAGTTGGCCAAAGAATCAGGAATAGAAGTAGTTGAGCGTGATATTTTTCCAAGTGAAATGAACAGTTTTGAAGGTGCCTTTCTAGCAGCTACTTTAATGGAATTAAAGCCAATTAGTATAATAAATACATTTCAATATGAATCATATAAACATCCGATATTTATAACCCTTTTAAAAAAGTTCAGAGAATCTACTTACCAGTAATTTAAAGAGTTGAACAAGAGAGAGGATAGTATTAGAATGAGCTTAGAGCTAGAAGTTTATAGAATTTCTTTTGTTCATTATGCATTGCATCCAAATCAAATAAATGCATTTGAAATTTTATTTCTCAACAATTTAGGTTTTAGTAAATATCAATTGGGCAACAGCTCAAACTATGTCTATAGCAATAAAGCAGCTCATTATGTAATCACTTTAACCGACAAAATAATATCTTCATCTTTAATTAGTGTTGGAATTCATTTAAAAAGTAAATTTAATAGTATATCTAAAATTGGCAATAATGATATTGAACAGTATGTTAAATCAATTGTTCAAACAAATAGTCAAGCTAAGTTTCTTAGAAATAATGTTCTACCTTTTCCAGGGATAGAGATTGGAAAAATGGTATTTTATTTTACAAATGATTCGGATTTTCAGGAAGACAATATGTTTTCTAAATCAAATTATAAACTAACATTGAGTAATGATTTAAATCTTTATCATCATCATGTGGCATTTTATTTTCACAATGACACCAGTAGCTTATATTTACTAAAGAAATTTTTGCAATCGAATCTTGGCTTAGAATTGAGTGCTTTTTACTCAGTACCTAATTCCAATCAAAAAGTTACTGCTTTTCAAAAAAACCAAGTTAGATTAAATATTATCGAATCAATAGAAGCTGAAAATTTCAATATCATATCCCGAGAGGATCATTATACTCATGCTGCACTTGGTACTAATAAAATTTTAAGATTTTTTGAAAGAGTTTATGGAACTGCCAAATTGACTGGCAGTAGTATAGAAATCATTTCTATGAGCGATAATTCAATGATAAAATACTATCAAAGACAAGAAAATAATCACTCTTGGATACCAACTGAAGAAGAATTAAATTTTATATCTTATAGTCATAATCCTAATGATTTGAAAAGTTTTGGCCTGCAGTTTTTCTTCAATACTGTATTAGGACTTGTGGAAGGAATTGAATCCAGAGGATATTTTCAATTTATGCCTCAAGCTGGTCAGAACGCATATAGGGGTATCCAATCAATATTGACATCAGCATTGTTGAATTAATTTTTCTTATTAAAAATTAACCTAAAATGACTACCACTAGCCGTAGGTTCTCTAGCTCAAGTTAAATTCTCTATAAAAATCTCTGCAAACTTTTTTTCTTTTGTGTTAAGCTTATTGTACCAAATAAAATTTACCCTAAATACCATGGATAGAGATGTGTGCTCTCCCGGAAAAGCGTTGGTCATTCTGTTGTCCAGATAAAGATTCAATACAAGCATTGGCCCAAGGTGCACAGATTTCCCCGTTGATTGCCCAAATTCTAATCAATCGCAAAAGCTCGAGTTTGGAACAGGCAGAAGTTTTTTTGCAACCCCAGAAACAAATCCTTCCCTCTCCTCTAGATGTCTTTGCAGATCTCTCCAAAAGTGTTGATATCCTTGAGCAAATAATTCACCATGAGGGAAAAATAGCGATCTGCGGTGACTATGATGCCGATGGAATGACCAGTACCGCTTTACTTTTGAGGGCGTTTCGTCATCTCGGTGCCAACATCAGCTATCTCATTCCCAGTCGCCATAAAGATGGCTATGGAATCAATAACCGTATAGTGGAAAAATTTGCTTCTGATGGAGTTGACCTGATTATCACAGTTGATAATGGCATTACTGCTCATCAGGCAATAGCTAGGGCAAAAGAACTGGGCTTAAAAATCATTATCACAGATCACCATGATCTTCCATCTATCTTACCCATAGCCGATGCTATCCTCAATCCCAAAATGCTCCAGCAGGAATGCCCCTTTTGGGGAATTGCCGGGGTAGGTATGGCCTATGTTTTGGCTATAACTACCGCCGAGCGTTTTAGAAAGTTAACCAAAGAGCTGATGCACATCTTGCTCGAGCTTTTTACCTTGGGAACCATAGCAGATATGGCTCCGCTCGTTGGCATCAACCGCCGTCTTGTTAAAAGAGGATTGAAGCTTTTGCCCAAGTCTAGCAATGAGGGAGTCAAAGCCCTGATTCAAGTTTCTGGGCTCTCAGTTAAAACCCATGGACTTATCTCTGACGATATTGGATTTAAGTTGGGCCCTCGAATCAATGCTGTTGGTAGAATTGGTGATCCACAGGTAGTCATAGATCTGCTGACAACAGAAGATCCTGGTATAGCTTTAGAAAGAGCTATGCAATGTGAGGCTTACAATAACCAAAGACAAGAGCTAACTCAAAAAATCGAGCTTGAGTCCATCAAACTGGTAGAATCCGTCCCTTGGCGAGAAGACAGGGTAATCTGTCTAGTTGAGAAAAACTGGCATCATGGGGTAATCGGCTTGGTTGCCTCAAGATTGGTAGAGCGATTTGGTGCCCCAACTTTTATTGCCACTCCAGATGAAGAAGAGAGAGGAAAAAGATTGCGAGGCTCAGCTAGGGGGATACCTGAGTTTAATATCTTTGAAGCTCTAAGCTTTGCTGACAATGAATTGGAAAAATATGGGGGGCATCCTGCAGCTGGTGGTTTTTCTTTGAAAAGTGAAAATCTGCCAATTTTTAAAGACAAGCTTCGGCAATTTGCCCATCAATGTGTACAGTCAAAAGATCTACGGCCTCTTGTAAAAATCGATGCATTGGTGAATTTTGAAGAGCTCACCGATGAACTTTATCAGGAATTGCAAAAATTGCATCCTTGGGGAATTGAAAATGAATTTCCCATATTTTGGACGCCTAGCGTTCGAATTGTAAAGCAGAATATTATGGGTAAGAACGGGGAACATCTCCAGCTCAAGCTGAAGCAAGATGGATCCAATATTGTACTCAAAGGTAAGGCTTGGCGTTGGGGGACCTATCACTCCCTTCCCTCTTTGCTCGATATAGCTTATAAGCTAGAAGAAAACACTTGGCAGGGCAATACAGAACTACAGCTAAATTTGATAGCCGCTAGAAATCCTGGAGGAAATGTTAATATAAGTTAACAAGTGTAAGAGAATTTATAATAGATGAAAATCGATTCCCCGGCTCTTGATCACAATTTTTCTGCTAATCTTTCTTCAATCCTTGCCCCTATAGTACGCCTCGAGGGAATAACCAAAGTATATGGAAGTCTCAATACTGAAGTAAGGGCCTTGGCTGGGGTCAATTTAACGATTAACAAAGGCGAATATTGTTCAATCATGGGAGCTTCTGGCTCTGGCAAGTCAACAATGATGAATATTATTGGCTGTTTGGATCGTTCTACCTCTGGCCATTATTATTTGGATGGTGTCGATGTTTCCAGCTTCAACAATAACGATCTGGCGAAAATTCGCAATCAGAAGCTGGGTTTTGTCTTTCAACAATTTCACCTTCTACCCGGAATGAGCGCCTTGGAAAATGTAATGCTGCCTATGGTTTATGCGGGTGTTTCCCCCTCGCAAAGAAGAGAACGCGCTGTAGAGGCCTTGACTGCCATGGGTTTGGAAAATAGGCTAAACAATAGACCCAACCAGCTCTCTGGAGGACAACAACAAAGAGTAGCGATCGCTAGGGCAATTGTCAATAGGCCAGTTTTGCTCCTAGCCGATGAACCAACTGGCGCTCTTGATTCGGTAACAACACAAGAGGTACTGGCTATCTTCGAGGAATTGAATGATTCAGGAATTACCGTATTAATGGTTACTCATGAACCGGAAGTTGCCAGGAGAACCAAAAGGATAGTTTGGTTTAAAGATGGCTTAGTCTCTCACGAAAATCTAACCCCAGATACCTTGCCCTAAGCAAGAAAAATGTAGATTTTTAAACTAAACTTAAAGTTGACTACATAATTTTTAACAACCAAAATATACTCTCATACCAGTACATATTATATGCAACAGGAGAATAGCACTCAATCTCTAGATAGTATTGTTACCTACGATCCCGACTTCATATTTCATTACTATTTAAAACGTCCTTGGGAAATAGTCGGACGTACTCTGTTAATCTGTTTTTATTTGGGTGGTTTTTTCCTGCGTAGCCTCTGGGATAGATTGACTGGAAAAAGAGAAAGCAGAAGAGCTCACAGAGCTGTTCAACTGCGTGAAGTTCTTACTAGACTAGGACCTACCTTTATTAAAGTTGGTCAGGCTCTTTCTACTAGACCAGATTTGGTCAAAAAAAGCTACCTAGATGAATTGATCAAGTTACAAGATCAGCTTCCTCCCTTTGATAATAGTACTGCTTTGGCAATCATTGAAAATCAATTGGGCAGACCTATCAATCAAATATTTGGGGAAATATCTGCTAATCCAGTAGCAGCAGCCAGCCTAGGTCAAGTTTATCATGGCTTTCTCCTAACTGGTGAAGAGGTGGCTATCAAGGTACAAAGACCAAATCTTAAAAAAGTCATTTCCCTGGATTTGTGCTGGCTGAAATTGATGGCCAAGTTGTTTGAAGGATTTTTACCCCTCAACCTGGGTCACAATCTAACTTTAATTGTTGATGAATTCGGTGAAAAACTCTTTGAAGAGATTAACTACAACAATGAAGCAGACAATGCCGAAAAGTTTGCCCGCAACTTTGCAGGAGATCCTGATGTCAAGATACCCGAAATCTATCGGGAATTCAGTAGTCAATATGTCTTGACCCTAGAGTGGATCAATGGCTGTAAGTTGACTGATCCCCTTGAGATTCAAAAGGCAGGTCTTGATCCACAAAAGATGATCAAAATTGGGGTTATTTCCGGATTGCGCCAATTATTGGAACATGGCTTTTTCCATGCCGATCCTCATCCTGGTAATCTTTTTGCAACACCGGATGGAAAGATGGCCTATATCGATTTTGGTATGATGGATCAACTGGAAGAGAAAACCAAAGAGACCCTGGTATCTTCTGTAGTTCAACTTATCAACCAGGATTACGGGGCTTTGGCCACTGACTTTGTCAAACTCGGTTTTCTCAGCGAAGATACTGATATCACACCAATCATTCCTGCCCTGGAAAAAGTATTTAGCAAAGCACTAGGACAGAAAGTCAAGGATTTCAACTTTAAAACGATTACTGATGATTTTTCTGATCTGGTCTTTGAATATCCTTTCCGTATTCCCTCTAAGTTTGCCTTGATCATCCGCTCTCTGGTAACCCAAGAAGGTTTAGCTCTGAGTTTGGATGCCGATTTTAAAATTGTGGAAGTTTGCTATCCTTATGTAGCAGGTCGCCTACTAAAGGGAGAATCTCCCGAAATTCGACGCAGACTCTTGGAAGTTCTCTTTAAAGATGGTAAATTCCAATGGCAAAGACTCGAAAATATTATTTCTATTGCTCGTTCGGATGATAGTTTTGATTTGTTGCCAACAGCCCAGTTAGGTATTCAATATGTTCTCTCAGAAGAAGGTGAATCTCTTCGTCGTCAGTTAATTCTGGCTCTTATAGAGGATGATAAGCTACATACTG
This sequence comes from uncultured cyanobacterium, assembly GCA_903869185.1. Taxonomy (GTDB): domain Bacteria; phylum Cyanobacteriota; class Cyanobacteriia; order Cyanobacteriales; family Microcystaceae; genus CAISPN01. The sequence goes on along the minus strand of CAIPYC010000186.1, from coordinate 8,052 downwards.
ATGAAGTGCAACGACTCTGGAGTCTATTTAAAGAGGATATTCAAATAGATCGTCTCTGGTGGGCAGCCTGGAATAGCCTTCGTGATTTTTCCTCACAAAACAAGACCATTGTATTATCAGCCAGGTAAATATTAATTAAACGGGGATAACAACTTGCTAGAAAATGACATACAGAATTACTATTATTTTTTGGTTCAGCCACCTTATTTCTTGCTAACGGTGGGGCTTTTTATGGGAATAGCTTCGGGATTGGCATTTCAAGCCACCTTAAAAGAATCTCTTAAATCCTGGTCAGCTAATCGCACAGAAAAACAAGCTACCGAAATTCAAAACTTCAATTTACTACTTCCCTTTTTAGGAATATGCGCTGGAATATGTATTTTCTTGGCCTCAGGATTGAATATTTTTAGTATTGGACTTTGGTTTGCCTATGCTTTTTCTATACTGGTTACCATCTTGATTGGTGGGCTGATCTGGAGCCAGTTGAGAACTCTTCTGCGTCAACTGCAAACAGGGGGCTCCAAGGCTATTGATTTAGATGTCTTTGATATCTAACAATCCTCAGCCATTGCAGCCAGGCGATACGGTCATGGTAGTCTCGCCTAGTGGAGCTCTCAGGGAGATTAACGATTTTAACCATTCCCTGGAGATATGGCGCTCTCGTGGCTATCATGTAGAGTTTTCTAGCCATTGGGATAGCACTTATCACTATCTTGCCGGCGATGATCAACAAAGAAGGCAGTCTCTTCAATTGGCCTGGCAGGATCCCCAAGTCAAGGCTATTCTCTGTAGTCGAGGCGGCTATGGCAGTATGCGTCTGCTCGAGGATCATCAATGGGGTCGTCAAGCGCCTTTGAAATGGTTAATTGGTTTTTCTGATGCAACTGCTCTGCTGTGGAGTTTGCAGAAAAATGGTATTGCCGGGATACATGGGCCGGTGATGACCACCTTATCTCAAGAACCATCCTGGTCATGCCAGAGAATGTTTAGCTTGCTAGAGGGTAAACAGGTAGAGCCTCTATTGGGAACAGGTTGGGGTAGAGGAAGTTCAAGAGGTAGGCTCTTGGCTGGTAATCTAACGGTGGCTACTGCACTTTTGGGTACATGCCTCCAACCGGATCTAGAGGGGATCATACTGGCTTTAGAAGATGTGGGCGAAAGTCCCTACCGTATAGATAGAATGTTAACCCAGTGGCGTTTATCTGGCCTTCTGCAAAAAGTAAAGGCCATAGCCTTAGGTCGATTCAGTAACTGTCACAGAGGACAAGGTGATTTAGAGCAGGTACTAAAAGATCGACTATTGGATTTATCAATACCAATTGTTTCAGATCTACCCTTTGGCCATGATGGACCCAATGCAGCTCTAAAATTGGGGGCAATGGCAGAACTAGATGGAGATAAAGGTGTGTTACATTTACTAGACTAGTTGCTACACTCAATAATCATTAGTGCATTAAAAGAGATAATTTTCGGGTTTGATATGAAATTTTTAATTACTGGTGCAACAGGATTTGTTGGTTCACATGTTGCAAGACTATTGGTTAAACAAGGACATGAAGTATATGCAATCATTCGAGAAAACGCCAATATCTGGCGAATTAGCGATATTGTCGATTCAATCGATATATTTCATGCCGATTTAGCTAGTGAATCTCAAAAAATCGAAGATTATTTGGGTAATGTAGTGCCAGATATATGTATTCATCTGGCTTGGTATACAGAACCAACGAATTACCTCAATGCCAAAGAAAATATATATTCACTTCAGGCAAGCATTAACTTACTATTGCAATTATCGAAAATAGGCTGTAGAAGATTTATAGGAGTTGGTACTTTTTTTGAGTACGATTTCAATTTGGGTTATTTGTCTGAATCGAGCACAATCAAGCCACTAAGCTTATACGCAACTACAAAAGTTGCTTTTTCCAATGTTCTACAAGGATTTGGATCTGTTCATGCTATGGAAATAGTTTGGGCCCGCTTGTTTTGTCAATATGGTCCAATGGAAGACGAACGTCGTTTAGTTGCCGGAACTATAGTTTCTCTAATGAGGGATCAGCTGATGAAAACTACTAAAGGAGAACAAGTTAGGGATTTTCTCCATATTGAAGATACTGCATCCGCTCTCTGCTGCCTAGCTTGCAGCAATTTTACCGGTGAGATAAATATAGGCTCTGGCTATCCAATTACAGTCAAAGAGATATTAAGTCAAATCAGTAGTTTGATGGGTAAATATAATTTAATTGACATGGGAGCGCTCCCATACCGCACCAGTGAGACCATGTTTATATGTTCTAATAATTATTTACTAAAAGAACAAGTCAATTGGCAACAAAAATTCAATTTAACAAATGGATTAGAAGACACTATAAGATGGTATGCAGAAAACTCTGATTATGGAAAATAAATTACGATGAATAAAAAAATAATTAGTATAATAACGCCTGTTTACAACGAAGAAGGTAATATTGAGGCTATTTATACAGCAATAAAAGATATATTTATACAGCTCAATAAGTATGATTATGAGCATATTTTTATTGACAATGACTCACAAGATGACAGTTTAAACTTACTTAAGGCAATTGCTCATAAAGATTCAAATGTAAAAGTTATAGCTAATGCCAGAAATTTTGGGTTTGTAAGATCTTCATATTACGGACTCCTGCAAGGCTATGGGGATGCAGTATTTATGATCTTTGCAGATCTTCAAGATCCACCAGAGCTCTTATTGGATTTTCTTCAAAAATGGGAACAAGGTTACCAGGTCGTTAAAGGTGTCAAGATGTCCAGCCAAGAGAACTATTTGATCTTCAATGTCCGAAAATTCTATTATTTTTTAGTAAGTAATTTATCAGAAGATGTGGATTTAACTTCCAATTTCACAGGATTCGGCTTGTATGATAAAAAGGTATTGGAAGCCTTGCGTTTGATTGATGATCCATATCCTTATTTGAAAGGACTCATTTCTGAAGTTGGCTTTAAGAGTACTATAATCAACTATAGACAGTCTGTACGTAAAAAAGGAAAGAGCAGCTTTAATTTCTACCGAATGTACGATTTGGCTATGTTGGGCATAACAACTTATTCCAATTTTCCCCTCAGAATTGCAACAATGGTGGGACTTTGTCTGTCAATAGTGAGCTTCCTGGTTGGTTTATGCACTTTAATACTCAAACTGATGTATTGGAATTTATTTCCTATTGGAATAGCAGCAATTTTAATAGGACTTTTCTTCTTTTCCTCTGTTCAACTTTTCTTTATTGGTATTTTAGGAGAATATATAGGACTAATTAATAGAAGAAGCCTGAAAAGACCACTGATTGTAGAAAGAGAAAGAGTCAATTTTGATTGAAGAGCAGTTATACTAACTTATGAAAAATCCATTGGTTTCAATTATCACTCCTGCCTATAAAGCCCAAAAAACTATAGCCAGAGCCACACTCAGTGCCATAAAGCAAGATTGTCAAGACTGGGAGATGATCTTTATCAGTGATGATATCCAGGATTATTCACAGATTTTAAAAGATGCCAATATAGTAGATGATCGTTTGGTCTTTACTACTACTAATAAATACGGTTCAGGCGCTAGTAATGCCAGAAATCAAGGATTAAAGATAGCTAGGGGAGAATTCATAACCGTTTTGGATGCCGATGATGAATTCAAACCCAATAAACTCTCCAAAATGATCCCACTGGTTCAAGAGTATGGAGCTGCGGTAAATGAAATTGAGATGCGCAATAATGAAACAGATCAAATCTTAAAAAAATTCAATCGCTCCTACAACCAAAGGTTTCGTTCACCAGAAAATATTATATGGAGCTGTTTTCATAATTGTAATACATATATGTACGACCGAAGCAAAATCCCAGGACTTTACTACGATAACTCTTTGCCAGTGATGGAAGATACTGTTTATTTAATGTCCTTTTTTAACAATATTGAGCTAATTGGCTATGAATCTACACCTCTGCAGATTTATTATAAATGCCAAGATTCACTATGTAATTCACCGGATACACGTAAAAAATTTTTGGAGGCAAATTATACAATATTAGATAAAATTGAATCCGGCAAGATATCTATCAAAAATCCTTTTGCTTTGAATGAACTGACAAAATATATCAAATGTTTATTGAATATAGATAAAAAATATAATTATATTCTTGATGCAGAAATATTTTTTAAAGAGCTTTTAATAAATTATCCAATGAACTAAATCTTCACAAAAAAGAGAGCGATCCAAGGATACTCTCTTGATTTCTTTAATACTTTAAAGCGAACTGGATTTATGGATAAAAAAGCAAATCGGGATAAAAACGATTAGCTTCGATCAAAAGTCCAGCAGTAAACACTAAAAGTGCAGTCAGCAAAACAGGGGCAGTGGAAAGGAATTTGATGATGTCGCTCATGTGATTTATCTCAAAGTAGGTTAATTTTGATCCTTAGCGAGGAGAAGTGGGAACTTCTGAATCTTTGACAATCAGTTTACCTGAGGTAAACTCAGCCAAGGCAGTTGCAGGCCAAGCAGCAGCAGCAATCATTTTCCCAATAGCTAAAGGAACATCAATAATGATCTCTTTAAGTTCAGGATCTTTACCAGATCTAATCGCAATTAGATAAGAACGACCAGCCCAGCCAATCCAGCCTGCTATATAGAGAAATAAAAGACTGGGAATCAAAAATTCACCAGCATGATCTAGACGACCATCAACAATTAGATGAGGATAACCTTCTGGTCCACAAAGTGCTTTAGCATAGAGCGCAGCACGGTTTTGTCCAGAACGAGGGTCAGCGGTGGTATTGCGAAATTTTTGGGATTTAGCCTGGTAAGCGGGCGATTCACTGCAGGGTACTAATCCTGCAACTCCGGCAGCATGAGCAGAAGGAGCCAGGTGCAACCAAAGAATCCCAGCCAAGATAATCGCTAATAATCGTCTCATAGATATTTTTTCCTAGGTTAGAAAATATTAAGCATTACGTAGAAATCAGAGGAGACTATTTTCCTACATCAGAGCTATCATACTTTGATCATGCTCAAGGGGTGACAATTGTAAATAAAGCTTAAAAAAAGATAAGCCTAATCGCTATTGTGTTTTTCTAAAAGTTTTAAACGGATCTCTTGGTGTACCGCTTTGGTGATCGGATAAAAGTAAGCCAATATACAAGCAATGACCAAAAACACCATAGGCACTGGTCCAATTACCAGACGAATGGCCCAGATGGCACTAGCGGGCTGAGTAGGTGTAGTATCACCACTAGAAGAGATAAAGCCAGCTGCTTGTAACATCAAGCCCACAACAAAAAGCCCAATCGCCAACCCCAATTTCTGTAAAAGAACCATGAAACCGTAAAATATGCCTTCTCTTCGTTCTCCAGTATTTAATTCGTCCAGTTCGATTACATCAGGAATCATCGACCAAGGAATCAGGTAGGCTACCGAGACACCCACACCAGCTAGCACCGCCAATAAATACATCAAGCTGATTTGACCAGGTTTTAGTAAAAAAAGACCAATCTCAGCTACGATCCAGATGCTTGCTCCACAAATGAAAACTCCTTTCTTGCCGATGAGATCGCTAATATAGCCCCAAAAAAAGAGCATGAGCAAAGCGGTACCTTGCACAGCAAGAGCTAACAGTGAGGAATCTTCTCTCTTGAGTTGCATGTAGTTGACTACATAATAAAGCAGACTAGATGCGGTCAGCTGAACGGCAAGCCAAGATGTCAAATATATGCCAATCACATAGAGAAAAGGACGATTGGCAAATACGATTTTTAGTTGCTTGGCAAAGGGAATAGCTTGATGCTCTTGCTTTTTGACAGATTTAACTAGTAAATGGGGTTCAGGCTTGATATGTTGAATGGTTAAACCGGCAACAAGCAGCAATGGAAAAATGACCAAACCCAGTAAAGTTAAAAAACTGATTTCTGATGCTTGAAAGTAGCTCCAGACTCCATAGATCAAAGAAAAAATACCCGCTATCACAACAGACTTGCCTAACAATCCCTTTTGACCTAAATTGAGTATAGGAATGGTTCCTTTTTCTTGCAGAGAGAGAACACACCAAAGTGTGGAAATCACCGCCAAGATTGCACAAATTGACCCTAAGTAAAGGTGCTGCTCGGCTAGACTTTGTTTTTTGTAAATGCTAAAAATCGCCAGAGCCAACAAAAGTGAGAGAATACTCCCACCAATTGAGAATGTAAAGCGAAAACTATTGAGACTAGTGCGCTCGTTGTAGTCTTGGGTCAATTCGGGAGTAAGGGCTGTATATGGTAAATTCACAATACTAAATGAGACACTAAAAAGGGCGCTCATTGCTGCATAGTAGAGAAATAGAGCCCACTGCTGAAACCTGGGATCACTGCTGAAGGAAGGTACAATCCAAATTCCGGCAAAAAATAACCCTAATGGGATTGCTCCAGAGAGGATCCAGGGTAGCCGACGTCCCCAATTAAGACGGGTACGATCACTGGAAATACCAATTAAAGGATCATTAATGGCATCTATTATTTTGCCAATCATCAGCACACTTCCTGCTAGAGAAGCAGGTAGACCAGCTACATTGGTCAGGAATGGCAAGAAGAAAAAAGTTAGAATATTGGCAGTTACAGCTGTACCAAAGTCACCTGCTCCGTAAGATAACTTTGTAGTAAAGTTTAACTTTTCAGTTTCAGGTTTAGGTAGTTCTTTGTTCATAAGGATTACGATTTTAAAAATATAATTAAAGTGTATGCCTAAAAGCCCATAATCACATATGAACGATCATCATCATTCCCACGTTCACGATGAGGCTTCCCTACGTCAAATCACCAATCGTTTGTCGCGCATAGAAGGACATATCAGAGGAGTTAAAACCATGGTGAATGAGGGTCGCTCCTGTCCTGATGTTTTAATTCAACTGGCCGCAGTAAGAGGAGCTATAGATCGTGTTGCCAGATTAGTACTAGATGAACATCTTTCTGAATGCATTGCTAGGGCAGCTTCTCAGGGCGATATTGACTTGGAAATCGAAGAACTCAAGGGCGCTTTGGATAGGTTCCTACCCTGACACCTGGCAGTATTGGGAAATTTGCTGACCGACAGTTCTTTCTCTGTTGCTGGTTTTAATTACTTCCAATTTAGCTAATCTGGCGGTTTTGATATCCTTGCCTTTAAGTGCTTTGAGCATCAAGACTGTAGACTCTGAATAGCTTTGGTAAACCGAAGAAAGCTCCTTTTCATAGCTAGCAAGAGTGGAATCAGAAAGGCTCAAGGCATCCAATTGCTTGGCTGAATCTGCAAACTGTCCGGCTGTTTCCTCTATTTTTTGAGGATCTTGACTATGGCGACTAGATTGGGCCAATTGAGACATGTTTTGTGATATCTGAACTATTTTCTGACATTGCGCTATTCTGCTATCACTACAGCCAAATAGCACAAACATAGCCCATGTCGAAAATCCCAAAAAATAAAGATTACGATGGTAACTTGGCACGCTGCTCGAAATTACAAATAAATTTAGAAATCGATTTGAGGGAGATGGTTCTCCCCTTTTTACTAAGAACGTCGGACTTTATCTCTCTGACTGATAAAGATTAGACCAAGGGCGATAGGGACGACAACAATGGAGCCTCCCCAAAATAAACTCCAGAAAAAGTTAGCTAAAGATGGTGTCATAGTGGTTTAACCCTTTTTTATAATTGAGAGCAAAGAATCTTTTTATATTCTAAGCTCTAAGACATCACCATTCCACCATCTACATTAAAAATCTGGCCAGTAATATAATTGGCACCAGAATCACCAGCTAGGAATGCCACCATTGCAGCTACCTCCTCTGGCTTACCATAGCGTCCCAATGGGATCATCTTTAGGATTTCCTCAGCCTTGAGTCGATCTGTCATATCTGTTTCAATAAAGCCTGGTGCAACCGCATTTACAGTGATTCCACGACTGGCAAACTCTTTGGCCAGGGTTTTGGTCAGTCCAATCACTCCCGCCTTTGCTGCACTATAGTTTGCCTGACCAGGGTTTCCCATCTGTCCGGCAACTGAGGCAATGTTAATGA
>CAIPYC010000185.1 GCA_903869185.1 uncultured cyanobacterium | reverse complement strand
TAAAATCGTGCTAATCCATATGCGGATACATTTGGGGCAAAAATTCCTTTTCCAGTCAAAACCTTACGGAGAGTTTCGACTTCTTTTTGTGAAAAATTAACCTTCGAACTATCTATTCTGCCGATACCACTTCCTGATATATCTGGATTTTTTGAATATTGATTACTTCCTAAAACTGAAGTAGCACCTGTTATATTAGTAGTACCTAAATAATTATGAAGAGCTTGTATTAATGCTTGTTTAGAACTTTCCGGTAATCCCATCGAATGAGCCGCTACACCAATTGCTGCTATAGTAGCTCCAGCGGCAACCATATTCAGTAATTTCTTCGTGTTCGCTAATGTAATTCCCAGAAATCCACCTTTCAACGAATTAATTTTTTTCTTGTGAGAAGCACTAACTACAACTTTCTTTTTCTTTCCGCCACCTAGCAACGGTTTACCTTTCTTTCCCACCGCATCGCGGAGGTTTCCCAATCCCATCATTTCACCAACTGATTTTGCCGTTGAACCTGCGAGATAACCACCTAGTCCTGCGCCATATGGGCCTCCAACACTTCCCGCGATACTTCCTGCTACTCCTCCGATTACTCCAAATATATCAGCAACAATTCCCGTTCCTCTTAATTCTGATTTTCCCAGTGGAACACTTGTTTTATAATTTAACGGGTCAAATCCTGCTACTGGATATAATCCTCCCTGTGATACTGAAAATCCAGAAGGATGAGATTTATTATGTTTTATTAAACTCATTTATATATATAAATAAAATAAAAATAATTAAAGGCGGTATTGTTTATTGAAATTCTTTCTAAATGAGCCGTCTTTTGACACCCATAAGAAATTAAATGGTTCTTTTGTAGCATCACGATATATATCAACAAATGTATCGAATGGAACTGGAATATCCATATTAGTGTGTATATTTTCTAATTTAGGTAGATTAGAACTATATCCTCCAAATATAAGTAAATAATCTAATTGTCTCCACGATGCTGGTACTATATCTGTTTCATTCTGACTACTTATAAATACAGATGCCTTTAAATGTCGATGAACTTTAAGTAATCGTGCGATAGAAGGACTTCTAGTGCTTTGCGAACAATCGTCTATGATAATAAGATATTTTGGTGCTTTCTTTTTTACTACTTTTTCTCGCATTTCCTCGGATTTCGCTTCTTCATCGTCCTCAAATAGATTAAAGAAAGGTGGTGGATTTTCCTGCTGCGGTTTCTTATTACTTCCGTGTGTAACTTCTGGTTCGTCAATTAATAATCCATCAATCAGAGCATCAATTATATCAACTCCATTTTCTTCCATATCTTGATAAACTGTATAATTTATGTCTCTTTTTTCTAATTTATCAAATATGTGTTGATATGTAAAATCCTTATTACAAGTCGGTACAATGAATATAACACTTGTCTTCTTATTAATTGAATTTAGAATAATACTACTTAAACATACACTTTTTCCTTTCTTTTTAGAAGCACAAATATAACAGTTAAGATATAGATTTGGAAACATTCTGCCCCCCATTATATTTTCAATTTTTGGTAAAGGTGGGACGGGAACCTTTTTAACTATAAAATCATTAATTTCTTGTAATTCCATTTTATAATAAGATATATATACTATACAAAGTTTATTTACTTAGGAAATACAAACTCGGTAATATTTGGACTCCACGGCTGTTTTACTAATGCGTGTAATTTCACAAACCTTTCCTGGTCTCAACCCAATGACTTGAGCAACGGGATCAAAACGGGAAATATCGGGAAATTCGGCCTTGTTTTTAAGATTGTATTTTTTCATAATTTCTTCCGTTTCCAAATCGTTAAGAACACGATGATGCGGAACCAAGACATGTTCTAAAATATTGAATTGCAGCCCTTTAATACTTTGAACCACAATAAAGATGGCTTCTTTTTCAAAAATATGTTTTAGTTCATTGGTCATTGTTTCATTCATTTCATCCTTGGTAATAATAAAAAGGGTATCATCCTTAGTCAATATTTCTTCTAATTGAAACAAATCATCCGTGATTTCTTGAATGGTGGCAGGTCTCAAGACTTTTCCTAAATAATACTTGATGTAAATTTTATTTTTTCTTTT
>CAIPYC010000184.1 GCA_903869185.1 uncultured cyanobacterium | reverse complement strand
GAAAGAACAAGGCTTTCAGGGATTGCTTATCCCGAACTCAGGTTAAATAAATATGGTGGTATATTGGTAATGAGTTAAAATTTAAGCAATTTGTCAAAGGATTGGTAAAAGTCTATTAAACCTTCAATAGAAGAAGAATAGTTGTTTATCAAAGTACTTCCCGATTTTTTATTAAGATAATTGAGCCTAATAAAATGGATATAAGCCCAGGAAAGTCAAAGAAGACTTCTATAGATATGATGCTTATGGTTTATGCCAGTGTTATCAATGGCAACTATGCAGTGTATTGTAGTGCTCCAATTACCACTGGCAGGAGATACTTTGATTGGTTAAAAAAAATTGAACAATCTTTTTTGGACATTGACAATACAGATATACGATATCGTGAATCTCATTTTCAAGAGGTTATAGAACCTAATCGAGCACATGCCCAAAATATCATCAATGAAATACGAAAAAAATCGTTGATTGTTATTGATCCCACAGCTCTAGATAACATTGATGGGTGGACACAAGAAGACTGGTATTACTTTTGGGGCAAAGTGATTGAGCGATACGCTGATAACGTACTTTTTATTGATGGATGGCAGTACAGCAATGGCTGTGTTACTGAATTTTGGGTAGCTTGCACAAAACAAATTCCTGTTTTAGATGAAAACCAATGTTTTCTCTCTTTAGAAAAAGGAATTGAAATGATTAAAGAAGCAATTTCTATACTACGTCCGCATTTTTCTGTCGACAAGCTTGAAAATACTTTGTACAAACTGATTCAGTTGTCTAATGAATTATCAACAGTTTGAAAATAAATATTTTGGAGTACAAACATGCATTACAAAGATGAAGTATTAAACAATATATCTTTACAAGGAGCGAATGTAGCGCAATTTGTGAGCTTTTGCCCTAATCTTCAGCAGCGTTATTCTAGAGTCCGTGATTTTTCACCTAATCACCATTTTGAGTCCTTAGATAAAGCAATTGAAGTTTTACTAACTAAGTCTAATGATTCTTCTGTCAATATTCGTAGTTATGACCCGCAAGATCCGACTAATCCTCACAGAAGAGAATTCCTGCGTGAACTTAAAACTGTTGATATCGTTAAAAGTAATATAAAAAGATTAGCTTTTGACGAGAAATTATATACTATTGTGAACGAATCAATTAATATAAATGATGGAGGAGTATCTGGAGTCGTATTAGGAGATATATTAGAATTTTCACCTGGAGCAACGCCTCGTTGTGTGGATTCAGATATACCCAATACTATTGCCAAGCTGCCTCGTAAAATTGGAATACAATTACTTCAGGTTGTTTATGGATTTATCCCTGCTCTTGAAAAATACCCTTTAAATAAAAGAGTGGAATTTAGTATACATCCATTGAGACAAGGATATAATTACGACCATACAATTATTTGGGAGATTAACGAAAGAGAATTATTTTCTCAAGCTATGATTCATTGGCCCAATAATTTCAGCAGACTTATTGGCGATAAAGCTTTCGGTTTAATCGTAGCTGATTTGCTGGGGTTTCCTGTTCCAAAAACTACTGTAATCAGTAGAGGGATATCCCCATTCACATTTGGTCAATCTACAACCACTTCCGAGACATGGATTCGTACTTGTCCAAAAGTGCAAATGCCTGGTAGATTTTCTACTTTCCGTGGTTGGCGTGACCCATTTAAAATCATGTCTGATGAAGATCCAAAAGGTGAATTTATTGCATCAATAATTGCTCAATCAGAAATTGATGCAGAATTTTCTGGAGCGTTGGTTGACAAGGAAGACGGAGAAGAACCAATAATTGAAGGTGTAAATGGCTTTGGGGATCAATTTATGATTGGAGGTAAAAATAGAAATACACTGCCTAATAAGTTAATATCCCAAATCAGAGTTTTACATGCTGAAATTGTAAAAAAAATCGGTCCTATAAGAATGGAATGGGTTGCCGATTCACAAAAGGTATGGATTGTGCAGCTTCACTGCGGAGCAAGAAGGAGTTCCAATAATATTATCTATCCTGGAAATGCTAATTATTGGCATAGATTTAATACAAAAGATGGTCTAGAAGGATTGCGCAAATTAATTTCTAGTCTTCGTAGAGACGAAGGAGTGATTCTTCAAAATGTTGGTATCACCAGTCATTTTGGTGATACTTTATATAATGCTAAAATTCCATCTAAAATTGAGTTTTCTGATGAGTTATAACACTACGGCTACTTCATTAGATTGAGAGCATCTCAGTTATGCAAGGTTAAGCGAGAAAATTGACCATTGAGGTATGCTGAGCGATGCTTAAGTACTTGCGGAACATTAGATTTATTCCATTGAGCACCAGATATTTTAATCCGTTGTCCTATCTGTTTAACAGTTGATTCAATTGCGCCGGATCCAATTGAAATACCTTCAGCCTGATAATAACAATAATTGACGATTCTGGAGCGATGCTTCTTGAGATAAGCGATAAATATGTTGACACGCTCATGTTGCCAGTCATTGAACTGCTTAATAGCACCATCGACATCACCTTGCCATAAACATTCTTCGACTCTATCTAAT
>CAIPYC010000183.1 GCA_903869185.1 uncultured cyanobacterium | reverse complement strand
TCAGCACGTAATCCCTATATACCTCCTTTGCCATCCCTTCCCTCTCTAAATCAGTCAAGATCCTTGCCAGTTCTGCCGACAAGAACTCTTAGATACTCGAGACGCCCCAGGTTTGAACCAATTCAATCTCCGCCAAACCCTGATGATTTAGTCAATGGGCGTTTTAATTCGCGAAAATCCATGGCGCAAAGGTTCAATAGCCCGAGCAGTTTTGATACTTCCAATACTCCGCTAAGCCCACAGGAAAAATGGCGAGAGAAATTAATCGCCGAAAGGACTGCTGAGATTCAGCAAAAAAGGGCAGCTGTAGCGCTAGATACAAACAATACAACAGAACGCGAGGCTGATTTTAATTATGCCAAATGGTCTGGTACTCGTTTTGGAGAGATCAAATCCAAACCAATTATCTATCCCATCGACGGTATATATCCCAAGGAAGCATGCCTTGCTCAACTCAGCGGAACCGCGGTGGTGTCTATGATAGTGGATTCAACAGGCAATGTAAATGGGGAAAAAGAGCTCATCAAAAGTTCGGGCTATCCAATTCTTAACGATCAAGCTATTGCCCAGATACAGCAAATCAGGCATGTACCAAATATCTCGAAGATAGCTCGTCCCTATCTGGCTCAAATTAATTTTCAATATAATCCACGCTATTGCGAAAAATGGACTCAAGTAAAGCAGGATAACTCAACTCTCAAGCCTCTAGACAAGACAATTAAATCAGACAAAACAATTAAAGAATTGCCAGGGGTAGAACAACCGGCTAAAGTGATTCAAACATCACCGCCTCCAATCAATACTCCAGCTCCAGAATCTAATGGAAAAACAGAATAATATTATTCCCTATGACGAAAGACTTTATTCTGGATGAGATTGTGCCGGTAGCACCAAGGTTACACTCTCTAATGGAGGGTTTCAAGGATCAAAAAGTATTGGTAATTGGCGATCTGACCCTAGATGAGTTTGTCACAGGTGAGGTGGAGAGGGTTTCCCGCGAAGCGCCAGTATTGATCTTGCGCCATGAGTTCACCAAACAAGTTCCCGGTGGCGGGGCTAATGCGATCTATAATTTTGCCAAATTGGGAGCCCGAGTCAAGGCGGTTGGTCTAGTGGGTGATGATAGCCAAGGTCAAGCCCTGCTCGATATTTTCAAAAAATCCTCAATCGATGTAAGTGGAATTTTTAGCGATGATCAAAGGCCGACAGTCACCAAAACTCGCATTGCCGGCCATGCCAGACAATCAGTTACACAGCAGATTGTCAGAGTAGATCGTAAATCAGACTTGCCACCTGGAGATATCCTACAAGATCGTTTGGCTCAATATATCAGCAGTCAGCTGGACAATGTTGCAGCGGTAGTCTGTTCTGACTACGGAGATGGTGTATTGAGTAAAATTGTAATCGAGGCCGCCTGTAATCATCCTAGAGTCATTGTCGATGCCCAAAAAGATCTCATCAGGTACACCGGGGCCAGCCTATTCACCCCCAATCTACCGGAAGCCGAAGGGGAGGTAGGCTATCCCATAGATGATCTTGCCAGTTTACGACGAGCAGGTCAGGATCTTTTAACTAAAACCAAGGCAAAAGAGTTTTTGATCACCAGAGGGGAAGATGGGATGAGCCTGTTTAGTACTCAGGGAGATCATCAATGTATTCCAGCCTTCAACAAAAGAGAAGTTTTTGATGTCACAGGAGCCGGAGATACAGTCGTTGCGGCATTGACATTGGCTCTATGTGCCGGTGCCTCAACTTGGGAATCCGCCGTTTTGGGTAATCTGGCAGCTAGTTTGGTAGTTCGACAATTCGGCACGGCTACAGCTCAAATTGACCAATTGCAACATGCCTTAAATCTTTTGATCGAACAGGCTCACGAAAGCGATAAATAAAGCAAGATCCCAAATCCAAGTTATACCTAAGATGCCCGTTATCAAAAAAAACTCATACCAAATGAGCCATTGGGATTTAGAATTAAGCTGACATGTCGAGTGAAATCAGTAAGCCCAACAACCAGAACTAAAGAGTAAACTATGCGCATACTAGCCCTAATTCCCGGTGGAATAGGTGATCAGATCCTTTTCTTTCCCACTCTTGAAACGCTTAAGGATAAATATCCCCAAAGTATTATTGATGTTATTGTTGAACCGCGCTCCAAAGGAGCCTATAAGATATGTCCCTGGGCGCATGAGGTCTTGCTTTTTGGTTATAAGGATCGCAACGGCCCTGCAGACTATCTCAACTTGCTAGGTATCATCCGGGATAGGGAATATGATATCGGTATCTCTTTGGGTACAAGTCCAGCAGTAGGATTTCTGCTTTGGCTCGGGGGTATAGCGACCAGGGTAGGTTATCAAAGTGATAAATCCTGGTTTATGACCAACCCATCTGCTCTCAATAGAGATCAATATGCGGCATATATGTATCATGATCTCCTAAAAGGTTTGAATATCCATACACCTACTCCCCCCTTAAAAGTAGTTGTTCCCAAGGAGGATATCAATTGGGCCCGGCAAGAGGGCAATCGCCTTGGACTAGGTGATAGAGGCTATATCATTATCCATGGTGGTTCAAGTCAATTAGCCCAGAAAAAGGGAATTGACAAGATTTATTCTGTAAAGAAATGGCAAGTCGTCATCGATGATTTGCGGCAAAAACAACCAGATCTTCCGGTAGTTCTGATCCAAGGTCCAGAAGATGGTAATTTTGTAAAACAACTTCTCGAGAACAGATCTTATCTCAAGGTGACATCCCCCCCTGATCTCGGCAAGCTGGCGGCGATGATTGCCGGGGCAAACCTGATGCTCTGCACCGATAGCGGTCCAATGCATATTTCTGTGGCTGTGGGCACACCAACTATCGCTCTATTTGGACCTACCCAGTCTAGTAAACTACTTCCTAGCGATCAGGATCGCTTTATTGGAATCCAGTCGCCAAACGGTATAATTGGTGACATCCAACCAGAAAATATTTTAAAAGAAATTTGGCGTGTCTAAATCTGCAGTATTTCTTGATCGCGATGGTGTACTTAATGTGGAGGTAGGTTACATCCACCGAGTTGAGGATCTTCAGCTGATCCCTGGAGTTGCCAAGGCAGTTCGCAGCCTCAACGATCTAGGCCTTTTCTGTTGCCTGGTTTCCAATCAATCAGGACCAGCGCGCAACTTTTATCCCAAATCGCATATAGATGATTTACATCAAAGACTCATCGAGGAGTTGGAAAAAGAAGCAAGCGCTCATCTCGATGCTATATACTATTGCCCATATCTCAGCCCTACTGCAGGAGGAACCAACCCGGAGTTTACAGCCTGGAGTAGCTGGCGCAAACCCAATACCGGCATGCTCGTAGCGGCGGCTTGGGAACATGATCTAGATCTGCGCCAAAGTTTTATGATAGGAGATAAGGCTACTGATATAGACATGGCTCACAATGCAGGATTAACGGGCATCCTGGTAAGAACCGGGTACGGGGAATCCGTCCTCAGTGGCCAGTACCAGCACAGCACTAAACCGGATTACAGTAGTTCGGATTTGGTTGAGGCTGTTGAATGGATCAAGAAGAAGCTACATCTTCAGAGACCGAAGAAATCTCACCGGGATAGGCTTTAACTCTTTTAATCGGCAGATTAGCAATCAAGGCAGTAAAACGCTGATCACTTTCTAGAGAAAACTCCATGGCATCTGGATCAATTTCTACGTAGCGACTGACAACTTCCATAATTTCTCGACGCATTGACTCCAACATTGCTGGATTTAGAGTGGCGCGATCGTGAGCAATGATCAACTTTAAGCGTCGCTTAGCATCTTCCCCACTTTTAACAGGCTGCAGCCATGAGAGCAAACGTTCTAGCATTTTTCAAAATACCTCCAATATTGTACGCTTTAAAACAGTCTGCTGAAAAAATTCAAAATGCGTTGGAAAAATCCCTCACGTTTTGCCTTCAATTCCAGAAAAGGAATGTTTTTGCCTTCTAGGCGGGCAGCTATATTCTTGATAGCAGTTGCAGGAAGACTCTCTTGCTGTTCTAAAACTATGGGCTCGCCCCGGTTGGTAGAAATGATAATTTGCTGATCATCTGGCACCACTCCCAAAAGAGGTATCACCAAAAGATCCAGAATATCTTCAACTGCAATCATCTGATTGAGCTGGATCATTTCAGGACGAACTCGATTGACAATCAACCTGATTGTTTTAATATTCTCTGATTCCATCAGCCCTACAACCCGATCGGCATCGCGTACAGCGGCCATCTCTGGTGTTGTTACAATGATTGCCTCATCAGCTGGAGCGATAGCATTACGAAAACCCATCTCAATTCCTGCCGGGCAGTCAATCAGAATATAGTCGTAATCAGGTTTGAGTTGCTCCACCAATTCCTTCATCTGTTCGGGACTGATAGATTCCTTGGTGCGGTTCTGTGCCGCTGGCAGAAGAACTAGATTGGGCACTCTCTTGTCTCTCACTAGGGCTTTATCTAGACTACATTCCCCCGATAGCACATCAAGGGCGGTATAGACAATTCTCTGTTCAAGACCAAGGAGAAGATCGAGGTTTCTCAAGCCGAAGTCTGCATCGACTAGAGCAACCTTACGCCCTAAGCTGGCCAGGGCAGTTCCCAGATTTGCGGTAACGGTTGTTTTCCCAACACCTCCTTTGCCAGAGGTAATTACAATGACTCGATTCATATATCCTTGTATAGATTAAGAGAGGACTTTAAGACTTTATTTAGGATAGAAGATTTTGTGGCTGTTTCATCTTTTAATTTGGGGATCGCTGTCATGATTTCCAGCCAATACCCACCAAGTTCTTTAAATTCATGATTTTTCTCGAAATTAAACGCTTTGGCAACAGCGATTCCCTCTTGGGTTAAATAGGCAATTTCCGGTTGCATTTCTCCAAGATCAGGCGGTGCCACCCGAGCTACCACATCGGCAATACGCACCTGAGTTGGTTCCATTTTTAAGGCAAAGATGCGACTTTCTTTTTTTCCGTGGGATCCAGCATGAGCTACTCCCCTGAGATTCCCCCAGATGATGATATCTCCTCTGGCTGCAACCGAACTACCCGGATTGACATCACCTAAGACAATTACAGTGCCGTTGTGGCTGATTTCAACCCCAGATCTGATGGTGGTCTTAAGATAAAGAGGCTCTAGGATATTAGAGTGATCTTCATTGGCAGAAAATGGAACAACCAGATGTCCCTGTTCAACAGAATAGCCTGCCGTTGCAGCAGCTATCGCCGTTTGTCTGCGACTGGTTTTTACCATTGCCAACTGAAGACCAGACTGCTTGAGAACATCTGAGAGATTCTGGAGCTGTCTTGAATCGAGAAGATGATCTCCTGCCTGCAAAATAACCAACTGTTGAGCCGACCAGGTACGATCACCATTTTGAAGAAAGTATTTTAACTCTTGCCAGAGTTCTTGCCAGTGATCGGAATTTGCTATAGCTTGAGCAGGCATTATCAATACACATCTGCCCTCTTCTTGCTTCAATTCAATACGACGAAACTGGGGAGGTGATATCGATTCAAATCCAGAACCGGGATTTTGATAACTCATGGGCAACAATCATCTAGCTTGCTTGATCAAACAGTATTGAACCTTTAGAGCAAATCTTGCTAATCTTTTCAATCTTGACTAATTATAGCCTTAAGATCAAAAAAAAGCAGAGAGAAGCCCTCCCTGCTTACAATCAACAAAGAGAATCAATCTTAGAATGTGAAAGTTGTCCGAATTACCCCAATCCAAAGATTATCTCCAGTAGTATTAACCCCATAGCTGTTAGGATTGAAAATCACATACATAGCCGGAGTGATCTGGATATATTGTCCGATGGGAAAAGCATACTGTATCTGGGCAATATAAGAAGCATTGCGATCTTGAGAACCACTGCCAGGATATGTTTTCGGGAAATAGTTACCAGCAGTACCGGCAGCATTGGTGATACCATCAACCCCAAAAGCACTCGGCAAGAGACCTCCACCAACACTAAGTACTGAACCAGGTACAACTAGATCTAGGAAATTCACAGTAGCGTTCCAAGTCCAGACATTACCGCTACGATTGTTGATATCAAGAGCAGGGTTACCGTTGATATAGCCTTCACCGTGAGCCTGAGCAGTACCACCCCAAGCGGTGAAGTTGATACCCTTAAAGGGAGTGAACGTAGTTTCCAGTCCGAGCCTGTCGGCACTTACAGAGCCACCATTGAAAGGGTTATTACCAATAGGACTACCTACTGTGAAGAGGTTTTGAGAAGTGGCATCATAGGTGTGAACATAGGTCAAGCCGAATTTAAAATTCTTAAGCGGAGCTATGTTCAACTGGGTACCGGCAGTGAAACCACCACCAAAGAGTCCATTGGTCTGTCCATTAACCGGATTAGGGTTAGATGCAGTGGAGGACTTGGCCAGGTAAAAAGCATCCAAACTGATTTCCTTGATGAACTTGTAGTTCAAAGCAAGACCAGTACCATCAGCACTGGAGCGATAAACTAAGCTGTTGTAGCGCTCAGCCCGAGAGACTGAACCTGTTCCACTTGATTGCATGTATGGATTATAGGTATCCATGACATCATCTAGGTTCAAGGAGTTAGCTCCAATAGTGACTGTCAGGTTACCAACAGGAAATTTGTACCATAAATCGTCAATAGCAAGTTTATTATTGGTCCCATCGTCATAAGCTAGGCGGGCTGCCGGAACTCCTGTCGCTGTCTGCATGGCGCTGGCTCCATTACCGGCTTGCAGACGAACTTTAAGTTGATCCTTGCCGGTGAAGCTGGTCAAGAAGTTTAAACGCACACGGTCAGTAAACATCGTGTTGTCACTAAAACTGTAGTTCTTGCCAGCAGTGCCATTGTTTCTCCAGCTTCCGTAGGTACCTTGAATTCCAGCACCGCCAGAAAAGGCTTCGGCTATACTGAATACAACTTCACCGACAAGTTTTGTAGTAGTAGAGAATTGGTGATCTTCGAGGAAGGCAACTCTTCCTTCTAGATTATCTACGCGAGCGCCGAGAGCGGCCAATTCAGACTGGAATTCTTGGGCTAGTTTTTTTAATCTTTCCACATCCTGAGGATCGACTGCATTCTGGCGAATCAGACTTTCCATACTGTTCATACAGGCATTCAAGCCAGCTGCAAACTCCCAACGGGTGAGAGGTTTATTGCCCCTAAAGGTGCGGTCAGGATAACCCACTATGCAGCCATAATGTTCGACAAGGCCTCTGAGAGCTTCATAGGCCCAATCGGTAGGAGCCACATCGCGTAGTTCATTGACGCTGGTAACCTGAGCAAATGAATTGTTTTCAAGGTTCGCATCGATGGTCTTACTGACAGGGTGTTGAGCCCTTTGTATTCTTTTGAGAATGTCCTGATTGGGATTTACCGAATCATCGGCCATCGCTTTACTAGCTAATGTTGCCAAAGCCAGGCAACCAAAGAGCATAGGCAAAGATTTTGCTATTTTTTTCATAAACTGTTTCTCACACCAAAAAAATCACTTAATAATCAAGAGAAAATATTCCCAAGATTATTCTAATGTCTTTTGGAAAAAACAGTCAACTTTTTTGTATTTTTTTTAGATTTTCAGTTAGATTGACAACAATAAAAGGTTAACAAAAGGTTAAGAAAATTACTTTTTTTGAGAGCTTGTAATTAGTTTGCTAATTTCTAAATCCATTGATTATAAAAGATACTCTCTGCCCTACATTGGTCGCGTGATCTGCCATGCGCTCTAAATACCTGATAGATAGTCCCATCAACAAAATAGGCTCTACAGATCCCTTAACATCCTTTTGAGAAGCGAGAATATTGTAAATTCTACTGTAAGCATCATCTACAGTATCATCCAAGTTTTTAAGATGATTACCAACTTTAGGATCAAGATCAGCTAATCCCACAAGGCTTTTGGCCAACATCAGCTGAGTATGAAAGGACATTTGCTCGATCTCCTTGAGGCAATCAAGCGGTGGATAGGCAAAGGCGCGAACCGCTATTTCAGACAAATCCTGGGAGTAATCACCTATTCTCTCAAGATCACGCACAAGCTGCATGTAGGCGCTGAGAAAACGAAGATTCTGGGCCAGGGGAGACTGGACGCTCATTAGCCTGGAGCAATCATTCTCAATCTGGCGATAATATTTATCAATTCTTTTATCGAGCAGAGCGACTTTCTCAATTGCCTCGAGATTTCGCTCAAAAAGAGCCTTATGGCTTAGACGACAGGAATCTTCAACAAGGGTTCCCATCCTCAAAACATCCTGTTCGAGTTCTTTAAGGCAGCGATGAAAGTAATTCAACTCCAATGGATATTCTGATTGCACGGCTTAACAAAAAGATTATTGAAAAACAGCTCTAAAGACTTCTTTTTCCAGTATAGTTTGTGTTTTTAAAAAGTAAAGAAAATATTGCAGACAAAATAATTTAGTCAGATCCCGAGGGTAAATTGATTTTCAACCAGGCTCCCCCTGTCGTGGGATGATTCTGGGCAGTGATTGTTCCCTGATGAGCGCCAATGATCTCTTGTACTATAGAAAGCCCAAGTCCATTGCCATGATCTGATTTGGTATGTTCGCGCGCATAGCTGCCCCGATAGAGTCGCTCAAAAACATAGGGAAGATCTTTTTGGGAAAATCCAGGACCTTCATCTATTACATTGATTGCCACAGAAGCTTCTAAAGGCTCAACTTCTACAAAGATACTTTTACCAGGACTACTGTGCTTGATGGCATTTTCCAAGAGATTGGTGAATACCTGAATGAGTCTAACACCATCAGCCTTGAGATAAATCCGCTCTGGTCCGCTATAGGATAGATTGATTTTGGCAATGGTGGCTCTCGATTCAAGCCCTTGCCAAGCCAGCTCAATGAGTTGGTGCAATTCAACTTCCTGATAATTTAGTCCTTTTTTAGAGTTTTCCTGCAATTGGCTCATATCTAACCAAGTGCCTACCAATTTGATCAAGCGATTGGACTGGGCAACGATCAGATCCGACCATTTCTTTTCCTGTCCCTGTAGGCTATCTGAGAGAGTTTCAGCCACTAGGGAAATTGAAGTTAGAGGAGTTCTAAAATCATGCATAAGATCCGAAATCGAGCGATCCCAGTTTTTGCGCTCTTGGCTGAGAGCTTCTTGGTTGGTTAAAAATACTCCCACATTGGCATTTTCCAGACAATAGGATGTGGCTTCTAGTGTGATGCTTTGGTTAGAAGTGGGGTAGTAGGCTGGATAGAAAACCCATTGACAATTGAGGGATTCTCCAGTA
>CAIPYC010000182.1 GCA_903869185.1 uncultured cyanobacterium | reverse complement strand
AATGTTATCGATGATGATCCATAGTTGAGAGAATTTCCAATAATAGTGGATATTTTGGAGAAAATGTTATTGAACAATTTAACTAAAACCTTATGCTGTAAGGATTATAGCATTTTCCTTAACCCGAACTGACGTTAAATAAGTGAATGATTTTTAGAATGGAAAACGCTTGACAGATAAGGTGAAAAAATGGTTTAATTGGCATAATATTAAAATACTACTGTACTAAGGTAGCGAATGTATTATACTTTTATTGTAGTTGTTATTTTTTCCATTATTTAAAAATATCATAACTCCCATCCTTAACCTGCAAAATATAGCTGCTTTAAAGCCTTATGAAATCTGCTGATAAGCCTTATCTGATTATTGCTAGTGATTTTGTCAAAACTGGTGGCATGGACAGGGCTAATCTTGCCCTAGCTGATTATTTGGCTAAGAGGGGAGAAAATTTACATATAGTAGCCTATCGGGTAGTTGATGATATTTTGAATTTCTCGAATGTCAAGGTTCATGCTGTCCCCTTAATCTTCGATTCACGTTTTCTGAGTGGACCATTTATTAGAATCAAGGGTTACAATATTGCTCGAAGACTCTCTTATCAAGGTACCAGAGTTGTGGTCAATGGTGGTAATTGTCAATGGGGCGATATTAATTGGGTTCATTATGTCCATAAATCTTATCAACCAGTCAGTCAGGTGGGATTGGTCCACAAACTCAAGACATCTGCTTTTCATCAGCTTTCTCTGCGCGAAGAACAACAATCCCTATCAATGGCTAAGTTAATCATTGTCAATTCTTATCGTACTAAACAAGATCTAATTAAGAAATTATCAATTCCGCAGGGAAAAATACATGTAGTATATTATGGAAACGATCCACAAGAATTCTATCCAGCTTTGGTTGAAGATAAACTAAAATTGCGCCAGAAATTGGGTTGGTCTATGGATAAGGATATCATCATATTCATTGGAGCTTTGGGTGATCGTCGAAAAGGCTTTGATACGGTCTTTAATGCTTGGAAGCAACTTACTCAAATTCCCAACTGGAATGGGCAGCTTATTGTAGTTGGAATAGGTGCAGAGTTGACTAAGTGGCGCAGAAAAATAAATGATGAACAAATTCCAGGAATTGATTTTCTGAGTTTTCGTGACGATGTCCCTGATTTGCTGAGAGCTTCGGATTGTTTGATTTCTCCAACTCGTTATGAGGCATATGGATTAGGAATTCACGAAGCTCTCTGTTGTGAATTACCTTCTATCGTAAGCTCTCTAGCAGGAATAGCAGAACGCTATCCTCCTGAGTTGCATGAACTTCTATTACCAGATCCTGAAAATGCAGTTGACTTGGCAGACCGGATAGCTAAATGGTCCAATAATAAAAAGAGGTACAAGTCTTTAATTTCTTCTTTTTCCAAGGAGCTACGCAGTTATACTTGGAGTGATATGAGTGAAACTATTTTTAATCTGATCAATAAAACATGAAGCAATATAGAAAAAATAAAAAAAGCCACTCAAGTAAAAAATAAGTGAGTGGCTTTTTTATAAAGAATAATCCTGGCATCGAACTATTGTCCCAGCCGGCTACCCGACAAGTATCTTCGTCGCTAATGAGTTTCACAATCGAGTT
>CAIPYC010000181.1 GCA_903869185.1 uncultured cyanobacterium | reverse complement strand
ATTGTGGAAACCTTGAATAAATAAGATGAAACGGAAAATTCCGGCTACCCCAAAACTGGGCGCAAAGAACCAACTGGATTGACCTAAGGGATACATCAGAAATACACTGACAAATACCGCAATAGGACCACTAAAAGCAATGGCATTGTATGGTCTGATGCCGACTAATCGAGCAATTTCGAACTGACGGAGCATAAAGCCAATCAAGCCAAAGGCCCCATGTAGGGCAACGAAGGGCCAGAGTCCTCCCAATTGGAACCAGCGAGTCAAGTCTCCTTGAGCCTCAGGTCCCCACAGAAACAGGAGAGAATGCCCCATACTGTCGGCAGGAGTAGAGACAGCCACTGTCAGGAAGTTGGCGCCTTCTAGGTAAGAACTTGCCAGTCCGTGAGTGTACCATGAACTTACAAAGGTGGTTCCGGTTAACCAGCCACCTAAAGCAAGATAGGCGCAGGGAAACAGTAATAGTCCAGACCAACCTACAAAAACGAAACGATCGCGTTTTAGCCAGTCATCGATGGTATCAAACCATCCTCTTTCCTGGACACGTCCGACTGCAATTGTCATGACGAAATATCTCCAAAATTTAATATGACTAATAAAGAAATCAGATTACTCAATTATAATGCGAGGAATCTTAATATTTCTTAATTTATCTATCATATTAGGGGATCTCTGTGAAAAATGACAGATCAAATTTAAACAAAATCTTAAGATATTTAATGTATTGTTTCGCTGATTAGGGTGAAGAGGGGGATTGTGCCTGCTTGTGGAAATAAGATTCCATGACCTTCAGTACTATTGGACCGGCTATATGTCCACCGGTACCACCTGAATGTTCTGCAAAAGCCACTATCACAATTTCGGGTTTATCAAAGGGGGCAAAGGCACCAAACCAAGTATGTGTGGCTCCTGGAGGTGCTTCGGCAGTACCGCTTTTTCCTGCCATTGGTGGCAAATAGGAAACATCGAGAGCCTTTCCGGTTCCATTGGCTATAACTCCCCTTAGTCCAGACCTGATGGTCTGCAATGTGCTGCTTTTTAAATTGAGATATTGTCGCTTTTGGGAAAAATCTGTTTGGTCTTTGAGCAAATGAGGAATGACTCTATAGCCACCATTGGCTTGAGCGGCAAACATCACTGCTACCTGAAGAGGAGTAGCTGCAACGAATCCTTGTCCAATTGACATATTGACAGAATCCCCGTCACTCCAGTTGGATTTGTAGTTCTTCTTTTTCCAGTCTGGTGAGGGAATAAGTCCAGGTGATTCTTCCTGTGAGAGTTCAATTCCTGAATTTTGTCCAAAACCGTAGAGACGGGCCCATTTATCCAAGGTTGGTCCACCGACTCCGCGTCCAATTTGTCCATGAAAAGTATTACTACTCATACTTAAGGCAGTAATATAGCCTATGTAGCCAAAACCAGCCTTATTCCATTCCCCAAAATTAGTACCAGCCACCCGCAAATAGGGAAAGGTATTGAGCATTGTCCCAGGTGGATACTTGCCCGATTCCATCCCCGCTGTTTCAGTAACTATTTTAAAGGTTGAAGCAGGCGGAAAAGCCCTTAAGGCGCGGTTGAGAAAAGGATTGCTTTTTTGCTGGAGATTTTGCCAGATCTTCTTGGTAATTCGATGAGAGAAAATATTGGGATCATAACCCGGTTTGCTGGCCATAGCTAAAATTGCACCATCTCTGGGATCAAGGGCTACTACTGACCCCTTATAATCTCTCAGGGCATTTTCTGCCGCCTTCTGAAGCTCTAGATCAATTGTTAGGCTGATATCTTGGCCAGGTTTGGCATTCTTCTGTCCTAAAAAATTTTTGACCTTACCTGCTCCATCGACCTCCATCATCAGCCCGCCCCATTCTCCGCGTAGTTGGGGTTCGAAAGCCAACTCAATTCCACTTTTTCCCAATACATCAGACATATGATAGCCGTTTGGTTTAAGACGTTTATATTGCCTGGCATTGAGTTCCCCGGTGAAACCCAGGATATGGGAAGCAATTTCTTGGTTGGGATAATAGCGAACTGTCTCAATATCGACTTCAATGCCGGATAATTCATCTGCATGTTCTTCCAGGGCGGTGATCTGGGCTGGAGTAAGGTTTCTGGCAATTCGGATCAAGGTAGAATCACTATCGGGAGACTCTTGGATTTTTTCTATGATTTTGCTTCTAGGTATGGCCAAAATAGTCGAGAGTCTGCCGAGAGTTGCAAACCAAGTTGGTTTTTTTCGAATTGCAGGCCAGAGATATACAGCATGTGAGAGCTTACTGGTAGCAAGTATCCTTCCTTTGCTATCAAAAAGAGAGCCTCTCACCGGAGGTTTGGGCACTATTCTGGTTCGTCCACCTTGGGCCCTGGCTTGATAATAGCTTCCCTGTAACAATTGCAAATAAGCTAAGCGGGCAACGATCAATCCTGGCAGCAAAACCGTAATCAATAAAATCAACCAGAATAATTTACCCTTCTTGCCGAAGTATTTTTCAGCTGGTCT
>CAIPYC010000180.1 GCA_903869185.1 uncultured cyanobacterium | reverse complement strand
TAAAGAATATTAAAGACCATGCCATCTAGCTATCTTGTTTATTAAAAAAATCCCATAAAATCTCATAATCTAATTTGAATATGCCAAAAAATAATCTTCGAGTTTTTATACAAGTAGGTATAATAGGCTTAAGATTTTATTAAAAATCACTGAACAGTTGAAATAGCTCTGCTAAAATCTGGAAAAGTTATTATTGGAATAATTAGAAAATGAATAAAAGCAACAAGTCTTTAACTACAGCATTATTTTTGGTATTTACCCTGGTTCCTTTTAAGGTGGCTTTGGCCCAAACTGAGACCAAAGAAGTTTTTCCTGCACTTCCTACGGGATCTTCGGTAAAAATTGACGGTTCTGACAGTCTCAAAATAATTAATGAAAATCTTAAAAAACCTTTTGAAAAGCATTACCCGGCAAGTCATGTAGTTATATCGGCTACGGGGACCGATGCCGCCCTTAAGGATTTAGCCGATGGGAAGATAGATATTGCAGGTATTGGCCGTCCTTTGACAACAGAAGAAAAAGCCAAGGGATTAAAAGAAGTTGTCATCTCTCGTGCCAAGATTGCTATTATCACTGGCAATTCTAACTCTTACAAGGGAGATATGCCTTTAGATAAGTTTGCCCATATCTTCAAAGGAGATGTTAAGAACTGGTCTCAAGAAGGAGGCGCTTCTGCTCCTATCACTCTGGTAGATAGACCTACCTCTAGCGACACAAGAAATGCCTTCAAGAATTATCCAATTTTCAAAGGGGATCTTAAGACTGGCTCCAATGCTGTTACTGTTGCTAGTGACAAAACCGATGACGTGGTCAAAAAATTAGGTAAAAATGGTATTGGTTACGCACTGATTGACCAACTCAAAGATAAAAAAGATGTGAAGATACTGTCGATGCATAATGTTATGCCCAGTGATCCTCGTTATCCTTTTTCTCAGCCTCTGTATTACATCTACAAAGGACCTAATCCTGATCCAGCGGTAAAGGCTTTCCTTTGCTACGCCAATACCTCAACCTATGCAACTGAAAGTAGTAATCACATCATAGTATCTAAGGAGTTTTGTAATGAAGAAGTTGCTGCTGTTGTTCCCTCAGCTACTCCTTCAATAGCTCCGGTACCTGAGAAGAAGAGTGGATTTCCCTGGTGGGTTTTATTGTTTGCCCCTCTTTTGGCTTTACCTTTTCTCCTTGGCAAGAAGACCGAAGAACCTATTGTCGTTCCGGCTCCCGTGCGCAGAAGCAGAATAGTCTTGACGCCTCGTGATTGTCGAGATGCCTATGCCTATTGGGAAATTCCCAACGAACGCAAACAAGAGCTGCACGAAAGAGGTGGAGAAAAGTTAGCTATTCGTCTCTATGATGTTACAGATAACCTAGCCTCTACTGCTTATCAAACCATTGAAATAACTTCTAACAATCCTGATATCCATATACCCATTGCTCGCGACAACCGAGATTATAAGGCTGAAATTGGCTACTTAACCAGTGATAACAGCTGGCTGCCAATAGCGGAATCTGCTTCTGTTCGAGTTCCAGCATGTGTTCCTGAAGAGCCTAGGACGGTAAGTGCGCCTACCGGTTACGTAGCCGCCGGTGTTGCCACGGCCGGAGCGGTTGCAGTTGCCGCCGCCACTACATTGAAGAAACAAGAGCCTGCCAGCCGTATTGTTTTGGTTCCTCGTAGCTCTGATTCTGCCTACGCCTACTGGGAAATTCCTGAATCACGCAAAATTGCCCTACGCAGTGAAGGTGGTAAGCAGCTAATTCTCAAAATCCATGATTCTACTGATCTTGATCTCGACCGCCAACCTTCTCATGCTACTCAGGAATATGATGTTGCTGAAATTGAACAAGATAGGCATGTCCCGATTTTGCGCAGTGATCGTGATTATGTTGCCGAGATCGGTTACAAGACCAATGATGGACGTTGGTTATCTCTTGCCAGGTCTTTACATGTCAAAGTTCCAGGAAATCTGACCACTCTTCCATCAAGCAATACTGATGCTCTTGGATCTACCCCTGGCAATACTACTAGTGCTTTTGTGTCAGCTTATAAAGACAATATTGGAAATAAAGCTGGCGATGTCGTTGAAGGTATCAAAGACAAGGGCGAAGACCTCTTAGGAGCTGCAGGTAAACTCAAAGACAAAATTGGAGAGAAGTCTGGCGATGTCGTTGAAGGCATCAAAGACAAGGGCGAAGACCTCTTAGGAGCTGCAGGTAAACTCAAAGACAATATTAGAAATAAATCTGGTGGTGTCGTTGAAGGCATCAAAGACAAGGGCGAAGACTTGTTAGGAGCTGCAGGTAAACTCAAAGGCAAAATTGGAGAGAAGTCTGGCGATGTCGTTGAAGGTATCAAAGACAAGGGCGAAGACTTGTTAGGAGCTGCAGGTAAGCTCAAAGGCAACATTGGAGAGAAATCTGGCGATGTCGTTGAAGGTATCAAAGACAAGGGCGAAGACTTGTTAGGAGCTGCAGGTAAGATCAAAGACAATATTAGAAATAAAGCTGGTGGTGTCGTTGAAGGCATCAAAGACAAGGGCGAAGACCTGTTAGGATCTGCAGGTAAACTCAAAGGCAACATTGGAGAGAAATCTGGCGATGTCGTTGAAGGTATCAAAGACAAGGGCGAAGATCTGTTAGGAGCTGCAGGAGATATTAAGGATAATATCGGAGATAAAGCCGGTAACATTCTGGGGAATGTATTTAAAGCCGGAACTGCTGCCTTTGTAGGTGGAGCTGCCGCCTTAGGAAGCTTGGGAGCAAGTGTTGAAAAATGGTCAAAAGATAAAACTCAACCACTTTTATCTCATGATCGTATAGAATTAATTCCCCAAGGAAATAAGCAAGTTCGTGTGAACTGGCAAATTAGTTCTGAAGAGAAAGATGCTCTCAAGGCTCATGGAGGCGATAAACTCGTACTTCGTTTCTACAGAAATGGATCTATTGTATGGGAGGAGGAGATTAAAGAAAGTGATCATCATCAAACAATCTCCGTTCCTGAAACCGGCTTTGATTATGTTGCTGATATAGGTTACACAACCACATCGGGTCAATGGCTAAGCTTGGTAAAATCTGCTGCAGTCCATATTCCCACGGTCTAGATTTCCTTAAGAAATTTAAATAAAAAAGTAGAGATTTATATCCCTACCTTTTTTATTTTTGTAATCAATTGTGAATTAGCGAGTCAAAAAACGACCAGCAAATTTAAGTGCATCTCCCATATCGACATTACCGTCATGGTTACTATCAAGAAAAGTAGTTAGTAAAGGGTTATTACCAATACCCTGACTAGATCCACCCAAATTTAAAAACTTAAGTAACAATGGGGTCAAACTTCCAACGAGCCCTAAAGCTCCAGTGGAACTCAACCCCATTTTGTCTGTCAAACCTTTCAGGAGAACTTGTTGCGCTGAGTCTGGAATCAGAGATTGAAGGGCACCAACATTACCTCCGGAAACCTTACTAATTAATCCAGCTAGATCTAGTGGACTGCTTCCGGAAGCTTGTTTTTGCAGTCCAGCGCGTAGCTGATCGCCGACACTGGATACAACTGATTGGGTTGCTGCAGGATTGAGTCCATGGCTGAGAGAAAGTTTTTGAATACCATCGCAAATTCCGCTTAAAGTTTCAACACTGGCTAGCTTTTTTGGATCATTAATTGCACTTAAAACGTCAAAAATTAATGCCACTTCTATGTAATCTCCTTTTTTTGATGCAATATGCTTTAGATTTATGTTAATTTTATAATATAATGTATTAAATAATTTACTTTTAATTTTTTAATCTTGCAAAAAGCTAAAGATAGGTGTATTTAGCGATCTACACAAAACCAGAGATTTGGTCTACAATAAAGTTATGCGGAGACGAATGTTTCCGTTCACTCCTCACACCACTTTCCGCTCGTATTTTTTAGGCGAGCGGTTTCCTTTTTTATAATCTCAATCTGAGAAAGATAAAGAAAAATGAACTTTCTTCATATGTTGAATCAATATCACACTATCATGTTGAAAGTGGAGCTTATTGCTTTTACTTGGCTCATCTTCCAAATCTAACTCAGTAGATTTTGTTTAAGAGACGTCATTGGAGATCCGTTCCGTAGTGGTTTGTCCTGAGAACAAATTACTTGAATCAGCAACAAATTTAATTGTTAATAAATAAGGGATATTCGGTATGTCAGCAACTCTAGTAGTTACCGACGACACTTTTAAGAAGGATGTTATAGAATGTGACATCCCTGTTTTGGTAGACTTTTGGGCTCCTTGGTGTGGTCCTTGTCGGATGGTCGCTCCTGTGGTGGATGAAGTGGCTGAATCTTTGAATGGTCAGCTAAAGGTATTCAAACCGAATACCGATGAGAACCCTAAGACTGCGACTGATCTTGGGATCCGGAGCATACCTACTTTGATAATTTTCAAAGGAGGAAAGCAAGTTGATATGGTGGTAGGCTCTGTTCCTGTTGCCAGTTTAATGACTACGATTCAGAAGCATCTTTAGATTTTTCAATTTCAAGCACTTTTGGATAAGAACGAGGAAGGGGTCTGGGATGTTACCGGATCTCTTCCTCGTTTTATATTCCACTTAGAACAGCTCCATAAAATTGCTGTCTTGATAGAAAAATATTAATCAATACGGAGAGAGAGGGATTCGAACCCTCGTTAAGTTGCCCTAAACAGCATTTCCAGTGCTGCGCCTTCAACCACTCGGCCATCTCTCCATTTACTGTCACAGTTTATGATCATATAATCAAATAGGGCACTTTAGCAAAAAACTTTTTATAATGACCAAATTTTATCAAGTAAAAATAATTGACAAGCAGCGAGAATATCACCTGAAGTTGCCCGAAGACCAATATATATTAAGAAGCGCCGAACTCGACCAATGTGGGGATATATTGCCATTTTCATGTCGTAATGGTGCTTGTACCGCCTGTGCGGTCAAGATTTTAGAAGGAGATGTTTATCAGCCAGAGTCCATGGGTTTATCACCAGAGCTTAAAAAAAAAGGTTATGCCCTATTGTGCGTTAGCTATCCGCGTTCTGATTTAGTATTGGTCATACAAGAACCGGATGAAGTGTATGAACTACAGTTTGGTCGGTATTTTGCCAGAGGAAAAGTGAGATTTGGACTACCTCTTGATGAAGAGTAAAAATAATCAAATAACATTCAAATAACATAATGAGTGAATTAGAGACTTTTCTGGATATTGCTACTGAGGCAGTTCTAAGTGCCGGTTCAATTTTGCAGTCTAATCTGGGCAAAATAGAATCTATTGAAGAGAAAGGCTATTTGGGAGATCTAGTTACAGAAATAGACAAAAGATCTGAACAAGAGATTATTAAAATTATCAGACGTCATTTTCCGAATCACTCTATCCTGGCGGAAGAATCTGGAGAGTTATTCAGCAGCCAAGGCGAGTATCTTTGGTCAGTAGATCCACTCGATGGGACAACGAACTATGCTCATGGCTATCCTATGGCCTGCGTTTCGATTGGTCTTTTGATAGAAGGAGTACCTCAAGTTGGAGCAATATATAATCCATTTCGCCAAGAGTTATTCAGAGCTGCCACTGGAACTGGTGCGACTCTAAATCGCCAGCAAATCAAAGTATCCAAAACTGATAATCTAAGCCAAGGCTTACTGGTTAGTGGCTTTGCCTATGATCGTCGTGAAACATCGGACAACAACTATAGAGAGTTTTGTTATTTGAGTGATTTAACCCGTGGAGTTCGCCGTAGCGGTTCTGCCGCTCTAGATTTAGCCGATGTTGCCTGTGGCAGATTGGATGGCTACTGGGAGCGCGGACTCAAATCTTGGGATATTGCAGCTGGAGTTGTTATATTGCGTGAAGCCGGAGGAACTGTAACCGCTTATGATCAAAGCCCATTGGTTATAGAATCAGGAAGACTTCTGGCTACTAATGGATTGATCCATGCTCAGTTGAGTCAATCTCTGGCTGAGGCTAAAAATATTGATATTTTTCGCTAAAATTATAAGCACTCATATTGGTTAATACTCATAGATTTCAGGCTAGGGCACTTTTTGATGTTGTTTATCATCGACCAAGGATTGTTTCAATACAATATTAGGGATCACCATGCCATTCTCGGAGTCTCGTTGGATGCTAATGACCAAGAAATTCGTAAGCAGTATCTCAAGATTGCTCGCCTGATTCATCCCGATACATGTAAATTCTCAACAGATAGAGAAAAAAATTTAGCCAATAGTCTTTTTTCTCGCCTGGTCTCTCCTGCCAATAAGCAAATTTCAACTTTACAATTGCGCACAGAGCATTTGTGCGTAGTAGAGCGGATTGCCAAAAAAATTACAGAAGACTCTAATTTTCCAGTAATTACCAGTGAAGATGGTAAAAAACTATTGGAAGCTGACGTTTCCAGCTTGCACCTTGTGTATCGTAGCTTGATTAATAAAATCAGTGAAACACAATATGCAGAAGTTGAAGAAGTTGTCTCTAAAATTGGGCAGATTAGTCAGATTAACCTAGTTTACATAATACAAAAACGGCGACATGGTTCCAAGTGGGAAGGCAAAAATTCAATCATGCCCAATGAATACTCTGCGACTGAATCTGTTAATTCCTATATCAAAAGGGCAAAGCAGTATATTGAGCAAAACTTGCCAATCCAGGCCATCACTGAATTAAAAGAAGTATTAAAACACGATCCTTCCAATGCAATTGCACATGCCTTAACTGGTATAGCCTACCTTAAGCAGAATCAGTTCACCATGGCTAAGATACATATCAATAAATCTATGCAACTCGGAGCACAAGACGCTCTTGTTATAAAAGCCAAAGAGGCTCTAGACAAATTTGTTAAAGAAAGCGACTCCCCAAAAAGTGATAATGGTAGAGAACAATCTAGTAAAAAAAATAATGAAATTTTTAAAAATATCTTTGGTGGAAAAAAGGAATAACGGAAAATGATTCACCAAACACCATCTGGTGCAAGAGATTTGTTACCTTTAGAAGTTTCCCAAAAAGCCTGGATTAATGATCAACTTCAGTCTGTCTTTCAAAAATGGGGCTACCAGCGTATCGTTACTTCGACGCTAGAGTGGACAGAGACTTTGCTGGCAGGAGGCGCCATTGATCCAAGGACCCTCGTTCATTTACAAAATGGTTCAGAACACTCTTTGGGCTTGCGTCCAGAGTTAACTGCCTCTATTGCCAGAGCGGCAGTAACCCGAATGTCTGGCAATACGAACTATCCTCAGAGGCTCTGCTATAGGGCTAATGTATTTCGTCATCCGCCTGTTGGATACTATGGCAAGCAGATGGAGTTCTTTCAGGCCGGAGTTGAGCTTCTTTTTGTAGGTGGTAGTCTTGCCGATGCAGAGATATTGCTTTTGGTTGTAGATTGCTTGCAGAGCTTGGGATTGAGTGGCTGGAGTCTTGTTCTTGGAGATGTAAACTTAACCCGTTCTCTTCTCAATCTTTTCCCTCCTTCTTTACGGACTGAAATCAGAAATTGTATTGTGGCTTTAGACCGACTAAAGCTTGAAGGGCTATGTTTTGGCTCAGATGAGTTGAAGCAAATGGCTTTAGAGATATTCGACCTGCGCGGAGGAATCAATCAAGTCCTGGAAAGAGTTGGCAATTTTCCTTTAGATATTGCAGGTAAGAAAAGTATTGAAAATCTCAAATTACTTTTGAATAATCATCTTTCCAAAATCTATCCAGCCGGTTTACCAATTGTTTTGGATTTGAGCCTGTTGCAGTCATTTGACTATTACACAGGAATAGTCTTCCAGATAGTTTATCGAGGAGATTCCGGATTACGTTTGCTTGGTCAGGGTGGGCGCTACGATCAACTACTTGAGCTTTATCATCCTCAGAGAAAGTCTGCTCCTGGTATTGGTTTTTCTCTTAATATAGAAGATCTCTATCATAGCCTTGCAGAAAATAATGGTTTACCTCATAGTGACCCTTCTAATGATTGGTTGGTGATTCCCCAAGATTGTGCGGCTGAGCCTGCCGCTTTACTTTTCGCCCAAACTTTGCGCAGCGGTGATTCGCCAGTTAGGGTAGAAATAGATCTCACTGGTTTTGAGGCTGAACGAATCAGGGAATATGCTTCTGATAGACGTATTGCCAATTTGGCCTGGGTGAACGCTCATGGAGCTCCTCTGATCGAGAAAATTTGCTGATGAGTTTCAATAGTTCTTGTTGTGTTAGTCTGTAATAGTCGTTTTATTCATTCTTTTTGATGTCCACACAAGAGATTAAATATGGAGAGCGCGCGATTGAAGAAGGAAAGTTAATTACTTTTGCTAATCCCCGCGTAGGCCGTCGCTATACTATCGAATTAATACTGCCTGAGTTCACCTGTAAATGTCCTTTTTCTGGTTATCCTGATTTTGCCACTATTTACATTTCTTATATTCCCGACCAACTGATCGTTGAACTCAAATCGATTAAGCTCTATATCAATTCCTATAGAGATCGTCATATTTCCCATGAAGAGTCGACTAACTTAATTCTCGATGATTTTGTAGCCATCTGCGAACCATTATTTATTAAAGTTAAAGCTGATTTTTCACCTCGCGGGAATGTCCGTACTCTTGTGGAAGTTATCAAGGAAAAGTGAGTTAAATAATTCAAAATATCTCATGTCTGCAAAGATTTTAGATGGAAAAACCCTAGCCAAGAAAATTCTCTCTGAACTAGCTAAAGAAATTGAGCAAATCCGCTTAATAAAAGGAAGATCTCCAGGACTTGCCGTGTTGATGGTCGGAGATAATCCAGCTAGCGCTGTCTATGTAAACAACAAAGAGCGCTCTTGTCTGGGCGTTGGCATGAACTCTTATGGCAACCATTTTCCTGGAGATATAGACCAATCTATTGTGATTGAGGAAATAGAAAAGCTAAACCAAGATCCCAAAGTAGACGGTATTCTTCTTCAATTACCCGTTCCTGCTCATCTCAATGCAACTGAAATACTCTACAGAATAGCACCCAATAAAGATGTCGATGGGCTCCATCCAGTCAATTTGGGTAAATTAGTCAGAGCAGAAGAAGGACTACGTAGCTGTACACCGCTTGGTGTCATGAAATTACTAGAAGAATATGATATTGAGCTTGATGGAAAAAGAGTGGTTATTGTCGGCAGAAGTATTTTGGTCGGTAAACCGCTCTCTTTGATGTTGTTGGAAAAAAATGCTACCGTCACTATCGCTCACTCTAGAACTGCAAATCTCTCGGAAGTTACAGCCAATGCGGATATTCTGGTGGCTGCGGTAGGAAGATCCGGGTTAATTACTCCCTCAATGGTCAAACCAGGTGCGGTAGTTATTGATGTGGGTATCAATCGTCTCTCGGATGGTACACTAGTGGGAGACATTGATTTTGCCGGCGTTTTTCAAGTGGCCAACTATATTACTCCTGTCCCTGGCGGGGTTGGTCCTCTAACGGTGGCGATGCTCTTGCTTAATACCTTTTCTAGTTATAAGATTCTCGCTTAGAGACCTCATAATGATATGATCTCTTAAAATATAGTAACTCTAGGGATCATGTCAGAAATTAAAAAAACAACCACCGGAGCCGATGCCATTGATATAGCAATTGCCCAGGGGATAGACTTTGATGGTTCTCCTATACCTATTGTTAAATTGGAGCTCTACAAAAAAGTGATGGGTTTAGAATCTGATAGACAGCGTAGCGGTGTTAGCAATACCATGCGCTCTAGAATTGTTAGAATTGGTGCCAAACACATTGCTCGAGAAGAGCTCAATAGATCTCTTGTAGAAGCAGGATTTGCCCCTCTTAAAGATAAGGAAATAGCATTCTATTATGGCTAGGGATTGCCCTAGCTCGAGGATTTTCTCCCACCATAATGGAATCTTCCTTTGAGCTTACCATTGAGATCATTGTTGCGGTTCTAGCTGGTATTACTGCTCAAGTTTTGGCAGAGTTCCTCAAGGTTCCCAGTATTGTCTTTCTGCTGAGTTTGGGAATTCTTCTTGGTTCTGATGGGTTGGATCTGTTACATCCTCAGATGTTTGGTATAGATTTAGAGGTCTTAGTCGCTCTTTCGGTAGCAGTTATTCTTTTTGACGGTGGTTTGAATCTGACCTTTGAAGATATTGGTCTGGTTTCAGGCAGTCTGCGCAATCTGGTTACTTTGGGTATGTTTATTACCCTCGTAGGCGGTGGGATCGCAGCTCATTGGCTGGCAGGAATTTCCTTTTCCTCTTGCTTTTCTCTATGCTTCTTTGATAGTGGTTACAGGACCGACTGTCATCAGTTCTCTACTTAAACAAGTTAAAGTTGATCATTCTGTAGCTACTCTTTTAGAAGGTGAAGGTGTTCTAATTGACCCGCTGGGAGCAATCTTGGCTGTAGTTGTGCTAAATGGTATTCTCAACAGTCAGGCAACTGACCTCAAGATCATTACTGAATTGTTATTGAGATTAGGTATTGGTATAGCAATAGCCAGAGCTTATAGAGAAAAAACCATAAGAATATGCTCGATAGCATCTCGAAGGCTATTAAATTGATCAAGACATTTACGAATGCGACTTTTAAGCCAAGACCAACATCGTTCTATCTTGTTAAAGTCAGGAGAATAAGGAGGTAAATAAAGTAAATGAC
>CAIPYC010000179.1 GCA_903869185.1 uncultured cyanobacterium | reverse complement strand
TAACATTTTCTCCAAAATATCCACTATTATTGGAAATTCTCTCAACTATGGATCATCATCGATAACATTTTTAAAATCTGACTGAGATAAACTACGAAAGAACAAGGCTTTCAGGGATTGCTTATCCCGAACTCAGGTTATTTAATTATCACCCTATAGAAGTGCTCTGATGTGATTCCTCCTCCTGGATAAGCATCTTTAAGCGGAACATGCTCTAGTGTGTAATTTTTTTGAATTTTTTTGACCAATTTTTCAGAAGGTCTAAAGAGATATACTTCAGATTCACCTTTTGGTATATGAATCTCGCCATTTTCACTAAATAGGAAAAACCTGACATTGGGATCTACCATTGAGCTAAACGATATAACTGAAGGAATATAAGAATCATCATTTACTATTAGAGGATGCTTAGCTTTTGAGATTACCTGATCCGCATATTGCTTGAAAAAATTGGCATCTAGTTTATTCCACCAGAGCTCTGAGTTGGTCATTAAAATATCTGAAGAAAGTCCCAGAATAATAAGTAAGGTCAATATACCTTGCCAGATTATCCTTGGAGTTTTTTTAGATTCAATTTTATTGCCCAACCAATAGGCAACAATAAGCTCAATGGCGATCCAACAAGGTGATAAATACCTTATAACCTGGGTATAACCTCCACCACTTATGAGATCTTTAAAAAATAAAGGCAGAAAAGGGACAATGATAGCACTTAATAAGAAAATATGACTCAGTTTGTTGCTATGTTGGTAGAAAAAACGCATGGCAAAAATAACCATACACAATATTGCAATTAGAAGTAAAGCATAGAGAATCTGATGTATTTTAGGTGATATTTCCCCAACATTAAAGTCGGCAAACACTAGACCCAGATTGTGAAGCCAACGAGATAAATACCAGAAAGGTACCTTGAGAATTGATTTATAACTCAAGGGCATAGATATGTGAAACTTAAAAATGAAATAAACGGCAGAAATTAACCAAGGGCAATAGCAAACCAAAGCAAATAGAGCAGAAACTAAAAAATTAATCACTCTCTTTGATAAACGGAATCTGTCATACACCAGAAGGAATACAATATGTCCTGCCAATACTAAAACAGAAAAAAGAAAGCTATAAAGAGCCAAAATTAATGAAACACTATAGAAAATCCAGTTTATAGCCTTAGGTTGATTGATTGCCCGTAAAAGAGCTATATGAGATAGTGCTATTGTAAGCATCCAAAGCATCAGGCATCTAGCTTCTTGGGAATAAATTAAATGAAAGGGCGAAACTGAGACTAAAGCAAGTGTAATCCATGCAGTTGTCTTGGATCGGAACAGTTCCATAGAAAGCCAGTATATGGAGATGGACACAGCCACTCCTAGTAATGCAGAGAAGCCTCTGATTACAGCTATGGAATTGCCAAATATATCGACCCAAAAACGAAGCAGTACGTAGTAAAGAGGACTTTCGAAAGAATCGTTTTGAGCTATTAATTTCACACTATCAACTATAGTGGATGCAGGATTGGGATATAAGAACTTATCTAGTTCCTGAGCGGTTATAATCTTGTTTTGAACCTTGGCTTTAAATACTGGAGTATCATGTTCGATGCTATACTCATGCCCACCCATTTGCAAAGAAGTATAAACTTCGTCATGCCAGTAAGGATGTAACCCTAAGTTATGAAACCTCAGAATCAATCCTAAAACCAAGATAGCTATTGCAATATATTTGATCGGCTTTTGGGTCGAATGTATTTCCACGGTTAATTAGATAGTTATTATTTGGTTTCTGTAACGCGCCAACTTAATTTAAGATTAAGCCAAAAGTTCCAAACTGTCACCAGTAGAATTGCAAGAAAGTTTGCTAAATAAGCATTTAGATGAAAAAAGTTAAAAAATACATTCAGTATCAACACCTTGAGAATTAAACCCATTAAGCAGATGATATTAAATTTGGAAAATCTCTTGAAAATCTGACTTGGTAATCTTTGGGTCCTGGCAATATCCCCAAATGTCCAAAGATCATTCCAGAGAAAATTATTGATAATCGCAAGCTCACCTGCCAAAACAGCGCTTCTGGTCAAGCCCCAATGTCCCAGTCCGTGCAATATATACAATACTCCCATATCAATTACCACTCCGCTGAGTCCAACTAGAGCAAAATTGACAAAGCGGCCAATTGGGAAATCAACCTTTCTTTTGAGACGCCCAAGTTTTCCTGTCGAAAACCTTAAGCGCAGCAAGTGAAAAATATATTCCTGATACTGTCTCCAAGTGACTTTACTCTCTCCCTGTTCCCTTTCTTGAAAAGTGTACCCAACTTCCGCTATTTTATCTATCTGCCCTCTTCCCAATACTTCAATGAGAATTTTATAGCCTAGAGGATTCAATCTTTTTCCTGCTATAGAATTACGCCTGACCATAAAATAGCCACTCATAGGATCTGAAACCCTGCCTATTACCCTTGGTAAAATGACCAAACCCAGCATTTGGGCCCCACGCGAGAGAAATCTTCTTACAATGCTCCAATCACTTACCCCTCCCCCTTCCACATGACGACTGGCAACAGCTAGATCAGCGCCATTGTCAACTTCTATCAGTAATTTAAGTAGAACTTCTGGTGGATGCTGCATATCTCCGTCTATCACACCCAAAATATCTCCGTTTGCGGACTGCCATCCCCTAATTACCGCCGTTGAAAGTCCCTTTTCCTGAGTGCGGCGCATGACCCTTAGGCAAGGAAAATCTGGCATCAATGAATAGGCAATTTCCCAAGTCAAGTCTTTACTATCATCATCTACGATAATTAATTCGTAGTTATTTGGGAACTCTTGATCCAAAATTCCGGTGAGTATTCTAATGATTTTTTCGATATTTCCCCCTTCATTATATGTAGGCACTATCAGAGAAAAATGGACGGGAGTAGAAACACGGTCAGGAATCTCGAAAGGACCAGAGGGCACAACAAGAAGGGAGTTGATCATTGGAATTAGCTATTGATCAGGAATTAATGATTGAGATTATAAATATCAACTAGAGTTAATAATACTAGAGTTTATCTATTTCTTCTTATTACAATAGAGCCACCATCTACTTAAGGGCCAGTAGATCAAAGGAGTCCATACACTACTCAACAAAGCCGAGGACAGTCCTATTCTTTGGTAACGAAGCCATAGTCCATTATTGTAATCAAAATTTAACAGAAGATACTGAAGTGCTATGATCGCCTCTACTGCCAATACCCAGAAAAATATCTTTAAAACCACTAGGATAATTGAATGAAAAGAGCCAAGATCATTTTTGCTTTTGGCTGAGCTATTAAACCAAGCGACAATTACCAAACCAAACAAATGACTAGGATAAGCAGAACTGAGCCCATCCAAAACCAGAGAAAGGGAAACTGCAGTAATCAAGGACTGTGATCGATTATGGGTCAGGCTCCAGGTAACTAACCAAATTACCAACCAGTTTGGACCTACTGACAATATCTCCATTCCCGGCAATCGATCCAAGGATAAAAGGAAGCACAGTAAAAGTGAACTTATAGTGATAATGATATTGCTAGGCTGCTGTAAAAGGTATCTCAAGAAGACTTCGGTGTGGTAAACGGAGATATCATGACCCATTCTAGACTTTTTATGGCCGCAGTTAGTCGGACAACAGCCTCAGGTGCCGGGCCTTTGGAAGATTGTAGAGAACAGATATAGCCAATTAAGTATCCAGGGGGAAACAACTGGCTAACCGAAGAGCTCATGACAGCATCTCCCACCTTGACACTAGGTACCTTTTCAAAAAACTGCATCACGACTTCTTGATCACCTCTACCTCTGACAATTCCCATAGAACGGTTGCGGGTAATTATGGATCCCAAGATACTGGTTGGATTGCTGATCAAAATGACCTTAGCCGTGTTCGGGGTCACTTCGACAACCCGACCGACTAGCCCGCCGAGTCCGCTGACGGTATCTCCCACTTTTACGCCTGAATTATTACCACGTCCCAAAATAATCTGATCCCACCATTGATCCGGACT
Source organism: uncultured cyanobacterium (assembly GCA_903869185.1). Lineage (GTDB taxonomy): Bacteria > Cyanobacteriota > Cyanobacteriia > Cyanobacteriales > Microcystaceae > CAISPN01. Next base: position 26,882 of record CAIPYC010000179.1, on the reverse strand, counting down.
ACGGGCAATTACAGGGGCTAATATATTTTGTTGGGAGGTTTCCTGGGAATATTTCAAAAGTGATTTTAGCTGCTGATTTTGTTGCTTGAGTTCAGCTATCTCAGACTCTAACTGGCGTATTTTGGTATTTGACAGGAAGCTCTTTTGTGTAGGAGGATTTTGTCCAAGATTAGCTTTAAAAAAAGCAAAGATTTCAAGAATGAGAGTTTTTTGCAGATTAACAAGTAACCATGCTAGTCCTAACATTGCGAAAGAAATCGCTACTCTGGTAGTATAATTTTTCCATTTTCGACGAGTAGGTGAAGACATAGTCTCTTGAGTTCATCTTAGATCTTTATCAAGAATACGTTCAAGTAACTTGGAATTTTTGAGAACTTCCTCAGTCCCCCTTACCACGCAGCGTAATGGATCTTCAGCCACATGGGTGATAATACCAGTCTCATGAGCTATCAAGGTATCCAATCTTCGCAAAAGAGCTCCGCCACCAGCAAGAATAATCCCACGATCTATAATGTCAGCAGCCAACTCGGGTGGAGTCTTTTCTAAGGTACGCTTAACAGCATCTACAATTATCGAAAGAGGCTCAGCTATACTTTCTCTAACTTCCCCGGCTTTAATGGTAATTGTTCGAGGTAAGCCTGAAATTAAATGAATTCCTCGAATTTCCATTACCGGCTCTTCTTGATCTGTTGGATAGGCTGAACCTAGCTTGATTTTGATATTTTCAGCGGTGCGTTCACCAATGACCAGGTTATGCACTTTTTTTATATACTGAATGATTGATTCAGTCAATTCATCCCCGGCTACCCTTACCGATTCACACAGAACATTGTTCTGAAGACTTATCACTGCCACTTCAGTAGTGCCACCACCTATATCAATCAATAGATTACCAGTTGCCTCCATCACCGGCAATCCTGCGCCCAAAGCAGCAGCAACCGGCTCATCAATCAGACCAATTTCTCTAGCACCAGCTTCTCTTGCTGCATTTTTGACAGCACGACGTTCAACTTCGGTGATTCCAGTTGGTACACCAATAACCATGCGCGGACTAGTACCTCCTCTATCCTGTGAGCGACGAATGAATTCTTCCAACATGAGCCGGGCATTTTCAAAATCAGCAATGACGCCATCCTTGAGAGGTCTGACAGCTATAATGTTGCCGGAAGTTTTGCCAATCATTTTTTTTGCCTCTTCACCAAAGGCCAAAGGTACTTTTTTGTCTCGATCTATGGCAACCACTGATGGCTCCTCAAGAACGATGCCTTTCCCTGAAACACAAATCAAGGTATTGGCTGTTCCCAAATCAATTCCCATATCCCTTGAGAGAGAAAAACGACTCCAAAAACTCACTTTGACTATCCCCTTCTATTTGAATGCAATTGGACTGAATACTACTATCTTTTTATCTGAAAGTCTAGTTTATTAAGCTAGTTATCATTTTACATTTGATGAAAAAATCATCTATAATAGAGCACGTTAGTACTTTATGAAGAGGTATCAATGAGTTTAAATATTGTTCACTTAATTGGAAGAGCTGGTAGAGATCCAGAAATCAAGTACTTTGAATCTGGTAAAGTTCTCTGCACCCTAACTTTGGCTGTCAATCGACGTAGTAAGGATGATGAGCCGGATTGGTTTAATTTAAAGTTTTGGGATAAAACTGCTGAAATTGCCAAAAATTATGTTCGCAAAGGCAGCCAGATAGGCATCAGTGGCAGCTTGTCTATCGAAAGCTGGGCTGATAAAACAACAGGTTCAAAACGATTTTCGCCTGTAATTAATGTAGACAGATTGGAGCTTTTGGGTTCTAAAAGAGATAGCGAATTGGGCTCTGCTGATTCGGCTATTAGTTAGTACGTGCGTTACGCCCTGGTTCATGAATGGCTAACCCCCAATGCTACTGGTGGCTCAGAATTGGTAGTACGAGAAATCCTGAAATACGTAGACGCAGATCTATATGCACTGATTGATTTTGAATCGACCAATCCAGAGAGTTATCTATATGGACGTCAAATAGGAACTACTTTCTTACAAAACTTTCCTTTAGTCTCTGGTAATATCCAGAAATACCTGCCATTTTTCCCCTTGGCTATTGAGCAATTGGATCTTAGAAACTATGACATAGTTCTTTCTTCTTCCCATGCGGTAGCTAAAGGAATCCTCACCAGTCCCAGTCAGATGAGTGTATGTTACTGCCACACTCCGATGCGCTATGCTTGGGATTTGACTTACGATTACCTACAACGTAGCAAAGCTGGTCGGGGTATAGCAGGAATATATACTCGTTATCTACTACAGAGTTTACGGCAGTGGGATGTTATTTCAGCCAATCGCGTAGACTATTTCATTGCCAACTCTCGCCATACTGCCAACAGGATTTGGCGTTGCTATAGGCGCGAAGCTGAAGTAATTTATCCACCAGTAGATACAGAACGTTTTACCTATCAGGAGGAGAAAGAGGATTTTTTTCTTACGGTTTCACGCTTGGTAAGCTATAAGCAAATTAGGCTGATTGTGGAAAGTTTTAACCAATTAGGTTATCCATTGATTATTATTGGAGACGGACCAGAATTGTCCAATCTCAAACAGATAGCCAAAGCGAATATTATTTTTAAAGGTACGCAACCCAACGAAGTAGTTGAAGAGTTTATGAGAAAAGCCAGGGCTTTCGTCTATGCTGCTTGTGAAGATTTTGGCATTGCTTTAGTAGAAGCCCAAGCTTGTGGTACTCCAGTAATAGCTTACGGCAAGGGAGGTGCTCTAGAGACAGTCATAGATCTTCGAAAATGTGAAAAGTCAGCCACCGGTTTGTTGTTTTTTGAGCAAAATGTAAAATCTCTTGTAGAAGCAGTTGAAACTTTTTTGCAATTTAAGCATCAATTTAGGGCAGAGAGTTGTTATTTACAAGCCACACGTTTCAATAAGGAAATCTTTAAATCTCGTTTTTTAGAATTCTTGGAAATATGTTTTGCCAGTTGGTCCTCTCGATCCGGTTAAAAAAATGGCTTTTTTATTCAGAGTTTGCCAAATAAGGCTCATCTAGTTTTATCATTTATATAGTGTGTGGTGTGTGTGATGTGAAGGAGTAGAATGACAGCCAATAGCCAACTTAACTCGGCCAAGGTATTATATACCTTGATCCTGCGAGGTTTTTCTCCATTTTCCCGCAGAGGACGAATAAAAAAGTTTTCGCTGGACAAGACTCTCAACGCTGCTTTTATTAAGCGATGTTTTGATATTTTATTTTCGTTAATAGTCTTGGTTTTATGTTCGCCGATTTATTTGATTTTGACCATTGCGGTTGCGGCAACATCTCGAGGACCTGTATTTTATGTCCAAGAAAGAGTAGGGAAGGATTTCAAACGCTTTAATTGTATTAAGTTTAGAACCATGGTGACTAATGCAGATCAAATTCTCATCTCTCTTATGGACGAAAGCCCTCAATTGCGGGAAGAGTTTGAAAACAATGCAAAGCTTCGCCGGGATCCTAGAGTTACCAAAGTTGGAAAATTTCTCCGCCTGACTAGCTTGGATGAGTTTCCCCAGTTTTGGAATGTTCTGATGGGCGATATGAGTGTAGTTGGACCTAGGCCATTGGTACCGGATGAGTTGGAGAGATATGGCTCCAGTATCGATAGGGTTCTGACTATCCGCCCCGGTATTACCGGACTATGGCAGGTATCAGGGCGTAACGATATTCCCTACCCAAAAAGGGTCAAGATGGATGCTTATTATGCCAGTACTTACAATTTGTTCACCGATATCTGGATCATTTTCAAGACAGTAAGCATAGTTGTCTTCCCTCACAACAATGGTGCTTATTAATTTTCAAGTATCTCTTTAGTGATTTGATGTCGGTAGCCAAACATATCCTTCAGACGCAGATCAACCCACCAGCCCAATGCTAACTCGGACAATGAACCACCAGGAATAGAATAGGATATTGAATCAGTAATTCGGGTTCCTTCTTCTTCTGTTTCAAATTGGTGACGATGTATCCAGCAGTCCATAGGTCCAATTTCCTGACGATCTACAAATAGATAGGGCTTATTGCATTCGATATGTTCTAGCACCCAACGTATGGGAACAACTCCCAGAATTAGACGAAATTCGGAATTAGCCCCTATCTCTAGTCCTCCCTTGTGGTTAACTATTTGAACAGGTTGCCAAGGAGCATTGAGAAGCTCCAGGACGTCTTCGCGTTCATGAAAAGCCCAGACCTTGTCAATTGATGTATTGATTATCGTGGAATAACTAAAGTGCAGCATTAACAGTACAAGTAATAAGTTAATTGAGACATGAGCTCGCTATCTAGAGATAATCTGATCTGGAAGTTAGCAAGAGTAATATATGGTCCAGCCCTTTTACGCTCATTGACAATAGTCAAGGCCAAATCTTGTCCAATACAATCAACTGTGCTCAGCTGCTCTATACTGGCATTGTTGACATGGAGTTTTTTCGGAGAAAGGCTCATAGGTGTAGCGTAGTAGCCGAAATACAGTATAGATTCGAAGGGCTTGAGTTGATTTGGTGAAACATTTATCGCAGCTGAAATATCTTCTAAAGAGAGAAATTGTACATTTTGTCTTGATAGTTCAAATAATGTACGTGCTTGGTGGATAGAAAGAATAGAAAGCCTGAGCCATTCGTCTATTGAGGCGCGGTTAACATCGATTGTCAGCCCCAAATCAGATGCTATAGAAATCTCTAAAGCCGAGTGCAGGCGATGATAGGGGTTTTGGGACAATAATGTCCGAATTTTTTGCTTTTTAAACCAATTCATAGTCAAAATGGAATCTAGATTCGCTCAAGAAGTTGGCGCCGCTTTTGTTCAAATTCCAACTCGGATACCAAACCCTGTTGACGTAGCTGTTCTAGTTTTTCTAGAGCTAATGATGCAGCCTGGACATGTTCTAGTTTCATCTGCTGGTCTGTAGGAGAATTCGGCAGGGCAAGCAAACTGTAATAGCTATCAAAAGTCTCACCATCTTGGAATAAGTACCATATAGAATCTATAGCGCAGGCTATCCTAGGTATGGGAGTGCTCCATAGGGCTAGGTACACTATACCCCAAAGATATTGCCTCAAATAGAATTTATGAAGACCGGCTAGGGGGATCGGTAAAATTATACTAGCAACTGCCAAGATTAAGGCTATTCGCTTTTGGCGAGGAGAACTTCCCAGTTTAGAAATAATCTCATACATGAAAAAAATTTTACCTCAAATTATATTGCTCTGTGTGGAGATCCATTAGAATATACGGAAAACCGTATTTCGCACTGCAGATAGATGCTTTTAGAATTTAAGATATTGATATAGCAATTGATGATGAATAAGGAGACTACTGAAAATGGGATTTTTTGATTCTGATATCGTCCAAAACGAGGTTAAGAGCCTAATGCAAGACTATCAGTCTTTGACTAGCTTGGGCGGTGATTATGGAAAATTTGACAGAGAAGGCAAGAAGCTTTTCATCAATAAAATGGAAGAGTTAATGGAGCGCTACAAAATCATGATGAAGCGTTGCGAGTTATCTGAAGACTTCACGGCGAAAATCAGCGTTGAACAAGTCAAAACCCAGCTGAGTCAGTTTGGGGCTAGCCCTGAGCAAATGTTTAATCAGATGTCGCTAACCTTAGAAAGAATGAAGTCAGAATTGGTCTAGGGGATTTTAGGCTTGTGATGCATGATCCCTTTCCGCCGGAGAGATTTTTTGGCTATTTGACATGGAACGAAGTAGCCTCAATGCCAAATAAAGAGAATGTAGTAATCATTCAGCCTGTTGGTGCTCTAGAGCAGCATGGACCTCATCTTCCTTTGATTGTCGATTCAGCTATCGGCATTGGTGTACTTGGAGCAGCTCTGTCTCTGCTGGAAAAGGATGTGACTGCCTATGCTCTGCCTTGTCTTTACTACGGGAAGTCCAATGAGCATGCCGGTTTTGCTGGTACAATCAGTCTCAATAGTCAAACTCTTTATAATATTTTACTGGAAGTAGCTGATAGTCTTTATCAATCTGGTTTTCGCAAGTTGATACTGTTTAATTCCCATGGCGGTCAACCCCAAATCATGGAAATAGTCGCTAGGGATATAAGGTATAAGTATCAAGACTTTTCGGTTTTTCCTCATTTCCTGTGGAGAGCTCCTAGTAAAATCAAAGAGCTTTTATCGCCAGAAGAATTGGCATACGGAATACATGCAGGCGATGCTGAAACGAGTATTATGCTATCTCTGTTACCTGAACAAGTCAAGATGTCACTGGCCCAGAGAGAATATGCTCCCCAACTTCCAGATAAGAGTCTTTTGAGTCTTGAAGGAGATCTGTCCTTTGCTTGGTTAACAAGGGATATTTCTAAAAGTGGAGTAATCGGCGATCCTACAAAAGCAAGCAGGGAAAAGGGTGAAATCCTACTAAATTCACTGGCCCAGAGTTGGTCTCAATTAATCAAAGAGGTCTATGATTTCCAAGCAACCCATTAAGCCCTACCTATCAATTCCAATAGCAGATTGCGGCGAACCTCTTATTCCTATCCCACCAGAACTATTTGTGCTGGAAAATCCCCCTCCTTATCTTCAATTGGGGGCTGACTATGGCGACGAGAATCCCTATTGTTTACGCGAAGGAGTGCTAAGTGCGCTATTGGAAGCCCGCAACCATCTCAATCTTGCTATTGTGGGCTGGAAACTCAAGATCTTCGATGCTTACCGGCCAGTCGATGTTCAACAATATATGGTTGACTATACTTTTAGAGAGATTATTGAGCAAAGAGGGATCTCAACTGAGGACTCAGAAGACATCTGGCAGGAGGTTTATAAAATCTGGGCAGTTCCAAGCAATAATCCAAAGACTCCACCTCCTCATAGTACTGGTGCTGCTGTAGATCTTACGCTGGTTGATTCTCACAATGAAGAAATAGATATGGGTGGACAGATTGATGAACTCTCAGATCGCTCAGAGCCTGACTATTACCGGGATCGCCCGGATCAGCAAGAATATCAGATAAGAAGAGAAATTTTATTGGATATTATGACCAAAGCAGGATTTCGTCGTCATCCTGGAGAATGGTGGCATTTTTCTTTGGGTGATCAGATGTGGACTTGGCAATATAATCTGGAAATTCCCAGTCAAACTTCTATAGCTAGATATGGTAGAGTTCGAATATGATAGAAATTTCTGTACATGAGTTAGCACAAAAGCTAGGACAACCAAATGCAGTTTTGCAGTTAATTGATGTTAGAGAGATTGATGAGGTTGCTATCGCCAAAGTTGATGGTTTTAAGATATTACCTTTAAGTCAATATGGTATTTGGTCAGCTCAAATGAGCAACGATTTCGATCCCACAATAGAAACATTAGTTCTCTGTCATCATGGTATAAGATCGCAGCAAATGTGTTACTGGCTCAGATCAATCGGATTTACGAATGTTAAAAACATAGTTGGAGGAATTGATAGATATTCCAGATTGATTGATCCCGCTATTGCACTTTACTAAGGCTATTGAGTTTTAAAAGTGCTAGACTTTTTGACTAGAGAGTTTTATAACTTTATTTTTAAATTTTCTGGATATCTACAATAGTAATTAGAGCTTGCCTCCACTATGTTAAATGAGCGCCATCAAGATATTTTAAGGGCCACCATAAAGCACTATATAACTACCGCCGAACCCGTTGGCTCCAAAACTCTGCTAGAGGAATACAACTTCAATGTCAGTTCTGCAACAATCCGTAATACTCTAGGTCATTTGGAAAAAGCTGGTTTTCTCTACCAACCACATACATCCTCAGGTAGAGTGCCTTCTGATTCGGGATATCGTATTTATGTTGATCAATTAATAACCTTCAACACGCGAAAAATGGCCTCGGCGATAGAACAGCGATTCAAGCGGCAATTGAAGTGGGATAACTGGAATCTGGAATTTCTCTTACAAAGAGCTGCTCATATATTGGCGAACCTCAGCGGCTGCATTACCCTGATAACTATGCCTCAAACTAATGCCTTGCTTTTACTTCATCTGCAACTGGTGCAAATCTCCTCCAAAGCGATCATGTTGGTTTTAGTGACAGATAACTATAAAACCCAGTCTATTCTGGTAGAGACATCTTCCCTATTTGTCCAACAAGATAATAATGACTCAATAGAAGAATTACAGCTAATTTCTAATTTTTTAAATAACCATCTGCGGGGCAAATATATCCATGAACTTATAACGATAGACTTGAGCAATCTGGATCAACAATTCAATAACTACGCTGAGTTCCTCAAAATTCTAGTCGGCAAGATTACAGAAAATAACTCAGGGCTATTGGGCTCGCAACCTATTATGATCAGTGGACTTTCGGAAGTACTGCGCCAGCCAGAATTTTCGCAATTAAACCTAAATCAGTTACAAATGTTGTTCTATCTTTTGGAAGAAGAGCCAGAGCAACTAATCCCTCTTATATTCGACGCTCCAGCTAAGAAAGCCAGTATCAAGATTGGTTCGGAAAATCCTCTTGAACCCATGCGTTTTTGCGCGCTGATTTCTGCCATCTACAGACAGGGAGAAGTTCCTATGGGAAGCGTTGGAGTAATAGGACCTACCCGCATTCTTTATGAAAATGTAGTTCCTTTGGTTGAATCAGCAGCAGAATATATTTCTGATGTTATATCTCATCAATCTACTTTCTAAGAGCTGATCAATTTCTCAAGGGAGTCAGTAATCTCTTCGAGTTGACGATCACCATTGACAATGTTCATTTGACCTTTAGAGCTATAGTAGTCCAGCACGGGTGCTGTCTGTTTGTAATAGACTTCCAGGCGGCGACGAATAATATCATCGGTATCATCTTGACGTCCCCTTTGCAGTAAACGCTCAATCAGTACATTTTCCGGGACTTCAAGATTTACCACACATACAGATGTCTGTGGGAACTTTTCTAGTAGCTTATCTAGAAAGATCGCCTGGGTAACTGTGCGCGGAAATCCGTCCAAAATCCAACCTGATTGATGTTTGTTATTTTGCAAGGCATAATCGATTAGATCTAGAAGCAGCTGATCGGGAACCAATTCACCACGTTCAACATAACTTTGGGCTTGTTGACCAAGAGGAGTTTTTTCAGCGATAGACTGACGAAGAATCTCTCCAGTAGAGATATGGGAAAGACCAAAACGACCTGATAGTAAATCGGCTTGTGTACCTTTACCTGAGCCCGGAAGTCCCAAAAAAATTATTCCTTTAGAGGAATTAGTCATTTGTTAATATCCCAAAAAAATCTATTGTTTAACCATGCCTTCATAGCGTTGAGAGATCACATAAGTCTGAATTTGTTTTGCTGTATCAATTGCCACACCAACTAGGATAAGCAAGGATGTAGCTCCAAAACCCCGGAAACTCGATACGCCTGTAGCGCTTTCTACAATAGTGGGAACAGTCGCCACAACACAGAGGAAAAGGGCACCTAAAAGAGTCAATCGATTGCTTACAGAAGCCAAATACTTACTGGTTGCTTCACCTGGACGCTTACCCGGGATACTGGCACCCATCTTCTTAAGATTTTTGGAAACGTCATCAGGCTGGAAGATCAAGGATGCGTAAAAGTAACTAAAGAAAAGGATCAAAATTGAATAGAAACCCACATAAGCCCAGCTACCTGGCTGCATTAAGTTAGAAAATTGCACCAAAAATTTACTAACCGGATTGTCACCACTGAGGAAACCTGCCAGAGAAGTTGGCAAGATCAAAACGGCTGAGGCAAAAATGATAGGCATTACTCCACCTTGGTTTAGGCGCAGAGGTAGATAACTAGTCCTCTCACGATAGAGACGACGACCAACCTGACGACGTGCAAAAATAATAGTAATACGTCTTGTACCTTCTTGTACAAAGACAATACCTACAATCATTACCAAGAAAACTAGGAGCAAGACTATCACTTGCGCAATGGCTTCACGACCGCCAGTTTGTGCAAATTCAATAGTGTTACCCAGGGTTTGTGGAAGTACTGCTACTATATTTACAAAAATCAATAGAGACGCTCCATTGCCAATACCCTTTTCAGTTATCAATTCTGAAATCCACATGATCAGCATTGAGCCACCGGTAAGAGCAATCACAGTACCTACAGTAAACCAAATATCAGGCTGGAGAGCATATTTTTGGAGAACCCCAAGGGTTAGTCCGGTACTTTGAATAACAGCCCAGCCAAGTGCTATATAACGGGTAATGGCAGAAATCTTTCTTCTACCAGCTTCTCCTTCATTTTTCTGCAGATTCTCTAAAGAAGGTAATGCTGTAGTTAGAAGCTGAATGATGATGGAAGCGTTGATATAAGGAATAATCCCAAGAGCGAATATACCTAAGGTAGAGAACCCACCACCTGAAAAAATATTTAGAAATCCATAGACAGCAGAGTTGCTGGTTTCTGCTGCAAATCTAGCCCGATCGATACCTGGTATTGGTATAAATATACCGAGTCTTACTAAAATCAAAAGTCCAACAGTAATAAGTAAACGTCCGCGCAAACCAGCCGCCTGAGCCATCTGTAAAAATGTCTCTTGAGCACTGGGGTTTTTATCTCGAGTTACAACCATAGAGCCTTACCTCATTATCTTGTAGGTGCTTAAATTGAAATCTAAGGACAACTTATCTTTAATTATTTTATTGTTATTTAATCAATCTTTTGATTAGAAGAGACCTTGAAGTTAGGCAGGAACTATCTGAAAGTTTTTAATTAGCAACTACTTCCCAAGTTCCTCCGGCAGATTCTATTTTTGTCTTGGCACCTGCGCTAAAAGCTGCAGCCTTTACCTTAAGGGCAACAGAGAGTTCACCATTACCCAAAATCTTCAAAGGACCATCGTTAGTGGTAACGATACCCTTTTCCAAGAGAAACTCCATAGTAACTTGACTCTCAGCTGGTAACTCAGCCAAACGACCTACATTAATAATTGTAAATTCCTTATGATTGACAAGCGGAAAAGTTTTCAACTTGGGTAGGCGACGATAAAGAGGCATCTGTCCACCTTCAAATCCGGGGCGGGTACTTCTGCCGGAACGGGATTTTTGTCCACGCATCCCAAAACCACAGCTTGCTCCCTGTCCAGCGGCTATTCCGCGCCCAACTCGACGAGGACGTTTTTTAGAGCCATTCTTTGGCAATAATTCATGAATTTTCATTGTATTTTCTATTGATATAGTTGTTCAATTGGTATATCACGTTCTTGGGCAACTTCAGAGAAGGTGCGGAGAGTTTCTAGCGCGTCAACGGTAGCTCGTGCGTTATTGAGAGGACTACTGGATCCTAACTGTTTAGCTAGGATATTTTTGACACCAGCCAATTCCAAAACTGTACGTACAGCTCCACCAGCGATTACCCCAGTTCCAGGTGCTGCCGGACGCATGATTACTTTAGCACCTCCAGAAGAACCATTTGTTCTATGGGTGATGGAGTTTGCTTTAGTAAGAGATACCTCAATGAGTTGTTTTTTCCCGTCAGCAACACCTTTTTTCACCGCACCAATAACATCACTGGCTTTTCCAACACCTACACCAACTTGTCCTTTTTCATTGCCTATTACAACAATAGCTCTGAAGCTCAGTTTTTTTCCACCTTTGACAACTTTGCTAACGCGGCGAATTTGAATCACCCGCTCTTGCCAGGTAGTATCTTTTTCCTTGGCCTTGTTGCCTTTGGTACCATGTTTTTGTTTGTTCATAAATCAAGTCCTTAAAATTTTATCAAGTTAGAATTCTAACCCGCCTTCTCTGGCTGCTTCGGCTAATGCCTTTATTCGACCATGGTAAAGATTGCCACCTCTGTCAAAAACAACCTTATCGATACCCTTAGTCTTAGCCCTCTTGGCGACTAATTTACCAACTAGGCTAGAAGCTTCGACAGTTGCTCCGGTGGATAATTCTGCTTTGAATTCAGCCTCCAAGGAAGAAGCTGAAACAATGGTCTGTTGACCCACATCATCAATCACTTGGGCATAAATATGATTGTTGGATCGAAATACGGAAAGCCGCGGCCTTTGTGGAGTTCCACTGATATCGCGTCTGAGTCGTACGTGACGACGTTGAACCTGTTGTCTGCGAGAAGTCTTCATAATTAATTATTTCTTCTTACCTGATGTTTTACCAGCTTTTCTCCTGACGAATTCACCGAGATAGCGAATACCCTTACCTTTATAAGGTTCAGGTGGTCGAACCGCGCGAATTTTAGCAGCAATATTGCCGACAATTTCCTTGTCAATACCAGTAATAATAACCTCTGTATTTTTATCAACAGCTACCTGAATTCCTTCTGGCATAGCCACCTCAACAGGCTTAGAGTATCCTACATTGAGTACCAGCGTTGATCCCTGGGTTTGTGCGCGGTAACCTACTCCTTGAATATCAAGTCGCTTGGTAAATCCAGTTGAAACACCCTCTATCATGTTGGCAACAAGGGTTCGAACTAGCCCATGCCTTTCACGAGCAGTTCTAGATTCATCCTTACGGATCACACGAAGGATTTCCCCTTCCTGTTCTACTGAGACTTTTTCTGGCAATATCCTTGCCAAATTTCCTTTGGGACCCTGTACCTTGATGGACTGACCGTCAATAGAGACGGAGACCTTGGCAGGGATTGGGATGAGAAGTTTTCCAATTCGGGACATAGCTTTTTATTAGTAAATTTACCAAACGTAACAAAGAATTTCACCGCCAACGCCCTGTTTTCGGGCTTCTCGGTCAGTCATGATTCCTCTTGAGGTTGAGACTATAGCAATACCGATGCCGCCAAGTACACGAGGGAGTTCCTTACTGGTTGAGTAAACCCTTAATCCTGGTTTGCTGACTCTTTTTACTTTACTAATGATTGGCTGACGGGCTTTACCCTTGTATTTCAGAGAAATCACAAGTTCTTTGTTCACGCCTTCTCCAGTTTCCTCAAAGCTTTGTATAAAACCTTCACTTTTGAGAACTTCGGCAATACTTCGAGTCATTCGGGTGGTAGGTACGTTTGTGCTTGAGTGTTTTACTTGGCAAGCATTACGAATGCGTGTGAGCATATCTGAGATGGTGTCGTTTGTGGCCATTGATACCTTTTTTAAATGGTGATTCTCCAAAGAGTTTCTTAATTCTTGCGGAAGGGCATACCCATTTCTTTGAGTAAAGCTCGTCCCTCTTCATCTGTCTGGGCGGTAGTAATAATAGTGATATCCATACCGCGAATTTGATCGATGCTGTCGTACTCTATCTCGGGGAAAATCAATTGCTCTCTGATACCTAGAGTGTAATTTCCGTGACCATCAAAACTATTGGCACTGACACCACGAAAATCACGAATCCGGGGAAGAGCAAGATTGATCAGGCGATCTAAAAAGTCGTACATCTTGCCAGAGCGTAGGGTTACCATAACCCCAACTGGCATACCTTTGCGGAGCTTGAAACCAGCAATAGCCTTTTTGGCTCTCGTCACAACTGGCTTTTGTCCAGTGATCAATCCGAGTTCGCTTAAAGAAGATTCCAGGGCTTTTGCATTCTGAGACGCTTCGCCTAGTCCGCGGTTTACCGTAACTTTTATAACCTTGGGAACTTGGTGAATGTTTGTATAGTTGAACTGCTCTTTGAGCTTGGGAACTATTGTATTTTGGTAGACTTGTCGAAGTTGCGGCATTTTGTTTAACTTTTCCTGGACTTGGTCAGGGTTAATTTATAAATTTGATTAATCAATGATTTCTCCAGTTTTTTTTAGCTTACGTACTTTTTTACCATCCTTGGTAAAATCGTAACAAATGCGACTGGTTTTTTGTTCTTTGGTGGAGAAATGCATCACATTTGAGCTATGGATAGGAGATTCAAAGGTAGTTATCTGTCCGGATTCTCCATCTTGTTGAGGCTTAACATGCTTAGTCTTGATGTTGACGCCCTTGACAATCACCTGACTGTTTTTAGGAAATGTTTTAATTATTTCCCCAACCTTGCCTTTGTCACTACCGGAGATTACCTGAACTGTATCTCCTTTTTTGACATGCATTCTGACACGTTCTGTTTGTTTATTTTGCAACATCCTAAATTACCTCAGGAGCTAGAGATACGATTTTGGTATAGTTTTTATCGCGAAGCTCACGAGCTACTGGACCAAAGACACGGGTACCCTTGGGATTACCATCATTGTTGATGATAACTGCAGCATTGTCATCAAAGCGAATACTCATACCACTGTCGCGACGCAATGTATGTTTTGTTCGAACTACAACGGCTTTAACTATGTCTGACTTCTTGACTGCTTGGTTAGGAATGGCATCTTTGACTACAGCAATGATTTCATCACCGATTCCTGCATAGTCTGTATTTCCAGTACTCAGCACCCGCAGACACATAAGCTTGCGAGCACCACTATTGTCTGCCACATTGAGATATGTTTGTTGTTGTATCATGATCTTTTAAAATTAGGCAGAATAGGTTTCTTTCAGAATTTCGGCAACTTTCCAGCGCTTGGTCTTACTCAAAGGACGAGTTTCCTGGATGCGTACGCGGTCTCCTTGTTTGCACTGATTCTCTTCATCATGTGCTTTGTATTTTTTGGTCTTGACTACTATCTTTTTGTATTTGGGATGAGGGGAACGACTTTCGATAGCTACTACCACGGTCTTTTCCATCTTGTCACTGACTACTATCCCTATACGTTCTTTAAGTGCCATATTTACTCCCCTTTAGGATCAATTACACTAGTTTGAGCAGCCTCAAGCTGTCTTTGATGTTCTATTGATAACAGTTGGGCAATACGCCTTTTGGTGTGTTTAAACTCGTGTGACTTATCCAGACGGCGGGTAGCCTGCTGAAACCGTAGCTCAAACAATTTTCGCTTGTTTTCCAAAATAGAATCTGCGATTTCCTGATCTGTTAATTTTCTGAGTTCAGATGCTTTGGTTAAGGACATGATCTCGAATTATTCCTCCTCACTCGGTTCTTCTCGTTTCATGATGAACTTGGTCTTGATTGGCAGTTTTTGAGATGCTAGGCGCATCGCTTCGCGAGCAATTGGCTCAGAAACTCCACCAATTTCAAAGAGAATACGACCTGGTTTAACCACTGCCACCCAAAATTCGGGTGACCCTTTTCCAGATCCCATCCTTGTTTCAGCTGGTCGCATTGTCACAGGTTTATCTGGAAAAATTCTTATCCATATTTCACCACCCCTACGAATGTAGCGGTTCATCGCGCGTCTAGCTGATTCAATTTGACGAGAGGTGATCCAAGACGGCTCGGTAGCTTGGAGGGCAAATTGACCAAAATTGATCTCACTGCCCCTATAGGCTAGTCCCCTCATACGTCCGCGTTGTTGTTTACGGAATTTTGTTCTTTTTGGGCTGAGCATTGTTCTTCAATTTGGGGTTAGCTTTCGTCGCCGGAGCGATCTTCAAACTGTTGGCGTTTTTTGCGCCGGGGTAATCCAGTAGGTGCAGCAACGTCTGATTCCTTTTGTCCAGGGAAGATTTCTCCTTTGAATACCCAGACTTTTATTCCTAAAATACCGTAAATAGTCTTAGCAGTACAGTAAGAATAATCAATATCAGCACGCAAGGTATGAAGAGGAACTCTCCCTTCTCTTACCCACTCAGTTCGAGCTATCTCAGCTCCATTGAGTCGGCCACTGACCTGTATTTTGATTCCCTTGACATCAGCTCTCTGTGCTCTTTGAATCGCCTGACGAACTACACGACGAAAAGAAACACGTTTTTCTAATTGTTGGGCAATATATTCAGCTAGCAAACTAGCTTCAGCATCAGGCTTTTGGACTTCAATAACATTGACTCGAATGGTACGATTCCCGTTGAGGGCTTTTTGTATACCTTCACGCAGGGTTTCTATTCCACTGCCTTGACGACCTACAACCACACCGGGCCTTGATGTATGAATCTCCAGATCCACTTGATCTGCCTTGCGATCAATACGGATGCTTGATATTCCTGCATTAACCAGATTTTTACGAATGTAATTGCGAATTAAATGATCTTCTTGTAAGAGATCAGGATAGTTCTTGGCATCTGCATACCAACGAGATTGGTGCTCTTTGATAATACCGAGGCGTAAACCGTTTGGATGTATTTTTTGTCCCATGTTTTTTTTATACTTGAGGAGCTACAGCTACGGTAATGTGACAGGTTGGTTTGCGGATCTGGAAGGCTCTACCTTGGGCTCTTGGACGGAAACGTTTTAAACTTGGTCCCCCGTCTGCAAAGGCAGTGCTTACTACAAGATCGCCTCGATTGAGTCCCCTATTATGTTCAGCATTGGCTGCTGCTGAGAGGAGAGCCTTCATAATCGGCTCACAAGCGCTATAGGGCATGAATTTTAAAATGATAATAGCCTCGCGATAGCTACGGCCTCTTATCTGATCAAGAACTCGACGTACCTTATAGGGAGACATACGCACATAGCGGGAAATTGCTTTGCTTTCTAGTTGAGTATCTACCTGCATTGTTATTTGGTAATCCTTTTTTATCTACGACCAGCTTTTTTATCACTTTTGGCATGTCCACGAAATGTACGAGTCAAGACAAATTCACCTAATTTATGACCAACCATTTGCTCAGAAATAAAGATGGGTATATGACTTTTACCATTGTGGATAGCGATTGTATGACCAACCATGTTGGGTAGGATAGTAGAAGATCTCGACCAGGTCTTGATTACCTCTTTTTTTCCACTATCATTGAGCTTTTCAATCTTTGTTAACAGACTGTCTGCTACAAAAGGTCCTTTCTTGAGGGAACGTCCCATATTTTTACCTAATTCTTCCCTTATGCTTTATTGCGACGACGGACTATCAGCCTGTTACTGGCTTTGTTACGACGACGGGTTTTAACGCCAAGAGCCGGCTTACCCCATGGAGTTCTTGGTCCACTACGTCCGATTGGTGCACGTCCTTCACCACCTCCATGTGGATGGTCGCAAGGATTCATTACACTTCCCCTGACATGTGGCCTGCGTCCAAGGTGTCTGGTTCTTCCAGCCTTTCCAAGCTTGAGATTTCTCGCTTCGGCATTTCCAACTCGGCCAATGGTGGCAAAACACTCTTTTCTGACCATGCGCATTTCCTTGGAAGGAAGCCGCAAAGTCACATAGTCACCCTCTTTTGCAACGATTTGAGCGGCCGCACCAGCTGATCGAACCATCTGTCCGCCTTTACCAGCAATCAGCTCAATATTGTGAACATCACTTCCTAAGGGTATTTTGCTCAGAGGCATAGCATTGCCGATTTCAAAGGGAGCGTCACTGCCAGCAATAACTGTCATACCGACAGATAAGCCAGCTGGAGCTAGGATATAACTTTTTTCACCGTCTTTATAGAACAAAAGAGCTATTCTGGCATTACGATTGGGATCGTATTCAATGGCAGTTACCTTGGCAGGAACATTAAGTTTGTTTCTGCGAAAATCGACAGCCCGATAGAGTTGTTTATGCCCACCGCCAAGATGGCGACTAGTTATAACCCCTCTATTGTTCCGTCCTTTCGGGTTGTGCTTGAACTTGGTTAACGACTTTTCGGGATCAGTTTTGGTGATTTCCTGAAAGTCAGAGACTATTGCCTGCCTAGTTCCGGGCGTATATGGTCTAAATGTACGTATACCCATGGTTTTTAATAATTTCTAGACATCTGGAAAGAGAGTAATGCTGTCGCTTTGACTTAAGGTGACGATAGCTCTTTTATAAAGGGGTTTAAAGCCTAAATACTTACCGACCCTTTTCTTTTTGCGCGGAGGTATAAGGGTATTGACCTTGAGCACCTTGACCTTAAATAGAGCTTCTATGGCAGCCTTGATTTCTGGTTTGGTAGCCTTAGTCGTTACTTCAAAAACATACTTGTTGTCTTCAAGTAAAGTGGTAGCTTTTTCAGTGACAATCGGACGTCTCACCAAATCTACCAAAGATCTTTCGTTGTAATCAGTCATTACTGTAGACCTCACGGATTTTAGCTAGGGCATCGACGGTGACGACAATCTTCTGAGCTGTTAAAATCTCGAAGATATTTAAGCCATCGGCCTTGATTAGTTTGAGAGAGCAGATATTGCGTGATGCCCTTTCTATAGACTCCGGTATTTCCGCAAGGATTAAAAGAGTCTTATGATCGGGCTGAATATTCCAGCGCTTCAGGGCAGAAGCCAATTCCTTAGTCTTACCTTGATTGAGCTGATCGGCAAAGCTCTCTACTACGATTAGATCCTCTAAACGGGAGACAAAAGCAGTTCTAAGTGCTAAGCGTCTTTCCTTACGGTTCATTTTTAGATCAAAATCACGAGGTCTTGGACCAAAGCTTACGCCACCACCGCGCCAAAGAGGTGAACGAATAGAACCTGCTCTGGCCCTACCTGTTCCTTTTTGTCTCCATGGTTTGCGTCCGCCACCTCGCACCTCTGCGCGAGTCTTGGTAGAGGCAGTACCTTGGCGTTCATTGTTGAGTTGTCTGATGAGAGCTCTGTGAACTATGTGAGCAGCATTTTCTTCTTTGGCTACTTTTAGTTCAAAGTCAGTGTTGCCAATCTCCTCACCAGACCAGTCTCTGATTATAGTACTTGTCATAGTTATTTATCTTGGATGTTGACTATTTACCAACCCGCATGGCAGGGGTGATACTCAGAAGAGTACCTGGTTTGCCAGGAACTGCTCCCTTGACTAGAAGTAAATTACGTTCTGAGTCAATACGCACTATTTTGAGGGCGCGAATAGTGACTTGAGTATGGCCATAGCGACCTGCCATTCTCTTACCTGGAAAAACTCGACCCGGAGTTGTACCTGCTCCAGTGGATCCTGGTAAACGGTGATTTTTGGAACCATGCGACATGGGACCGCGCTTGAAGTTATGACGTTTTTGATAACCGGCAAAACCCCTGCCTATGGTTTTTCCAGCCACATCAATATAGTCACCCTCTTTAAAAATATCTGGACCAAGATTTTGTCCTAGTTCAAACTGGGCAACATTGTCGAGACGGTACTCCTTGAGATGTCTCACTGGTGCGGAACCTGATTTTTTTAAATGACCTAACTCAGGTTTATTGAGCGCTTTTGCTTTGACAGATTGATACCCTATTTGGAGGGATTCGTAGCCGTCGGTTTCTTTCGTTTTGACTTGAGTTATAGGACAAGGACCCGCTTGAATGACAGTTACCGGAATGGCAGTACCTGTAGCAGATTCAAAGATCTGGGTCATGCCTAGTTTGGTACCTAAAATACCGATAGACACGGCTTTTCTCTACTCTTAAAAAAATATAGACGACAAGTGATCATGGCAGCTAAAGTTTAAATTACCAGAACGAGATAGGATATCCTCGTCTGAGCGCCACTTTTGGTTTTTTAACCAGATTGCTTAAATACAGCTTTGGTTATGTTTCGCCTGTTACTGCCTTTTGGACTTAAGAGCACAAGCATCTCAGTATCTTGGAAGCGGCGTTAGACTGGTGATCGAAATAGAAA
This sequence comes from uncultured cyanobacterium, assembly GCA_903869185.1. GTDB lineage: Bacteria > Cyanobacteriota > Cyanobacteriia > Cyanobacteriales > Microcystaceae > CAISPN01. The sequence continues at coordinate 7,439 of CAIPYC010000179.1, read as the reverse complement.
CTTTCGTCACGATCTACAATTATAGACTACGTTTATATAATTATGCAAGTGCTTGGGAAAAATATTTCAATCTAGAGCTGGTGTTCTAGTGTGCCAATCGGTAGATTGCTCGTAAGCATGGGCTACTTGGAAAAGTAAATCCTCGCGCAGAGCATTCGAGATAATTTGCAGACCCATAGGAAGTCCAAGTTCATCAAAGCCACAAGGTACACTGATGGCAGGTAATCCCGCTAAATTGACCGGTATAGTCATTAAGTCAGAAAGATACATACTGAGAGGATCTGTTGTTTTTTCACCAATCCTAAAAGCTGTAGTAGGTGATGTGGGTGAAATAAGAACATCTACCTGTGCCAAGGCCTTTTCAAAATCTTCCTTAATCAATGTCCGAACCTTTTGGGCCTTGAGATAATAGTCATCATAGTAACCTGCCGACAATGCATATGTGCCAATCATGATCCTGCGCTTGACTTCATCTCCTAGTCCATGAGAACGAGTCTTCTTATACATAGAAATCAGAGAATCTGCCTCTTCGCGAAGTCCATATCTGACAGCATCATAACGAGCTAGATTGGCAGAAGCTTCTGATGGAGCAATAATGTAGTAGGCAGCCAATCCAAATCCAAAACGAGGACATGAGAGTTCAGTGACTTGTGCGCCGAGACTTTCTAGCTGTTGGATCGCCAATTGAAGCGATTGGGAGACATCGGCAGACAGTCCAGTTCCAAGGGTTTCCTTGATCAGTCCAATCTTGATACCGTGGAGATCTCTTTTAAGGTACTGGCAATAGTCGGGAACGGTAAAATCAAGACTAGTGGAATCTTGAGGATCATTACCTGCAATGGTTGATAGCAGAATCGAAGCATCTTCTACTGTGCGAGCAAAGGGACCGATTTGATCTAAAGAGGATGCATAAGCCACCAGCCCGTAGCGCGAAACCAGACCATAGGTGGGCTTCAAGCCAACTACCCCACAAAAGGAAGCCGGTTGTCTAATTGAACCACCAGTATCAGAACCTAGAGCAACTATACACTCCCCTCCAGCAACTGCTGCTGCTGATCCCCCAGAAGATCCACCTGGTACTCTCGAGATATCCCATGGATTTGCCGTCACTTGATAACCGGAGTTTTCGGTAGAGCTGCCCATCGCAAATTCATCTAGGTTGGTTTTACCCAGAATGATTGCCCCTGCATGTTGCAATCTAGCGGTAACCGTTGATTCGTAAGGAGGAATAAAATTACGCAATATTTGAGAACCACATGTAGTAGGTATTCCTTTAGTACATAGATTGTCTTTAATTGCAATCGGAATACCCTCTAAAAGACCGATTTGTTCTCCCTGAGCTAACTTGTTATCCACTCTTCGGGCTGCCTCGAGAGCATGAGAGGCTGTAATAGTTAAAAAGCTATGTAGCTTTGGCTCAATCTGCTCAATCCGCTCTAGAAAACCAGTAGTAATTTCTATTGCTGAGCGCTCTTTTGTTGTCAGTTGTCGATGTAAGTGACGGATTAATGACATAAATTTCTTTTAATAAGCTCAATCCAAGGGAAATGAAGGAGCTGGTCTCTCAGTTTAAATCAATTCTGACCATGACGAAAGTCTCTGGCAATTTTATAAATTAATATATACAATTCATATTCTTCTGACCTGGATAAGCTAAAATGCTCTTTGATCAGTTTACTCTAATTTTTTAAGGAGGAAAGACTTATTCCTGAACAACTTAACCTGACTGTAAGTTTAAGAGGAACTCGCGAAGTCAGAGGCAAGTGCCAAATATTCCGACTGACTGGGCTTTTAGATGCCTTTTCTGAGCCTAGCTTCAAGAAGGTAGTCAACTCTGCCCTGGATGAAGGTCCTGCCAACGTTATACTGGATTTGTCCAATATAAATTTTCTAGACAGTTCTGGACTAGGAACATTGGTGCAAATAGACAAAAAAGCCAAGACTTCTTCTGGTAGCCTGCAAATTATTGGCAATGCCAGGGTTGTTCAGACAATCAAGCTGGTTCGTCTAGAAAACTACCTTGTGCTCAAGTCTTCATTGGAAGAAGCGCTATCTGCATTTTCATAAATGATTATGGTACCTCAATTGAGAATTTAATCCAGTGGAGACCAATCCCCAAGAACAGAGCAGTGGACATGACATTGAGCTTAGAGTGCCTTTTGGACGTCGGTACAATTTAGATATTGATCTTTCTAAGCAATTAAAGCTTCTTTCACCGGCATCTCTGGCATATATTGGAGATGTCGTTTATGAATTGTTTGTTCGCACACACTTTCTTTTGCCTCCAATGCGTAATGCTGATTATCATGCGACAGTGGTAAAACAAGTTAGAGCCGAAGGGCAGATACTCTCCCTAGAAAAGCTCAGACCATATTTAACAGAAAGTGAACAGGATATCTTGCGCTGGGGACGAAATGGTGCAATTGGCAGTTCTCGCAGAATACCATCTTCTCTTTATCGTGAAGCTTCCAGTCTGGAAACTCTCATTGGCTATCTCTATCTCAATGATCCTCAACGTCTCTACGAAATTCTACTCAAACTCAATCCTGGTACGCTAATCTAAAATGAATAAGTCCTTCAATAGGCCAGTAGGGAAACCGAAACCTCTTCCTCAAAAAAAAATAAATGCAGAAAATAATCCAGTTCAATCAGAACAAGTAAACGACGATCTTATTTATGGACGTCATTCTGTTCTAGCTGCCTTAGAAAATGAGCATCAACTCAATCGTCTTTGGGTTATTCCTCGACTAAGGCATGATCCCCGTTTTCATGGTCTTTTGGTTCAAGCTAAAGAAAACGGCGCTGTTATTGATGAAGTTGATGATTTAAGGCTCTCTCAAATCACACAAGGTGCAAATCATCAGGGAATCGCTGCTCAAATATCTCCTTATGCTTATCTTGAATTAATGGATTTGATAGAGAGATCCAAAAGCCAGAGCGACAGTCCTGTTTTAGTGATTTTAGATGGAATAACCGATCCCCAGAATCTCGGTTCAATCATACGCACAACCGAAGCTATGGGTGCCCAAGGTTTGGTCATTCCACAAAGGAGAGCTGTTGGAATTACTTCAACCGTAATGAAGGTATCTGCTGGAGCTCTAGAGCATCTACCCGTCGCCAGGGTAGTAAATTTAAGCAGGGCCCTAGAAGATCTCAAAAAAGCGGGCTTTTGGCTTTATGGAACCTCTGCGGGAAAAAATCAATACTTGCAGCAAATTGATTTCAAGGGTTCGGTAGGCTTGGTAATCGGCTCAGAAGGTGAAGGGTTAAATCTCTTGACAGAGCGATCTTGTGATCAACTGGTCTCAATCCCTCAATCTGGCAAGACTCCCAGTCTCAATGCATCTATTGCTACCGCTATTACCCTATATGAAGTATATCGTCAACGTCATATTGATAAACTACATATATCTGAGAATCGCTGACAATTTCCCCAATAAAAACACAAGTTCCTTAATATTTAGATGAATAACCAAGCTTTTAGCGCTAGAATTACTCCAAGAAAAAAGATACAGAGATTGCCTATGTCTGAATTGTTCTTAACACTATTGGATAAGTTGGGTCTAGCCTATTGGGCTGAAATCAGAACCGAAAACCCAAAATGTATTTACTACTTTGGACCTTTCATCTCTTTAGCTGAAGCCAAAGGTTATCACAGAGGCTATTTAGAGGATCTTAAGTCCGAGGGTGCCCAATCCATTCAGGTGGATATCAGACGCTGTAAACCATCTCTGTTGACAATTGATGAGGGTGGGTTACAGGAAAATATCGGTGCAAAATAGTCAAGTAAAAAACTCTCGATGTTGTTCCAACCAACAGTCAAGATCTCTCAAAACCTGTGCTGGAATTTCCCAAGGAAAAAGATGCGCCGCATTAGGATAACAATGTAACAAACAATTTTTTAAATGCCTTGCTGTTTCCTGGCTAGATTGGCTAGTTATATGCCGATCGTCTGTTCCCGTCAATACTAGAGTGGGAACGTTTATTTTTTTTAACTCTGGTAACCGATTATAACCAGAACTAATCACTTCATTAAGTGCCTTGTGGGCAAAGTGGGAAGTTTTCAAGTAAGAAGGTACAGCATATTTGGCTAGATAAAAGTACGTGCTTGGAGTCTGTTGGCTTACCAAATAGCGAAACAAAGACCTTTTGCCAAAAGTATCAATATTCCATTGCCACCCTGGTTTAATAGTGTTTAATATAGCAGCAATGACTGTGTTAAAAAGATCCCAAAAGCCCACACTAGGATGATCTCCATGGGGATAAGCGGCAGACGCGACTAGTACCAGTCCTTTGAAGCGATTTGGGTATCTAATCAGCAGCTCTAAAGCAAGAATACCCCCCAAAGACCAGCCCAGTACAAGACATTCTTCTATTTGATAGCTATCTAAGAGCTCAATTAAATCTGTTAGATGATCCTCTAGAGAAAAAGGGGTTTTTGTTTTTGTTTGTCCATAACCTCTAAGATCTGGACTGAATGTCTGAAAGTTTTTAGATAAATGCTCAGTAAAAACATCTAAACATTCTCCCGATCCTGGATGCCCATGCAAACAAAGTATTGGAAATCCTGCTCCTCTAATCTGCACTTGTAGCTTCACGCTCAAAAATCTGTCACTATTATTATTTTGATTACCAGTAAAATACCATATTATATGACTCGCTAGGCAATCAATGAGCAAATCTGAACTACTAAATATAAAAAATTTAAAAATAAGCTATCCCAAAAGTAAACATATAGCTGTTAACGATGTTTCGCTTAATTTACAACCTGGAGAAATTTTGGGGCTCGTGGGTGAATCTGGTTGCGGCAAATCCACCCTCGGACGGGCGATTATGCGTCTATTGCCTAAAGAATCACAAGTTACTGGAGATATCAATTTTGCAGGAAAATCAATAGACAAATTTACTTCTAACCAATTGAGGCATTTGAGGGGCGAAATTGTTTCTTTGGTCTTCCAAGATCCGATGACGAGGCTCGATCCCTTGATGACTATAGGTGAGCATTGTTTGCGAACCATCAAGTCCCATGTCCAAAAAATTTCCCACTCAGAGGCTATAGAGCGCTCTCAAGAGGTTCTAGCTAAGGTCAAAATCCCATCTAGTAGATATTGGCAGTATCCCCATGAATTCAGTGGAGGAATGCGCCAGAGAGTGGTAATTGCGATGGCCTTACTATTGAATCCTAAATTGATTGTAGCGGATGAACCCACTACAGCGCTTGACGTTACTGTAGCAGCCGAAATACTCCAAGAGCTTACCCGTTTGGTAACACAAGAAAATATGGCTCTTCTGTTGATCTCGCATGATCTTGCCATGATTGGTAAGTACTGTCACAAGATAGCAGTTATGTACAGGGGAGAGATTGTTGAAATTGATGAGGCAAAATCTGTACTTTTTTCACCCCAGCATCCCTATACTAAATCGCTCCTAGAAGCAGCCATGCTTGGAGATCAAAAGAAGATTTTGTATACCATCAATTCAAATGCAGAACCACTTTTAGAAATAATCAACCTAGAAAAATACTACAGCTTGGATGGGGGACTCTTTAAAAGCCAACCCAATAACTTGATCCGTGCGCTAGATGGAGTAAGTTTTTCACTATGGCAGGGCGAGATCCTCGGTATTGTAGGTGAATCAGGCTGTGGCAAGAGCACACTAGCTCGAACTCTCCTGCAGTTGATTAAGCCAACCAATGGACAGGTTAAATTTCAAGGAAAAGAACTAACCCTGCTTTCAACCGAACAAATGAGACAACTCAGAAGAGAGATAACTATGATCTATCAAGATCCTGATGCCTGTCTCAACCCCTTGATGACTATTGGGACAAGTATAGGGGATCCTCTGTTAATCCATGGTTTGGCTACTGGCGAGCAGGCCAAGCAAAAGGTTCAACAGATGTTGGATAAGGTGGGATTAACGCCAGCTAAAGAATTCCAAAACCTTTACCCTAGTCAATTATCAGGCGGACAGAAACAGAGGGTAGCAATTGCCCGTGCCTTGATTACCGAACCAAGACTGTTAATCTGTGATGAACCAACCAGTATGCTGGATGCAACCATTCAGCTTCAGATACTGGAACTGATTCTGACCCTCAAAGATGAACTGCATCTTACCAGTATCCTCATCACACATGATCTTTCTGTGGCCCGTTTTCTTTGTAATCGAATTGCTGTTATGCATTCTGGCCAAATTTTAGAAATAGGACAGACTGAACAGGTTTTTGCGCATCCTCAGCATCCCTACACCAATAGATTGCTTAATTTGGCTCCCCTAATCATAAAAACCCAACAATAATTAATAAGTTTATGGACAGATTAAATAGATATTTTAGATTTTTTTTATCCACAATACTATTATTATTTAGTATGCATATCAGCGCAACAGTCTATTTAAATAATCAAGTTCTAGCTGTTGAAAAAACTCCCAATACCAAGAACTTTCCTGTTACTTTAGATAATAAAACATTATTTTCTTTCAGCTCCAATATACCTGGTATTCCACCTAAAGCTCGTGCCGAAAGGATCACCAAGACACTTGAAAAAATTGCCAATGACTACTCAGTAGATTTAAATAGTATTGAGGCTATAAATGCCGAAGGAAACGTAGTCATTTTCAGTAAAGATGAGTGGATTATGTCAGTGACACCTGGAGATGCAAAGATAGCCAAAGAACCTATAGAGAGCTTGGCTCAAAGCTATCTTAAAAAAATTCAAGATTCTATAGATCAATATCGAGAGAAACGCAGTCCAGAACAAAAATTGTTGGGCATCATTAAAACTTTCATTTCGACTGTAGCTTTTTTGATAATCTTTGGATTTATTAATTTCATTTTCCCTAGAATACATAAATATACTCATAGATATAAAGTGTTATTATTCCAACCTTTGAGAATTCAAAACTGGCAGATCCTCTCAGCTGAGCAACAAGCTGAGTTATTCTGGAAGCTTTTACAAACGATTCGTTTGCTGTTTATTTTAGTCCTTTTATATATTTATATACCCTTAGTATTGAGTTTTTTTCCTGCGACTGAAAGATTTAGCAGACATGCTTTTGAATCGTTTCATTCTAGCTGGGAATTAACATGGACAAGTTTTATTAAATACCTGCCCAATTTATTTCATATTCTCATTATTTGCGTATTTACTTACTATATCGTTCGTTTGTCTTATGCTGTCTTCCAGGCTTTAGAAAAAGGTATATTGGTGATCCCAGGTTTCTACCGAGATTGGGCAAAGCCAACCTATAAGCTCACATCCTTTTTGATATGGGCTATTGGTATGGCAATCGCTTTTCCCTACTTACCAGGTTTCAACTCTCCAGCTTTTCAGGGGATTTCGATTGTATTGGGCGCTATAGTAACCTTCGGTGGAGCCAGTACCATTTCTAATATTTTTGGTGGTTTTGTAACGATCTACACAAGGGCTTTTCAGCTAGGCGAT